>CAYYSD010000047.1:0-18942 GCA_964474285.1 uncultured Anaerolineaceae bacterium | reverse complement strand
AGGACTTCTGAGGCAGCGCTCTCCACCCGGTAGCCATCACTTATGAGGCACTACGAGGGGTCTATCAGGAGTCGAAGCACTTTCACGTGCACGTTGGGGCCGGATAGATCATTCCAGCTCGAAGAGCAGGTCGCCTTCTCGGACGTTTTCGCCTTCGTTGACGGCGATGCGGCGGACTGCCCCGGTGATCGTTGCCGGGACGCGGTGCTCCATCTTCATGGCGTCCAGAAGCGCGAGGACATCGCCGGTCTCGACGGAGTCGCCTTCGCGGACGCGGATGGAGGCCACGCGGCCGGCGAGAGGCGCGATCACGACAGACGCGCCCGCTGCGGCGACCCTGGCCCGGCGCGGCAGGGGCGGCGGCGGCGCGATGTGGAAGGTGACAGTGGTTTCGCCTTCGGCGACCTCGACCGAGTCTACGTTGTGGTAGTGGATTTGGGGTTCCAATGGGCGGCGAAGAGGCCCGACGATGAGACCGCCCAGACCCTTCCCACTCCATGCGCATTCGAAATCGATGTCGCCAACGGTTACCACGGCACTCCAGGTGCTGACGGGCGTGACCCCCACAGGCCGGACCTCGTGTTCAGTCCGGAGCCAAATGGTCGAAGGCCCGGCCCCAATCCAACCGGCCCGCTCGGTGAATGGCGATGAGCGCGAAGCGGGCCGGAACTCATTGGTCAGGTGATGCATTCCCAGACCTGCTGCCGCCCACAGCTCAGCCGGGTGGCGGTAAACGCTCAGCAGTGAATCCAGGTCGCGCTCAAGCCACCCAATCGTTGCTTGCCCGGTGACAAACGCGGGGGCATCAAGAATCGCCTTGTGCAGGTCGCTATTCGTGGCGAGGCCGTCCAGCCGCCTGCGAAGCGCATGCTTCGCCTCCTGGATAGCACCGTCCCGGCTCGTCTCGTGAACAATCACCTTCTCGATGAGCGAATCGTAGTGGGGCGAAACGTCGTCGCCCTCCTCCACCGCTGAATCTACGCGCGTCGCGGTCTCGACCACGCCAAAGCGTCCCAAACGAACCGGAACGCTGCCGGAGGTGATGCGGCCGGCACTCGGCTTGAAATCGTCCCAGGGGTCTTCGGCGTTGATGCGGAACTCGATCGCATGGCCGGAGAACTGGACCGCGGACTGAGCGAACGGCAGCGGCTCGCCCGCCGCAACGCGCAGCTGGAGGTCGACCAGGTCGAGCCCGGTGACCATCTCCGTGACAGGGTGTTCGACCTGGAGGCGCGGGTTGACCTCGAGGAAGTAGAACTCCGCGTCGCGACCCAACCCGGACGGCGCCGGGTGAACGAGGAACTCCACTGTCCCGGCGTTCACGTAACCGGCTGTTCGGGCGATTCGGAGCGCGGCGCCCGTGAGACGTTCGCGCAGTTCGTCATCGACCACCGGGCTTGGACTTTCTTCGATCAACTTCTGGCGCCGCCGCTGGACGGAACAGTCTCGTTCGCCGAGGTGGACCACGTTGCCAAAGGCGTCGGCGAGGACCTGCACCTCTACGTGGTGTGCGCCGGTCACAAGCTTTTCGAGAAGGAGCCCGCCGTCGCCGAACGCCGCGAGTGCTTCGCGGCGGGCACTTTCTATCGCTTCGAGGAGTGACGATGGCTCGTGGACTTCGCGCATGCCGCGGCCGCCGCCGCCCCCTCGGGCCTTGAGCATCACCGGAAAGCCTATGCGCGCGGCTTCCTGCTCGAGGGTTGTTTCGTCATCGTCGCCGTCCCAGCCGGGCACGACCGGAACACCGGCGGCCACTGCCAGGCGTCGCGCAGACGACTTGTCGCCCAACGCGCGCAGGACCGACGGCGGGGGTCCGATGAAGGCAATGCCCTCGGCGGCGCAACGTTCCGCGAACTCGGCGCGTTCGCTCAGAAAGCCGTAGCCGGGGTGGATGGCTTCGCAGCCGGACGACCTGGCGGCCGCGATGACGGCGTCCATGTCGAGGTAGGTTTCCGAAGCGGCATAGCCATCGAGCAGGACAAACGTGTCCGCGGTCCTCACGGCGAGGCTGTGCCGGTCGGGTATCGAGGCGGTCACGACCGACCGGATGCCCATGCGCCTCAACGTCGTGCAGATGCGCACGGCGATCTCTCCACGGTTGGCCACAAGGACAGACGTGAACACGGCCGAAGCCTATCAGAACGCTGCGCACGAGGGACCCTCAGCTATACTCGCGGCATGGATCTCTCTCGTTACCCGCTGGAAATGCTCGCCGAAAAGGTGGGCACCCCGTTCTACCTCTACGACGCCCAAATCCTTCGCGCCGCCCTCGGCGACCTTGCTCGTCTCACCTCCGGACCTGACCTGCAATCGCGCTTTGCCATGAAGGCGAACTCCTCCCATGCGGTGCTGAGCGAAGTGCGCGAAGCCGGCTTCTGGATCGATGCGGTCAGTGGCAACGAAGTGGCGCGGGCGCTCAGGGCAGGGTTTCCCGGCGGGGTCGAGCCGCCGGTCGTGATGTTCACCGCCGACGTGTTCCGCGACAACGCGCTGGACATCGTCGTCGAAGAGCAAGTGCTGCCGAACATCGGCTCTCCCGGAATGATTCGCGAACTGGCGGAGCGCGGCTATCGGGGACCCATCGCGCTGCGCATCAACCCCGGCTTCGGCCATGGCCATGTCGCGTCATGCGATACCGGAGGCCCGTCGTCGAAGCACGGCATCTGGTTCGAAGACATCGAGCCTGTCGCGGCGGCGGCGAAGGCAGCGGGTTTCCCGGTCATTGGGCTCCATGCCCACATCGGAACCGGACCACAGCCAGGCGAATTCGACCGCAATATGCGCCGGCTCACCGGCGTGTTCGCGTCGCTGATCGGCGCGTTCCCGGATGTGCGGGCCTGCAACTTCGGCGGTGGAATCCCGCATCCCTATCGCCCCGGCGCGCTGCCCGCAGATCTCGGGAGTTTTCGCGAGATCCTGGTTGTCTCGGCCGAAGAGTTGAAGACAGCTGCGGGCCATCCGGTTCGCGTTGAGATTGAGCCGGGACGCTACGGTGTCGCCGGCATGGCGGTGCTCGTGTCGCGTGTCAAGGACGTCAAGGCGACGCGATCGAATGAGAAGGGCGAGGGGCACCAGTTCATCATGGTTGACGCCGGCTTCAATGACCTGGTCCGGCCCGCGATGTATGGCAGCTACCACCACATCTCGATCGTTGGTGCGGGCGCCGGGCGTCCGGAGGAGCCTTTCGTCGTCGCCGGGCCGCTGTGCGAAAGCGGTGATGTCTTCACGCGCGACGACCAGGAGATGCTCGACCCTCGCCTCCTGGGTCGACCCGACCCGGGCGACCTGCTGGTCCTCCACGATGCCGGCGCCTACGGGGCGGCGATGAGTTCGAACTACGTCTCGATGGGCCGCGTCCCGCAGGTGTTCTGGGACGATGGCAAGGCAACACTCGTCGCCCGGCGGGAGACCCTCGACGACATCCTTCGGGCAGATTGCGAGGAGGCGATCGCGTGACGATGCCCACGGCGGAGCTGGGCAGGAGCGGCCTCTCCGTGTCGCGGCTTTGCCTCGGTTCGATGCAGTTCGGGTGGACTGCGGACGAACGCACGGCGTTTTCGATCATGGACACCTTCGTCGCGGCGGGTGGCAACTTCCTCGACACCGCGGACGTCTACTCGCGCTGGCACGAAGGGAACCCCGGGGGCGTGAGCGAGGAAATCATCGGGCGTTGGCTGAAGGCTCGTGGAAACCGGGACCGCATCCTTGTCGGCACGAAGGTGCGCGGCGCGATGTGGGACGGGCCCGATGGCGAAGGTCTCTCGCGGAGTCACATCATTCGCGCTTGCGAGGACAGCCTCCGCCGCCTGCAGGTTGAGACGATCGACCTCTATCAGTGCCATTCATTCGACGACAGGACGCCGGTTGAGGAGACGTTACGGACCTTCGAAGACCTGGTGAAGGCCGGGAAAGTGCGCCACATCGGTGCGTCCAACTACCCTCCCGAGCTTCTGCGCGAGGCCCTGGAGATTTCACGGAGTCACGGCCTCCCGTCGTTTGTTTCGTTGCAGCCCCACCACAGCATGGTCCACCGCCACGAATATGAGGTGGCCCTGGCTCCCGTGTGCGCCGAGTATGGCCTGGGTGTCAACACGTACAGTCCCCTCGCGAGTGGCTTCCTCACGGGGAAGTACGTCAGGGGCGGAGAAGCAGTGAAGTCTGCCCGCGCTCGCGCGGTGTCGCAATACTTCACCTCCCAGGGTTGGGCCGTGGTCGACGCCATCCGTGACATCGCGGCCCGCCGGCAAACGACCTGTGCTGCCGTCGCGCTTGCGTGGGAATTGGGGGTCGACGGCGTCACCTCGGCAGTCGTGGGGGCCAACACGGTCGCCCAACTGGAGGAGCAACTGCCCTGCCTTTCGCTCGAACTTTCTGCGACCGAGGTGACCGCGCTCGAGACGGCAAGCCTCCCGTTCCTGCACTACAATCAACCGCTCTAAGGAGACAGGCCGGATGTATCGAACAGTGGGCGCTTTCCTGAACTACTTCGACGCCGTCAATCGCCGTGCGATTCGCGACATCGCTGCCCTCCCCGAGGCGGCCGACGGGTGGAAACCGGCAACCGGCGAAGGCGAGAAGGCCTGGAGCATCAACACGCTCGTCGGACATATGGCCGGCTCGCGCCTCTACTTCGCAAGCGCGTATCGCGGCGACGGCTGGATTAGCCCGCGCCCGCCAGACGTCTCCTCGCGCGATCTATGGATCCCGGCGTTGCAGGAAAGTGCACTCGAGTTCCGCCGGCTCCTCGACGGCACACCGGATGAGTGGCTCGACCGCAAGATCGAGACCATTGAGGCGACCGGGGCGCTATCGGGCTGGCGCATCCTCGCGATGGGCCTCGAACACGACATCCATCATCGCAGCCAGATCGACACCTACTCGGGACTGAACGGCTGGGACGTCCCGCAGATCTTCGACCGCCGGGCCGAACAGATCTCGGAGCTCCAGGCCGACCAGCGCGAGAAGCACGGCCGGCCGGGCCCTTCTCACGAGATCTTCCCGGCAAACTGACCACATCCGCCGGAGCCGCGATTCAGACCATCTGAAGCGGCGTGTGGACCGGGGGCGCCTCGACGGCGATAGCGTCGCCCGGACGCACGATCCCGCCGGTCACCACCACAGCCATGACGCCGGCGAGGCGGACGAGTTCTCCATTCGGGTCGCGGTCGAGGACGGCGGCCATGAGGCCGGGCTGGATGCCTTCGAGCTGGGCGCACGGGTTGCGGAGACCGGTGAGTTCGACCACGGCCTCGCCCCCCAGGCGCAAGCGAGTGCCCGCCGACAGGGCCAGGATGTCGAGGCCGCGGGTCGTAACGTTCTCGCCCATCTGACCGGCCACGACGCTGAAGCCGCGTTCGCCGAGCCATGTATGCAGCTCCGAGTGGATCAGGTGGACCTGCCGCAGGTTCGGCTGCATGGGGTCTTTGGCGACACGCGACCGGTGTTTCACTGTTTCGCCCATGTGCGCGTCTCCAAGCACACCGAGCCCGGCGACCATCTCGATGGCGCCAACGCTGGTTTTGGACATCGTGTGGGTTGGACTCAGATGGACAGCAACGACATGAGGGCTCACTGGAGAAATCCTCGCGGCTATTCTTGCGCCGCCAGCGCGGCTTTGATGCGGTCGATCTGGGGGATGGGGGTCGGATCCTTGCCGTTCAGCAATCCGAGGTAGGAGGCGATGTAGTCACCCCATGCCGTGCCAAGGATGAGCTCATCCAGGACTGACGTTCCCGTGACGGAAAGCCGCTGGACCTCGATGCCCGCTTCGAGGAACAGCTGTGCGGTTGCCTCGAAGCGGCGCTTCACCCGTTCCCCGTATCGCTCCGAGCCGAGCATCAGGATCGAGACGGCTCCCGAGAGATCGGTCGCGGAGTCCAGTCCGACGATGAGGTTGTGGTTCGCTTCGGGTACTTCCTCTACGGACCCAAGCGCCTTGCCGTTTTCGGCGAGCTGGTTGCGAACACGCCGCGCGACCGGCAACAGGTGTTCGGCCGCCATGACGATGACGAAACGGCCCTTGAGGCCGGCCGCAATCTGCTTTGCCCGGTTCTGGGACGAAGGCTGGTCCGGCCCGATGTGAAGCTGCACGAGCTTGCTGTGGTGACGGCCGGCGGCAGCGATGTCGTCGTTCGTGACTGGGCACAGTCCGAGAGCCACTCCAACGCGGAGCAACGGCACGAGGTTATGAGCGATCGCCACGCGCGGGGGTGACTCGTAGGTCAGGACGTAGACCGGGGCGCCCACCGCGCGCGCTTCGCGCGCGAGTCCGCCTCCGCGCGTGACGGCCAGGGTGCTTGCTCCACGCGATTGCGCATCCTGGAAACAGGCGAGCGTCTCCTCGGTGTCCCCGCTATATGAGGTGAGGATCACGAGTGTGTGCCGGTTCACCCAGGCGGGTAGCGCATATCCACGCACCACGACGACCGGGCAGGGCGCCGCAGATACCGAAAGCGCCGCGAAGTAGTCGCCGCCCGTCGCCGATCCGCCAACCCCCGCCACCACGACGCCGTTCAGCGGCTGCGGCGGCGCCGGCACGACCATGCCCGCGCTGGCATCCCATGCACGAACGAGCTCGGCACCCAGGAGGGCGATGTGCTCGAACATCCCGCTTGCATCCAGCGAGTAGATGGCGGGGTCATCGAGCCGGTTCACGCGACCCCCGCGATGCGCTTTCCCTCTTCCAGGACGGGCTGGACCAACGACTGGTCGCGGACCTCGGTGTATATGCGAACGAGGGGCTCTGTGCCGGAGAGGCGGAAGAGCAACCAGCCTTCATCGAAGGTGTAGCGCCAGCCGTCGACCGTGTCCCGCCGCGTGACCCGCTGGCCCGCGATTTCACCGGGATTGGCTGCGTCAAGCGTGGCCTTCACAGCGGCGTTTGCACCGGGCTGCAGGTCGAAATCGAGGCGCTGGTAGAAGTGGGGACCGGTGATGGCGAAGACGCTCGCCAGGAGCTCCGAGGGAGTGCGGCCGGACCGCGCGACATAATCAACGAGAAAGAGACCGGCAAGGATGCCGTCGCGTTCCGGGATGTGCCCGCGAAAGCCATAGCCGCCACTCTCTTCCCCGCCGATGAGCGCATCGTGCTGCATCATCAGCGGACCGATGTGCTTGAAGCCGACTGGCGTTTCGAAACACTCGACACCGTAGTGCGCGCTAAGGCGGTTCGCCATCCCGGTCGTGGTCACGGACTTTACAACTGCGCCGCGCAGGCCGCGTTCCCCCAGGAGATAGTTCACGAGCAGAGCGAATGCCCGCAACTGGTCGACGTACAGGCCGTGTTCGTCCACGAGACCGACCCGGTCAGCGTCGCCGTCGTTCGCAATGCCGGCATGGTAGGCGCCACCGGACAGCATCGAGAGGAACTCGCCCAGGTTTGATTCGATTGGCTCCGGCGCGCGGATGCCCGGGAACAGCGGGTTCCGGGCCGTGTGGATCTCTGTCACCGTGGTGGCGCCGCCGCCGAGCAACTCCTGGAAATAGCCGGCCCCCGCGCCAAACATCGGATCGACCGCGAGCTTGAGGCCCGCGCTCTTGATGCCGTCGATGTCCACCTGGGAGCGCAGCCTGGCGAAATAGCCCGGGACGGGATTGAAGCCGCTGATGAGGTCCGAGCCCTGAGGGGCGAGGGCGATGCTCTCCGGCGCCTCGAGGATTGCCGGGACACGCCGTTCGATGTCGGCCACGATTTCCGGACTGGCGCTCCCTCCGTAGTGCGGCTTCACTTTGATGCCGTTCCACCGGAACGGGTTGTGGCTGCTCGTAACGACGACACCACCGCTTGCGCCCGCCTCGATGATCCTCCAGCTGATGGCTGGCGTGGGGGCGGGCCGGTCGGCCAGCTGAACGGCGAAGCCGTTGCCCGCCAGGACGCGCGCCACGGCCGCCGCGAATTCGTCCGAAAGGAAACGCGTGTCGTATCCGACGATGAGTGGCTTTGCGGTGCCGTAGACTTCGGCGAAATGCAGCGCGATCGCCTGTGCGCACGCCCGCACGTTGTCGAACGTGAAGGTCTCACCAATGATGGCGCGCCATCCATCGGTGCCGAACTGAACAGGGTTCACGGTCATTCCGCCATCATACGTGCGCGCCCGGTTCAACGCTGCTACCGGCGGGAAGCGTTGAACCGGCCGAAATCATGGCCCCCGCGCCGATCACCGCGCCCATCAGCACAGCGCCCGGCCCGATGATCGCGTCGTTCGCGATGATGCTCCCGGTGACCCGGACTTCTTCGCCCACGGCCACATTTTCCCATGCGATCGAATCTACGATGAGCGAGCGAGCGCCGACGCTCGAACCGGCGCCGATGGAGCTGCCGTACACCATCGCGACCGCGTGGATACGCGCTGACGCGGCGACGGCGCAGGAGGGGTCCCGTTCGACCAGCGTTGTGTTGATCTCCATGTAGCGCGCAGGCGTCCCGATATCCGCCCAGAGCCCATCGAACTGGTAGCCCAGGACGGGCCTTCCACGACCGACGAGAGAAGGAAACAGCGTTTCTTCGACCCGGACGGCCCCCGGGGGTATTTCATCGACCAGCCCGGGTTCGAAAATCCAGACGCCGGCGTTCACAAGGTTGCCTGGCTCCGTGCCCCGCGGCGGTTTCTCGACAAAGCCGGTGATCATGCTGTTTGCGTCGACCGCGGCCACACCGAACGACCACGGCTCAGCTACCGGCGAAAGCGCGAGCGTCAGAGTCGCCTTCGCAGCCTCGTGCGACCGGAGCGCATCCTGAAAGTCGAAGTCCACGAACACGTCGCCATTCACGACGGCGAACCGACCGCGGACCTGTGCCTCCGCGACGGCATTCCGGATGGCCCCACCGGATTCGAGACGCTGGCGTTCGCGCACAATCCGGAGTTCCAGGCCGCCCGGTCGTGTTCCTTCACAGGCGACGGCCAGGTCGTCATTTTGCTGGCCGAGGGCAAGGATGATGCGTTGAAAGCCCGACCTGCCAAGCCAATCGAAGAGGTAATCGATGGCGGGCCGGTTACACAGGGGCACCAGGCTCTTGTGGCGTTGCCATGTCAGCGGGCGAAGGCGTGTTCCCAGCCCGCCGACGAGCACGATTGCGTCCATTCGCGCGTATTCTACGTGAGACCGGCGGTAGCGCGGAGGTCCACTGCCCTGCTGGTGTCTTCCCAGGGCGCGTCGATCTCGGTGCGCCCGAAGTGGCCGTAGGCCGCGGTCGCCTTGTAGATCGGCCGCCGCAGGTTGAGGTCCCTGATGATTGCGCCCGGGCGAAGATCGAAGTGCTTGCGCACGGCGGCGAGGATGGTGCTGTCCGGGACGGTCCCGGTGCCGAAGGTCTCTACGCCGATCGAGGTCGGTTCCGCCACTCCGATGGCGTACGAGAGCATGAATTCGACGCGCGTCGCCAGGCCGGCGGCCACGATGTTCTTGGCCACCCACCGCGCGGCGTAGGCGCCGGAACGGTCCACCTTGGTCGGGTCTTTGCCGCTGAAGGCCCCGCCCCCGTGCCGGGCGATACCGCCGTATGAATCGACAATGATCTTGCGCCCGGTCAACCCGGCATCGCCTTTCGGACCGCCGATCACGAATCGGCCCGATGGGTTCACGAACACCTTTGTTGCCCGATCGATGAGGTCGCCGTCCACGATCATATCGATGATGTGCTTGCGGACATCGGTCGAAATCGTTTCGTTGTCGACGTCCGGAGCGTGCTGGGTGGAGATGACCACCGCCTCCGCTCGAACGGGCTTCCAGTTCTCGTCGTACTCGATTGTGACCTGCGACTTGCCGTCA
The DNA here is from genome assembly GCA_964474285.1 of uncultured Anaerolineaceae bacterium. Lineage (GTDB taxonomy): Bacteria > Chloroflexota > Dehalococcoidia > Tepidiformales > Tepidiformaceae > JACRBT01. The sequence continues at coordinate 9,174 of CAYYSD010000047.1, read as the reverse complement.
GGGCGGAGCCACTTGAGTTCGCCGGACTTGCGGGCCTCGGCCAGGCGCCGGGTGAGGCGGTGCGCAAGTGAGATCGTGAGCGGCATGAGCTCCGCGGTCTCGGTGCATGCGAACCCGATCATCATTCCCTGGTCGCCCGCGCCCGTCTCCAGCTCTTCGCTTTCGCGCAGGCCATGGCGCGTCTCGTAGGAACGGGAGACGCCCTCCGCGATGTCTCGCGACTGTTCGTTGATTGCGGTGATGACGCCACACGTCTCGCTGTCGAACCCGATCTGCGACGACGTGTAGCCAATGTCCCGGATAGTCGAACGGACGATTCCGGGGATGTCGACGTAGGCCGTCGTGGTGATCTCCCCGGTGACAAGGACAAGGCCGTTCGTGATCGCCGTCTCACAGGCGACTCGGGCCATGTGGTCCTCGTGGAGGATGGCGTCGAGGACACCGTCCGAGATCTGATCGCAGACTTTGTCCGGGTGGCCCTCCGTGACTGATTCGGAGGTGAGAAGCCGTCGTTCTGGCATGGTGCTCGCTGTCCTGCGGTTGGGGCACGGCCCGGCGACTCCCCGGACGGTGGTCAAGTGCCCCGGAACACGGGCGGCCGGGCCAACCTCGCGGTCGAGCCTGTTCTCCCGAAGGCGTCGCGGGCGAGTTGGATGAATGCCCGCCTTTTGTTGCTCCACCGTGGCGGAACCGCGTCGTTGGTGGCACCTTGGAGGCTTAACCAGGTTGCCGGGCCGATCGCGGATGCGTGGCCCTCTGAACGCTCCGCCAATCGTACCAGAATGGCGCACGCAGAGGCGAGATGACGAGTGAAATGCCCCTTGCGATGCCTGTTCGATGCTGGTAGGCTCCGGGCCAGATCTGCAAACGTTGCCAGAACAACAATCGATTGCCGCCGCTCCCGCCGAGGTGAACCGATGCCTTCTCCGGAACTCGAAGCCTTCATTCGGTTGCGTGCGCAGATGCCACAGCCACCGGCCGACGCGCCACCACCCGACATAACCGTCCGCCGTGCCGGCTTCGATATGGCTGCGCCACCGCTTCCCGACACCGTGAAGACCGTCGCCGTGTCCGCAGAGGGCGTGCCGGGCGAGTGGGTGCTTTCGCCGGGAGTCGACCACGACCGGCGGCTGCTCCTGCTGCATGGCGGAGCCTATGCGTTCGGCTCCACGAAGAGCCACCGGCGGTTCGCTTCGGACCTTGGCGTTGCCGCGAACTGCGCGGTCCTCGCCATCGACTATCGCCTCGCCCCCGAAAACGTCTGGCCGGCTCAACTGGAAGACGCGCTTTCCGCCTGGGATTGGATGCAGGCGAACGGGCCCGGCGGCGCCGCACCCGCTCGATCGCTCTATCTCGCGGGCGACTCTGCCGGAGGCGGTCTCACGCTCGCGCTGCTTCTCGCCCTGCGCGATGCGGGACGGGCCCAACCGAATGCGGCCGCGACATTCTCGGCCTGGACCGACCTTGCAGTGACTTCGCCGTCGATGCGTTCGCGGCGCCACCGTGACCCGATCATTACCAACGGGGCAGAGGGCGTCCGCCAGGCGGTTGCGGTTGTGTTGGGAGGGATGGACCCGTGCTCCCCGTCGATTTCGCCGGCGTACGGAGACTTCACCGGGATCGCTCCGCTCTATCTCAACGCCGGCGACGACGAAGTGCTGTTGGACGACACGCTGCGGGTAGCCGCTCGCGCCGGCGAGGCAGGCGTCGACGTCGTCTTGCACGTGCAGCCCGGCGGCTTTCACGTCTATCCGATGTTCGTGCCGGACGCGCCCGAAAGCCGCCTCGCGATGAATGCCGCTGGCGAATTCTTCCGGCGCAAGGGATAGTTCGTTTGGAACGCGCCAGGAATCGCCCGGCGCCAGTCTCAGGAGGGGGAACACCATGACAGCACCTGCCACGCGAGACCAGGAGATGGACGTCTTCGACCCACGGGTGATTGCGCGTCCGCACCAGTTCTACGCTCGGCTGCGTAAAGACGCCCCGATCGTCTGGTCGGAGCGCTTTGAAGCCTGGCTGCTCACACGCTACGACGACGTTCGGACAGTGCTGCGCGATTCTGGAGCGCAGTGGTCGGCGTTACGCCGCGAAGGCGGCATGGCCCGAACCGATCGGCGCGAGACGGTAGCACCAACCGGGACTCTCACCATGCTTGGCGCGGATCCCCCGGACCATACGCGGCTGCGCCGCCTGCTGGATCGGGACTTCACCCCGGGGAAGATCAACGCGCTTGGGCCGCACATCCAGGAAATAACGGACAGGCTTCTCGAAGGCGCCGGGAAGCGCGAGACGTTCGATGTCGCCGAGGACCTTGCCGTCCCACTGCCGGTCACGGTCATCGCAGAACTCCTCGGCATCCCCACGGAGCTCGGGCCGCAGTTCAAACGCTGGTCGGACGCCGCCACGGAACCGATGCGGCCTGACGCGAGCGACGAGGAAATCGACGCCCGCAACAGGGAGATCGTCGAGTTCCGGACGTACCTCAAAGAGCAAATCGCCGAACGCAAAGGCAACCCGACCGACGACTTCATCGGCAGGCTCGTCCAGGCCCATGACGCCGAGGAGAAGCTCACCGACAACGAGCTGCTTGCGGCCGTGAACCTGCTCCTCCTGGCCGGCAATGAGACGACCACCAACCTCATTTCCAATGCGGTCCTGGCGCTCTGGAAGTTTCCGGAGCGCCAGCAGGAACTGCGCGACCACCCGGAACTCATCGAGGACGCGATCGAAGAGTTCCTGCGCTACGACGGTTCTGTCCAGTTCACCAGCCGGCGAGCCGTCGGCCCGGCGGAGTTCCACGGACAGGAAGTGAAGCCCGGACAGCAGGTGATCATCTTCCTCGCCTCGGCGAATCGCGATGAGAGCGTGTTCGACAACCCTGACGTGCTCGATTTCCACCGGCCGAAGTCGCGCCACCTCGCCTTCGGCGACTGGATTCATGTGTGCATCGGGCAGTACCTCGCACGGCTCGAAACGAAGTCTGCGCTCACAACGTTGTTGCGCGAGTTCCCGGATTTCGACCTCGCCGTTCCAGAGGACGAGATCATTTACCGCAACAACTTCAACCTCCGGGGCCCGAAGCACCTGCCCATTCGGCGCAAGGCCTGACTTCCGTCGCAATCGCGGCACGAGAGGGGATCCACATGCAGGAGTTCGAAGGCAAGGTTGCCGTGGTTACGGGCGGTGCAAGCGGCATCGGACGGGCACTCGCCGAGAAGTTCGCCCAGGCAGGCATGTCGGTCGTGCTCGCCGATTTCGAACGGGCCGCACTGGATGCTACGGCGACGGAGTTCGCCCAACGTGAGTTCGATGTCCTCCCGGTGTTCGCCGACGTTGCGAAGCCGGAGTCGGTGGCGCTGCTGCGTGATGAAGCGATCAAGCGCTACGGCGCAGTCCACATCCTGGTGAACAACGCAGGCGTGGCCGGCGGCGGCCGTGTCCCTATCTGGGACACGACCGAGGACGACTGGGAGTGGACGTTCCGGATTAACTTCTGGGGCGTGTTGAACGGAATCCGCACGTTCGTCCCGGCGATGGTCGCATCGGGCGAGCCCGGGCATGTCGTGAACACCGCGTCGGTGGCCGGCCTGCTGCCTGGCAACGGCATCTACGGCGTGAGCAAGCACGCGGTGGTCGCCCTGTCCGAGGCGCTCTATCAGAATCTGCGCGCAGCCGGATCGCCCGTGGGCGCTTCGGTGCTTTGTCCGCCGTTCGTGAAGACGCGCATCTTCGATTCGGAGCGCAACCGGCCCGGTGTCACCGAGGTGCCGTCGCTGGCGCCCCCGGGTCTCCTCGAACGGGCGATGGAGCCGGAGCAGATCGCAGAGGCCGTCTTCGAAGGCATCCGCAACGACCAGTTCTACATCATCCCTGAATCCGAGTTCGATGGGATGTGGAAGGCGAGGATGGAAAACGTCGCCGCTCGCAAGAACTGGACCCCGATGATGCCCGCCGCCGCCCAACAACCGTCCGTGAACGGCCAGGCGCGAGCCTGATGGGTATTGACCCCAAGCATCCACGCCAGGGAGGCACCGAATGAAGTTTGGACTGTTCTACGAACTGCAGCTGCCCAAGCCCTACGGGCAGGAAGACTGGGATCCCGACGACGAGCACCGCATCGTCAAGGAAGCCCTCGAGCAGATCGAACTCGCCGACCAGTTGGGTTTCGACTACGTCTTCGAAGTGGAGCACCACAACCTCGAGGAGTACGCACACTCTTCGGCGCCGGAAATCGTGCTGGCCGCCGCGAGCCAGCGCACGAAGAACATCCGGCTCGGGCATGGGATCGTTCTCACGGCGCCGATGTATAACCACCCAGCGCGTGTCGCTGAGCGCATCTCGACGCTGGATCTCGTGAGCGATGGCCGCGCCGAGTTCGGCACCGGCGAGTCGTCATCGTGGAACGAACTCGATGCGTTCGGCGTGCCCTGGGACGAGAAGAAGGCGATGTGGGAAGAAGGCACCCGTATCGCCCTGCGGATGATGACCGAGAAGCCGTTCCGAGGCTACGAAGGCGACTATGTGAGTTTCCCGCCGCGGAACGTGGTGCCGAAGCCTCTCCAGAAGCCTCACCCACCGCTCTGGGTTGCCGGGGGGCGCCGGGAGACCGTCATGAACGCCGCCCGCCTGGGCATGGGCTCGCTCGGGTTTTCTTTCGAAACCCCTGAAGAGGCGGAAGAACGCGTCTCATCCTACTGGCGGCTGATCCGCGAGGAGTGCCGGCCAATCGGCGCCGCCGTGAACCCTGCCCTGATCGTGCTGAGCCAGTTCGCGTGCGCGGAGACGGAGGAGGAGGCTGTTCGCCGCGCCGGCGACGGCGGGCAGTTCTTCAGCTACGCGCTCAACCACTACTACAACCCCATCACGGGCCCGGTTCACAAGCACGCCACAACGAACCTGATGACGCAGTTCCGGGACACGCCGGAAAACGAACGGCTGGCGGCCTTGAGCGCACGCTCGCGCGATCAATTGGCGGACCTGGTCCGCGCTGAAACGGCGGTCGCCGAGCGCGAGCCCGAGAACGAGAACGCCCGAGCGCTCTTCCGTTCGGCGCGGGCCCGGGCCGCCGTCGGCACGCCGGCGCAAATTCGCGATTTCGCGAAGCAATACGAAGACGCGCACCAGGATGTGATGCTGCTCATCGCGCAGGCCGGCTCGCGCAAGCACGAAGACATCATGGCATCCATCGAACTCTTCGGCCGCGAAGTGCTCCCCGAATTCAAGGAGCGGCACGAGACGGAGCACAGGCCGTGGCGTGCCCGGCAGCTTGACGGATTCGAATTCCCCGTGAATTCTTCCATCTAGCCATGCCAAGCCGAAAACCGGATGTGGTCCAAGATGCTCACCTGCGCGAGTTGATGACGCGGGCGGAAGCCGAATCGGACGCGGGCAACAACACCGCCGCGGTTCGCATCTATGCGGACGCCTACCTGGAGATTTTGGAGAAGTTTCCCCAGGTTCGGGAAGTCCTGAACAAGGTGCTTGCCCACCCGGCTGTCGTGGCAGGGCTGAATGTGGGCTCGATCCGGAACGCGCCCTTCATGTGGCCGCGCTATGGCGCCAAACTCCACCTGGAAGGCGAGCATCCAGCGATCACTATCGACCGCAAGAACCTCAGTTTCTCGGAGACCGTGCAGTACCAGGAATTCATGTACGAACTGATCAGGTCGGCCGAAAGCGGCGCCGTCACCTATGACCCGGCCCGAATCGGGCCGGCCTGAACGCGTCAAAGGGGGAGGCACAGGACCGTGCGCATCGAAATCAACCGCGAGACCTGCATTCGTTCCGGGAAGTGCTATTTCGAACAGCCTGCTCTGCTTTCTGAGGACGACGACGGCTTCCCGGTTCCCGTCGCGGACGTGATCAGCGTCGAGCAGCGAGAAGCGATATTGGACGTCATTGAGAACTGTCCGACGGGCTCCATCTCCCTCGTCGAAGACGAACCGCCAGCGTCATAGACGCGCCGGGGAAGGGGCAGCGATTGGGCTCCGCTCAGCGCAAGTTCGATGAGGACTACCTCCGCTCGCTGATGTTCGGCCTGCAGGATGGCATCGTCTCGACAGCTGGTGTGGTTGTGGGCATCTCCACGGGTATCGACGACCGGGACGTCATCGTCCTCGCGGCAATCGTCGCCGTGATGGTGGAGGCGACGTCCATGGCCGCGGGCCAGTACTCGTCGGAAAAGGCCGTCCACCAGTTGGACCAGGAAGGGCGGCACAAGGACAGCCTCTTCCTCGGCGCGGCGATCATGTTCGTCGCCTATCTGCTCGGAGGGATGGTCTCGATCGTCCCGACGCTGGTCTTTGGCCAACCCGAGGCGCGCATCATCGCGGTGGTCGCCGCGTTCGCCGGGCTCTTCGTTGTTGGCTTTTGGAAGGGCAGGCATGTCGGGGTCAAGCCGCTTCAAAGTGCCGGCGAACTGCTCTTTATCGGAGGCATCGCATGCACCATCGGCCTTGTCGTCGGCTACGTGCTCGAGACATGAGACGGCCGGGCCGCGTTCGCAGGTAACCAGAAAGGGCTGCCACCTGGCAGCCCCTTCTGTTGGTCCTGGGAGAGCTTGCTAGCTGGTGAACCACGCGTTGCGGGAGTTCCAGCGCTCTTTGTTGCCGGTGATGGCCGAGAGACGCCAGTTGGCGATGCGGTTGGTGAACACGAATGACCATGGCACGTAGGTGTAGAAGGTCGGCACCTCGTTCACGATGATCTCTTGCGCCGCAAGAACGTGCTTCTTGCGCTCTTCCTGGTTGACCGTCTGGCGCTGGAGAGCGAGCAGGCGGTCAACCTCGGAATTGGCGTAGCCGGCGTAATTGCCGCTGCCCTGGCTGTGCAGACGGTCGAAGAGGCGGTCCGGGTCGTCCGGGGAGAAGTCCTGGCCGTTCACGACGTCGAAGTCCTTCGTGACGAAGAGGCGCTGCGTGTAGTCGTTCTGCGTGCCGGCTTCGATCTGGACCTCGATGCCGAGTTGCTTCAGGTCGGCCTGCATCTGGACGGCGCTCGCGAGGTAGGTCGGTACATTGCCGATCGAAAGCGTCTTCACTTTGAAATCCGCTGGCTTGATGCCAGCCGCGTCCAGGAGCTTCTTCGCCTCCGCCAGGTTGAGCGCGTGATACTTGAGCTTATTTTCCGGCAGGGCCCAGTTCGTGAACGGCGGCGCCATGGGGCCTGTGAGGAAACCCTGGCCACCGACGATCGCCTGGATCCACCCGGGCACATCGCAAGCGTAGGCGATGGCCTGGCGGACGCGCATGTCGTCGTAGGGCTTCCGTTTGCCATTCATCGCGACAATGCCGATGCCGGCGCTGGGAGCGCGGTACTGCTGCGCGCTCGTATTCTGCTTCTTAAACGCTTCGAGGGTGTCGGCCGGGACGGCCACTTCCTGGATTTCATCGGCGCGGAAGGCGGCCGTTGCCGCTTGCGGGTCGTTGATGGACACGAGTTCGATGTTATCGAAGTAGGGCGCCGGGCTTCCCCAGTAGTCCGGGTTTCGCTTGTACTGGATGACGTTGTTGATTTCCAGGCGTTCCTGGATATAGGGCCCGGTACCGATATACGCCTTGAGCTGTTCGCCGTCCCGGGCGACCTGCTCTTTGGAGACCATGCCGACCCATGGATTCGCGAGAAGATAGGAGAGCGACGCAGTCGGCTGGCTCGTCTTGAGGCGGACGGTGTACTGGTCCACCGCCTCGATGGTCGTGACCGTGGCCAACCACGACCGGCGGGTGTAGCGCGGATCGTTCGTCTTCATGCGGTTGAGGCTGAAGACCACGTCTTCCGCGACGAATTCGCGGCCGTTGACGGGCGCGACGTTGTGCCACTTCACTCCCTTGCGAAGCCGATACACATACGTCGTGTCGTCGGGCTGCTCAAGCTTCTCAGCCAGCTGGGGCATCATCGTGAAGGCGCCAGGCGTCGGTTCGTCCAGCGTCATCAGCGTATCGAGAGCCCACTGCGCCGCTGTTTGCGCACCGACGTGCACGCCCTGGTGGATATCCGGGTAGTCCAGGTTCGCGCTCGTCGCGCGGAACTTGCCTCCCCGGCGGGCCGCGCTGGTTGGTACCGAAGTCGGCGCCACGTTGGTTGCAGCATCAAACGAGGGTGCTGCCTCGTCTTCGCTGTCGTCATCTCCGCCGCAGCCAACCAGGCCCGTCGCGGCAAGGCCGGCCGCCCCGATACCGCTATTCCGGAGAAGGCTCCGGCGCGAGAGCTGTTTCCGCTGCCAATAGTTCATTTCCCCTCCTCAGATGCGAGCGCTGACACTCGCACAAGCGGGCCGGAGTGTACTCGATACGTGGAAACGATTGCAACGCTGGTTGCCCGGCCCAGGTAGAACTACGCCGGGCCCCATCGGCCGGATGTGAGGTGCCATCAGCGCCCGTCCCGATCGTGATGTGGAAACGTTTGCAGAACGGGTGGCACTTTGCTATAACCAGACCGGCGCGGCGGCGCCGAATCGCATGGAGGCTAACCCGCGTGAAGTTCGGCATCTTCTATGAGCACCAGTACCCGAAGCCCTGGCTCCCCGGCGGCGAAATGCAGCTGTTCGATGAGGCGTTGGCACAGGTGGAGCTGGCCGACAGCCTCGGCTTCGAATACGCCTGGGAGGTGGAGCACCACTTCCTCGAGGAGTACTCGCACTCATCCGCGCCTGAAGTGTTCCTTGCCGCTGCCAGCCAGCGCACCAAGAACATCCGGCTGGGCCATGGCATCAAGTTGATGCCGGTGAAGTACAACGCACCGGCCCGCATCGCGGAGGAGATCGCCACGCTCGACCTCGTGTCACATGGCCGCGTCGACTTCGGCACCGGGGAATCAGCTGCCCGCGCCGAGCTCGAGGGATTCAACATCGACCCGGCTGAGAAGCGTGCACAGTGGCTGGAAACGACCGAGCAGGTCGCAAACATGCTGGCCATGGACCCCTACCCGGGCTTCGAAGGCAAGTACTTTTCGATGCCTGCGCGGAATATCGTGCCCAAACCGGTGCAGAAGCCGCACCCGCCGATGTGGGTGGCGTGTTCGAACCGGGAGACCATCCACCTCGCCGCGCAGCTCGGCCTTGGGGCCCTCACCTTCACCTTCGTTTCTGCCGTACCAGCGGCGGTTGCCTCCAGGGTAGGTAAACCGAAGTGATGGCGCCATAAGGGGAAGGGCGCTTTCCAGCCGATGCGGTCCACC
>CAYYSD010000046.1:0-19308 GCA_964474285.1 uncultured Anaerolineaceae bacterium | reverse complement strand
GGCCGATGTCCATCGTGCTCGCGCCTTCGTTCTGGATGATGACGTCCCTGCCGATGACGTCGCGGATGGTGTCGTAGACGCGGTAGTAGGACATGGGCACGGAGTTATCGGAGGTCATCTCGCTGACGGTGGCGGCGTTCTCGGCGATCTTGTTCTGGATGCCGGTGCGCCAGGTCGTCTCCGACGGGTAGTGCCACGGGTTCTTTTCGAGCGCGCTGTTCAGTTGGGCGGTGATGGCCTTGGCATCGCCGACGAGCGCCACCTCGGTCGGGACGTTGGTGCCGATCTCTTCCTGGTTGATATCGAGCTGGATGACGCGAACCTTGTCGTTCAGGCGCGGGGGCGTGCCGAAGTGCAGCATCCAGTTGAGGCGGGCGCCCATCAGGAAGATGACGTCCGCGTTCTGGAGGATCATCGAGCGTGCAGGCGCCGCGGAGAGTGGGTGGTCGTCCGGGACAACGCCCTTGCCCATGGGGGTGGCGAGGAAGGGAAGCTGGGTGCGTTCGATGAATTCGCGCACTTCGTTCTCGGCGCGTGCGTAGGCCGCACCCTTGCCGACGATAACGAGGGGCCGCTCTGCGCTCTTGAGGGCGGCGAGAGCCTGGTCGACGGCTTCCTGGGGAGCCTGCGTGCGGGCCGGGTCCGGGCACTTCGGAGGGAAGTGCACCTGATCCTCTTCGACGCTGCCGCTGATGATGTCGCCGGCGAGGTCCAGGTAGACGGCGCCGGGGCGGCCGTAGATGCTCGAGCGGACGGCCTGCTCCACATAATACGGAAGCCGGGCGATGCTATCGGGGCGGGCGGCGTACTTGGCGTAAGGGCGGGCAGTCTCGATCTGGGGTGCTTCCTGGAACGCGCCCTGGCCGTTCTGGTAGGAGTCGTTGGCGCCGCCGATGAGGATCATGGGCCAGCAGTTGGCCCAGGCGTTTGCCATGCCGGCGATGCCGTGGATCATGCCCGGGCCGGAGACGGCCAGGCAGACGCCGGGGCGCCCGGTGAGGTAGCCGACGGCGGCGGCGGCGTAGCTTGCGGCCTGTTCGTTGCGGAAGCCGAAGAACTTGATGCCTTCGCGTTGGGCCTGGGCGGCGATGGGGATCACCGGGATGCCGACGATCCCGAACATGTATTCAACGCCCTGTTGCTTCAGGCTGCGGGCGACGATCTGTGCGCCGGTCATGGTTGCCAATGGTGTGCTCCAGAAGTGGTCTGTGGAGGCGCATCATACGGGAAAGCCGGTTAGCCGTCCGGGACCGGGCGTCCGGTAGAATGCTCCTACTCCGAAGCGAGACGGTAGCATGACGGCGGGACAGGTCATGGCAGAACTGGAGTCCCTCGGCACCGAGCAACATCGCAAGGTCTATGCGCGCCACGGAGCGACCGGCCCTCTGTTCGGCGTGAGTTTTGTGAACCTGCGCGGACTGGCGAAGCGGGTTGGCCGACAACAGGAGCTGGCCCGTGAGCTGTGGGCGTCCGGGAATGTGGATGCACGACTGCTGGCCTGCATGGTGGCCGAACCGGAGTCCATGACCGAAGCGGAGATGGGCGCATGGCTGGGCGACATCTCGTACTACGTCCTGGTGGATGAGTTTGTTGCGGGGGTGGCGGGCAAGGCTCCCGGAGTGGTGGCCCGCGCCGCTCGCTGGATGGATTCGTCGTCCGATTGGGCCGGGCAGGCGGGATGGGACCTCGTCGCTCACCTGGCGATGAAGGATCCGTCTCTCGAAGACGGCTTTTTCGCGAGCCTGCTGGAACGGATCGAGCGCGAGATCGGTGCGGCGCAAAACCGCACGAGGCACGCGATGAACAGCGCATTGATCGCGATCGGGATTCGCAACGCCACGTTGGAAAAACTGGCAAGCGCGGCCGCTGCTCGAATCGGCAAGGTGGTCGTCGACCACGGGAAAACGGGCTGTGTCACGCCCGATGCGCTCAGCTACATCGCGAAGGCGAGGGAACGCCAGGCTGCGCGGCTGAAACCAGGGGCAGGCGCGGGATGATCGACCACCTTGTCTATGCGACCCCGAACCTCGAAGCGACGGTCGACGAAATCGCCCGGCGCTGGGGCGTACGAGCGACGCCGGGCGGGAAGCACGCCGGCCGCGGAACGCACAATGCGCTGATCAGCTTTGGCGACGGCAGCTACCTGGAACTCATCGGGCCGGACCCGGAACAGCCGGACCCGCCGGGCGGGCGCGCGTTCGGCATCGACACGCTCACGGAGCCGCGCCTCGTCACCTGGGCAGTGAAGGCGCCGGGCATCGAGACGAGGGTGGCGGGCGCGAGGGCTGCGGGCTTCGATCCCGGGGAACCGCAGGCGATGTCGCGGGTCCGGCCTTCGGGAGAGGAGCTGTCGTGGAGGCTGACGCGGAACGGTCCCGGGGATTGGCTCGTGCCCTTCCTGATCGACTGGGGCGAGACGACGCACCCATCGACGACGTCGGTAGGCGGGTGCCGGCTGTTGTCGTTGCGCGCTGTGCACCCGCGTCCGGTCGAGATCCGCGCGATGCTCGGAGCGTTGGGAGAAGAACTCGCAGTGGAGGATGGGCCGGCGCCGGGGCTGGTCGCCGTGATCGACACGGCCCGCGGGACGGTAGAGCTACGGTAGGTCCGTTGGCCTTCGTTACACGGCTTCGAGCGCGCCCCAGTTCTTGCCCTGCTTCACATCGACCTTGAGCGGGACGTTCATCTCTAGGCTGGCGGGCATGATCCGGAGGGCGACGTCTCGGATCTCCGGGACTTCGTCCGCGGGGCATTCGAAGATGAGTTCGTCGTGGACCTGGAGGAGCATACGGCTCTTGAGTTCGCGGTCTCGCAGCTCGGCATCCACCTTGATCATCGCGACTTTGATGATGTCCGCGGCGGTGCCCTGGATGGGCATGTTGATCGCTTCGCGTTCGGCGGCGCTTCGCACCTGGAAGTTGGAGCTGTGGATGGCCGGGAGGTAGCGGCGGCGGCCGAACATCGTCTCCGCGTAGCCCTTTTCGCGGGTAAGGGAGAGCGTTCGCTGCTGCCACTCGGCGATGCCGGGGAAGTTCTGGTAATAGGTCTGGATGAACGCTTCGGCTTCCTGCCGGGTCATGCCTGTGCGGGAGGCGAGGCCGAATTCGCCCATGCCGTAGGCGATGCCAAAGTTCACCATCTTGGCGGTGTCTCGCATCTGGCGGGTGACGTCCGCGGGATCCACCCCGTAGACGGTAGCGGCGGTGGCGCGGTGGATGTCCTGGTCTGCGAGGAAGGCGGAGATGAGCCCGTGGTCGCCTGTCACCTGGGCAAGGACGCGGAGTTCGATCTGCGAATAGTCGGCGGCCACGAACCAGGGGTCGTCGTAGCCGGTGGCGATGAAGGCCTTGCGGATGTCGCGGCCGGTATCCGTGCGAACGGGGATGTTCTGGAGGTTCGGGTTCGTGCTGCTCAGGCGCCCGGTTGCGGCGACGGTCTGCTGGAAATCGGTGTGGATGCGCCCGTCCTCCGCGACCGTCGCGGGCAGCGCATCGAGGTAGGTCGACTTCAGTTTCGTGAGGCCGCGGTACTCGAAGATCAGGTCGATGATGGGGCTGACTTCGCGCAGGCTTTCGAGCGCGCGCTGGTCGGTGCTGTAGCCCTGCGTGGTCTTGCGCGTCTTCGGCAGGCCAAGGTCCTTGAAGAGGACATCGCTGAGCTGTTGGGGGCTGCCGATGTTGAATTCGTGGCCGACCAGGTCGTAGATCTCGCGTTCGAGGCGGGCAATATCGCCGGTCATGCCCGTGGCGAGGTCGCGAAGGACGCTGATATCGATGGAGATGCCGGCGGCTTCCATGCGCCAGAGCACCGGGATCAGCGGACGCTCCATATCGGCGTAGAGCGGCCACTGCCCGCGTTCGTGCAGCTGCGCTTCGAGCTGCGGCCGGATGCGCAAGAGCATGTCCGTCTGCTGGCAGACGAAGTCGCGGACCTGGTCGAGTTCGGCCACGGACAGCGGGGTGGTGTTGCGGCCGGTGCCGGTGATGCTGGTGAGACCCGTCATCTCTACCCCGAGGCGTTCGTTTACGAGCGGGGCGAGCGTCGATGAGGTTTCGCCGAGGAGGAACGCGGCGAGGGCGACGTCGAACTCGTAGCCTTCCAGTGTCATCCTGTGATGCGCGAGCTGATGAAGGTGGTACTTCGCGCCATAGGTCGTCTTGGTGACACCGGGGTCGGCGAGAACGGGACCGAGGATGGCGCGCACGGTCTCCATGGGGAGCTGTTCGATCGAGCCATCGAGGCGGGGGGCGTGACCGACGGGGATGTACCAACCGTTGCCGGGCGCAGTCGAGACGCCCAGCCCGAGCAGCATCGAATGGACGCTGTCGCCCGCGGTGGAGATTGCCGTGAAGGCGAAGCTGCCGGCTTCGCGCAGGCGCGCCACGAGGGCACGCAGCGCATCTTCGGTGCCGACCGATTCGTAAGCCGTAGCGAGGCTCGCTTCGCGCTCCTTCGCGGCGGTGGGTTGGGAGCCGAGCACTTCGTTGAGCCGCTGCGAGAGCATGCGGAACTCGAGTTCGCGGAAAAGCGCGGACACTTTCTCGCGGTCGAAGTCCTGCACGCGGCACGTTTCGAAGTCGAACGGTACCGGGAGGTCGGTGTGGATCGTGACCAGGTCCTTGTTGCGGAAGGCCGTTTCGCGGCCTTCGAGGAGCTTTTGCTTGAGCGCGCCCCTGGTCAGTTCGATGTTCTCGTAGATCGATTCGACGGTGCCGAACTGGCGGATGAGGTCCGTGGCGGTCTTCTCGCCGATGCCCTTGATCCCGATGACGTTGTCGCTGGTGTCACCTTTGAGGGCTTTGTAGTCGATCATGTGGATCGGGCTGAAGCCATAGCGTTCGGCGGCGCGGGCCTCGTTGTAATCGACGACGTCTCGCTGGTAGGGACGGAACATGAACAGGTTCACGCCGGGTTTGATGAGCTGGACGAGGTCCGTATCGAGGGTGGCGATGTAGGTTTCGATGCCCTGTTCGGAGGCCATTCGCGAGATGGTGCCGGCCACATCGTCGGCTTCATAGCCGGGGACTTCGAAGATGGGGATGTTGAAGGCTTCGAGCATTTCGCGGACGCGCCTCATCTGGACGAGCAGTTCGGATGGGGTCTCGCGGCGGGTGGCTTTGTATTCGTCGCTGGCTTCGTGGCGAAAGGTCTTGCCGCCGGCGTCCCAGGCCGCGCAGATGTGCGTGGGCTTGAGCAGGTCGAGGACGCGGATGAGGGTCTCGGCATAGCCGTGGGTGGCGAAGGTGAGCTCGCCCTTCGAAGTCATGAGCGGTTTTTCGGAGGCGGCCATGGCGAAGAACGCGCGGAAGAGGATGCCGTGCGAATCGAGGATGACGAGCCGGGGTTTGCGGGGACCGGATTCGGGCATGGGGAAGAGTATAGAACAGCGGGCGGGGGCGTACGGGGCCTACATGCCGGGGCGGGAGGCTTTGAACCCCGCCCCGGCCGTGATGGCGGCGAGGAGGAGGCCGAAGGCGGGGCCGAACCAGCCGAGCGTGCCGACCGGGAAAGCTTTGAGCGTCCGGAGGTCGGCGGCGCCGTTCGTGCGGATGGCGACGCGCTCGTCGTAGCGGCGAAGGACATCGGGCATCTGCTGGAGACCGGCGCCGGTTTCCGGGAACTCGCGCACGAGAACCTGCTGGAACACTTCGGGAGTTGTGCGAAGGGCTGTGGAGAGGTCGGGGATGAGTCGCTGGTTGAGCTCGTCGTTCGCTGCCTGGGCGGTGGCGAGGGAGTCCTCGGTCCGGTCGACGACCGCCTGCGTGGGGTTGAGGGAGTCGAGGACGGATTGGGCGCTGCTCGCCTTGCCGGGGATGCCCAGGGTCAACGGCAGGACAATGAGAGTTGCCGAGGCGGAGAAGGCCAATCCGAGGGCCAGGTGGCGATTGGGGCGTTCAGTCCGGTGGTACAGCATCCACCCGGCTGTGATGACTGCCGCGGCGAGCACGAGGTTCAGGAGGGCGAACGAATAGCCGGGGAGCCAGCTGACGGGAAGCCGGTCTGCGCGCTGGAAGTCCGCCTGTTGCCGTTCAAGGTTCGTGAGGCCGGCCTCCGCGAGGGTGACGATCTCTTCCCTCTCGTTCAGCAGCCTGCCAACGGCCGGATAGCCCGTTTCGACCTGCCGGAAGAGCTGTTCGGGCGTGACCTGGAGGCTGTTGGCGATCGCCGGCAGCACTTCCAAATCCAGGCCGGTGACCACGGCGCTGGCGGTCTCGAAGTCGGTGCGGTGTTGTCGCAGCCCGGCATCGGTGAGTTCCGGGCGGACGAGGTCGCTGACGCGTTCCGCCCGGATGCCCACCCAGAGTTCCATGGACGCGGCGGCTGCCAGGAGCACGCCCATGGCGATGAGTGCGAGGCTGAAGGCCCTGGCGCGTGGCATTTCCGTACAGTGGCACAGATCGCGCTTGTGGTGACGCGGGCCAGTGAGATCGGCTGTCTTTAGAATGACAGGCATCTCAGGAGGGGCGAACGCGTGACTCCCGAATACTTCCGCACACTGTTCGACTACAACTACTGGGCCCGCGACCGCGTGCTGAAGGTGGTGCTGGAGATGCCCGTGAGCGAATTCGGCAGGGAGAACGGGTTCAGCCTCAAGAGCATCCGCGGCATCCTGGCGCACTGCGTGGAGGCTGAGCACAGCTGGCGGCGACATCTCGAGGGAAGGGCTTCGACCGGAGGGCCCAGCGAGGACGAGGTCGCTACGCCGGCGGCATTGGTTGCGTGGTGGCGCGAGGAGGAGGCGCAGATGCGTTCTTACCTTGCGGGCCTCACCCAGGCGATGCTGGCGGGTGATGTGGTGTGGGTGGGTTCGGACGGCGTGGAACGGCGGCTGCCGAACACGTGGATGACCCTCACGCACGTCATCAACCATTCGACCCAGCACCGGAGTGAGGCGGCGGAGGCGCTGACCATGATCGGCCGGACGCCCGGGAACCTCGACCTGGGGTCGTTCGCTGGGGAGCGGCGAAAGCGGTGAACTGCCGGAGTCACCCGAAGGCGCGCAGCAACGTCCCGACTACGAGCGCGACCACCCCGAGTTTGAAAAGGAGCCCGATGTTCCGAGAAACGTAAGCGGGAGCTTCTTCGCGGGTCACCCGGGGAGGGATGCCGAGTACCGAGGTTCCCTCGGGCGGGTAAGCGCGGGGGAACCAGCTCCTGAACAGCCAGGCCGCGGTGCCAAGCACCAGCCCGGCCGCTCCCGCGACCATCAGCGCGTTGCCGAGTTCGACGGGGTCCCAGACGAACATTACGCACCTTCACCCGCGATAGATGCTGTCGCGAGGGCCAACTCGCAGCACCAGGATCACCATCTCCTGCTGCCGGAACGTGAAAACCACACGCCAATCACCCACTCGAAGACGGAACTGATTTGTTCGGCCGGACAACTTGCGGACATCCCCGCGGTTGGTCTCCGCGAACTGCCACACAGCCTCTCGAATTCGGCGGGCCATTGCGGCGTCGCGCCGGGCGAGGTTATCGAGCGAGGCGTTGGCCGAGGGCGTCCACTCTACGTGCCAATTCACAACCCGATGGTGCGCTTCACTTCGTCGTCGGAAACGGTACCGGTCGCGACGCTCGCCAGCGCGGCGTCGATTTCGAGAATTTCTTCGTCCGAGAGTTCTTCGTCGTCGTCCGGGGCTGTGAACAGAGCGCGCAGGACCGGGTCTTCGAGCAGGGCGCCAAGTGACCGCTCAGCCTTGCCGACCTGGTTGTCGGGTATCGTATCAACCAGGAACCGCAGCGTTTCTCGAGACATGGCCCATCCTCTCGAGAATCGATCGTATCACACGGCCGCTCGTGTTCGAATCTTCCTGGGGTTCTGCCTATCCGGCGAAATCCCAGCCTTTGCCCGCCTTGTAGCTCTGGAGGATGCGGCGGGAGACGACCATGCGGTGCGATTCGTCCGGGCCATCGAGGATGCGCGTCGTGCGAGCCTCGCGGTACATACGCTCGAGGGGCGTGTCGCCGCTGACGCCGCGGGCGCCGTGGACCTGGATCGCGCGATCGATGACGTCGTGGAGGACCTTCGCGCCAAACCACTTGATGGCGGAGATCTCGACGCGCGCTTCGTCGCCGGTGTCGATTTTCGCGGCGGCGTTGAGGGTGAGCAGGCGCGCGGCCTGGATCTCGACGTAGCTATCGGCGATCCAGTTCTGAACGGTTTGCTTTTCGCTCAGCGTCGTGCCGTAGACCTCCCGCACGAGCGAGTAGTTGATCATGAGGTCGAAGGCGCGCTGCATCTGGCCAAGCCAGCGCATGCAGTGGTGGATTCGGCCCGGCCCGAGGCGACGCTGAGCGATGCGGAAGCCGCTGCCCGGTTCGCCCAGCGCGTTCGTGATGGGCACGCGGACGTTGTCGTAGATGATTTCGCAGTGCGACTCGGAGGTTTCGCCCATCACGGGCACGGGGCGGAGGATGTTGAAGCCCGGGGTATCGACGGGGACGATGATCTGGGTCATGCGCGAGTGGGGCGGCTGGTCGAGTTCACTCGCGGTCATGACGATGGCGAAGCTCGCGTCTTCGGCGGAGGTGGTGAACCACTTGTGGCCGTTGATGACCCATTCGTCGCCGTCGCGGATGGCCGTTGTCTGGAGGTTCGTGGGGTCGGCGCCGGAGACTTCGGGCTCCGTCATGGAGAAGCAGGAGCGGATATCGCCGTTGACGAGCGGCTTCATGAAGCGCTCTTGCTGGTCCGGGGTGCCAAACTGCCAGAGGATCTCGGCGTTGCCGGAATCGGGCGCCTGTGAACCGAACGCATAGGGCGCCAACGGGCTGCGGCCGAGGATCTCGTTCATGTAGACGTAGGGCATGAAGCCGATGCCCATGCCGCCCGCTTCGGAGGGCATGTGGGGCGCCCAGAGGCCTATCGCCTTCGTCTTCACCTTCAGCGCGTTGACGATTTCGCGGCGCTCTTCGCGGCCGGCGTGCTCGTAGCGGTGCTCGTTGGGGTAGATGTCGGAATCCATGAAGGCACGCACTCGCGTGGTGATGCCGGTGATTTCTTCCTTCGAAAGCTGGCGTTGGGTGCCGTGTGTGGGTGCCATGGCGTACCTCCGGGGTTGCCCGATGGACGCCAATTCTACCCGAGGTTCACGAATGGGTCTGGAGGGGGTTACCGCGCTTCGGTGGACTCTTCTGCGGGGTGGTAGTGGTGGACGTGGTGGTAGCCGCGGCGGCGTTGGAGCCAGCCGCTCACCAGCCCGTGCTGGGGTGCAACGACGAGCGCGACCAGGAAGACCGCCGTCGCGGTGAGGACGATCGTGCCCCCGGCGGCGGTGCTGGCGTGGTAGGAGATGAGGAGACCGGCGAACCCGCTGACCAGCGAAAGGGCCACGCTGGCAACCATCATGTAGCTGAGACGGTCCGTGAGCAGGCGTGCCGCTGCCGGTGGGGTGACGATGAGGGCGAGGATGAGGATGTTCCCGACGGTTTGCAAGCTCACGACGATCGTCGCGGAGATGAGCAGGAGGAGCGTCACGTCGAGGGCGAACACCGGGTAACCCGCGGACTTCGCCATCGTGGGGTCGAAGGCGACGAGCGTGAACTCCTTGAGGAGCGCGAAAAGGACGACCACAACGATTCCGCCGATGACCGCCGTTGCGATGACGTCGTTGCGGGAGACGCCGAGGACGTTGCCGAAGAGCAACGACCCGAGGTCGCGTTTGAAGCCCGTCTGGCGGCTGATGAGGACGACGCCGAAGGCGAACATGCCCGCGAAGATCACCCCCACGGCGGAGTCTTCGCTCACGCGTCTGCTGCGGGAGAGGATGGCGATGCCGATCGCGGTGATCGCGCCGAAGATGAAGGCGCCGATCATGATGCTGCGTTCCGCCAGGTAGGACAGGACGATGCCCGGGAAGACGGTGTGCGAAAGCGCGTCGCCGATGAACGCCAGGCCCCTGAGGACGACAAAGCATCCGACGAGCCCGCAGACGACGCCGATGATGAGGACTTCGATGAGGGCGCGCTGGAAGAAGGCGTAGCCCAGGGGTTCGGAAACCAAGTCCAACATCAGGCGAACACCGCAATCTGGCCGCCGAAGGTGGCCCGCAATGTCTCGGGAGTGTAGGTCGTGGCCGTAGGGCCGAAGGCGACGACGCGCCGGTTGAGGCAGAGCACGTGCGTGCATGTCTGTGTGACTTCATCGAGGTCGTGGGTGGCCATGAGCGTTGTGATGTTCGCGCGGGTGAAGCCCCGGATGGCTTCGTGGAGGATGGCGCGGTTGGCCTGGTCGATGCCCGTGAAGGGCTCATCGAGCAGCACCGCAACGGGCTCCTGGACCATGGCGCGGGCCAGGAAGATGCGTTGCTGCTGGCCCCCGGAGAACTGGCTGATGTGGCGGTGGCTCACGCCTTCGAGCCCGAGCCGGTCGAGCGCCTCCCGTGCCATTTGACGGTCCTGGCCCCCGGGCCAGCGCAGCCAGCCGGCGGACCGATAGCGGCCCATGACCACGACATCGAGCGCGGTGACCGGGAAGTCCCAGTTCACGTCTTCGCGCTGCGGGACGAAGGCGACCCGGCTGGCCTGTGCACGGATGGGTTCGCCATCGAGCGTGATTTGCCCGGAATGGCCGAGGACGCCCGCGATCGCTTTGAGCAGCGTGCTCTTTCCGCTGCCGTTGGGACCGATGAGGCCGACGACGGAGCCAGGCGGCACGCTGAATGAGACATCCACGAGCTGGAACTCGGGGCCATATCCCGTCCGCACGTTGTCGAGCGCGAGGGTGACGCCGCGGGGTGGAGCGGCGGCGGTCATCGTGGCCCCGCCTCGGGGCGGGCGGCGCTGTTGAGAGTAAGTATCAATTCGAGGGTATGATAGCGACATCGCGGGGGCGATTCAATCCCGGGCGGGCTGGAGTTTGGCAGCGGGGATTCGTTCCCCGGTTTACGCCTTGGGCCAGTTCCGATATTGTTTCGGACGCACAAACGAACTCAGGAGGCGCCAAACATTGGCTGAGGAAAAGGTTCCGCTGATCACCGCAGAGATGCGGGCACAGATCGGGGTGGAATCGCGACCGACCACGCTCGAGGTGGACAAGACCGCGATTCGCATGTTCGCGCGATCGGTCGGGCACACCGACCCCGTCTACTACGACGAAGCGGCCGCGAAAGCGGCGGGCTATCGCAGCATTCCGTGCCCTCCGGGGTACCTTGGCACGCCGGTGTTCAAGCCCGGCGGGGCCGAACGCGGCCCGATGGGGGCCAACGCAGGGCCGCAGCCGAGCCGTCCGCTTCGGCGCGTGCTCAATGGCGGTACGGAGCATGAGTACCTCGGCGACATTTGCGCGGGCGACGTCCTCACCTCGACATCGCACCTCGCCGACCTGCGCGAGGACAACAGCAGCCTGGGCGAGCTGCTCATCAGCACGAACAAGACGGTCTACAAGAACCAGGACGGCAAAGTCGTGGCGATTGCGACCAACACCGGCCTGCGGTATTAGGAGGGCACCATGTCTGTGAAGTGGGACGATGTCTCTGAAGGGATGAGCATCCCTGAACTGAAGAAGAACTGCAGCACCCAGCAGCTGGTGCTCTGGGCCGCCGGCTCCGGCGATTTCTACCAGATTCATTACGACAAGGACTTCGCGACGGGCACGGGCCTGAAGAACATCATCGTTCACGGCGCCCTCAAGAACGCCTTCCTTGGCCAGCTCCTGCACGATTGGGTTGGCAACGAGGGTCGCATCAAGAAGTACGGCTGCAGCTATCGCGGCATGGACTACCCGAACGAGGACATTGTCTGCAAAGGCACTGTGGTGAGGAAGTACCAGGAGAACGGCGAGAAGCTGGTGGACCTGGAAGTGTGGACGGAGAACCCGGCAGGGCAGAAGACAACGCCCGGCACCGCAACCGTCAGCCTTCCCTGAGCCCGAGCGTTCGAGCGAACCGCGTGGCGGTGGGAGAGGGGCCGAAAGGCACCTCCCCATTCCCGCGGTTTTTCTTTGGAGGTACCGATAATGGCCAACCTGCTTGAAGGCAAAGTGATCGCGATGACCGGCGCGGGCCGCGGCATCGGACGCGAATGCGCACTGCTCGCCGCTTCGGAGGGCGCGCGTGTGATTGTGAACGACCCGGGCGTGAATCCAGACGGCAGCGGCCACGATGATGGACCGGCCGCGCAGGTGGTGGAGGAGATCAAGAAGGCCGGTGGCCAGGCGGTCGCCAACTTCGCGGACGTCTCGACCATGGACGGGGGCGAGAGCGTCATCAGGACGGCGCTCGACACCTACGGTAAGCTCGACGGCCTGATCAACCTGGCTGCCATCCTGCGCGACCGCATGGTGTTCAACCTGACGGAGCAGGAGTGGGACGACGTCATCCGTGTGGACCTCAAGGGCCACTTCACCACGATCAAGCCGGCGGCCGTGGTGATGCGGCAACAGCGGTACGGGCGCATCGTGAACTACAGCTCGGTGAGCGGCCTGAACGGCAACTCCGGGCAGGCGAACTACGGTGCGGCCAAGGCAGGCGTGGCCGGCCTTACGCGCGTGGCGGCGCGCGATCTCGGCCGCTACGGCGTGACCGTGAACTGCATCGCGCCGGGGGCCTCGACGCGCCTGACCGCGACCGTGCCGGATTCGGCTCGCGAGCTTCGTGCTTCGCGTGGGATCGGAGCCGCCCAGGGTGCGTCAACGGTCGCTGCGGCACAGACCGCCGCCGCTGCTGCCGCCGCCGCCGCATCGGCGATGCGGGGCCCGGACATGGTCGCGCCGATGACGGTGTACCTGTTGCTCGATGAGGCCTGGAACATCAACGGGCGCATCTTTCAGGTGTCCGGAGGGCACGTGGGTCTGTTGCAGGATATGTATCCGCCGTTCCGGAACATCTACAAGCCGGCGAAGTGGACGCTCGATGAGCTCCGCCAGGCGGTGCCATCCCAGCTGATGGCGGGCATTCAGAACCCGGCGCCGCCGGCCGAGGATCTTGCCATCCCGGGGCGCAACGCGTAGACGGCCGCGGCCGGAGGTCACACAGAACGATGGGCCGCGCGACAGACGCGCGGCCTTTCGCGTTGCTTTCCAGTGCCGGCTCACCGGCGACAGGTTTGCGCCGCCGCGGGGAGGCTTCTTTCGCCTACACTCTCCCTGAAGCGCCGTCCGGGGGCGTTGGTGGAGGCGTTCATGGTTCGATGGGAGGGAGCGGCATGGCGGCCGCTGATCGCCGCCACACTTGCCGTGGCTGTGGCACTGGGGTTCGCCCTTTCGGCGCTCGCTCAAGAAGTGCCACCCCTGCGTGAGCGCCTCACCGACCAGGCCGGGGTCATCGAAAACGCATCGCGCATCGAAGACGCCATCGAACAGCTCGAGCGCGACCACGATGTCCAGCTCTGGGTCCTCTTCGTTGGGACCACCGGCTCGCAGGCGGTGACGGACTATTCCGATGCGGTCGCGGCGCGCAACTCGTTCGGTGGAAACGATGCCCTTCTCCTGGTGGCCGTGGACGATCGTTCGGACGCGCTCTGGGTTGGTTCTCTGCTCGATGGTGTCACCGACGAAGAGATCGATCTTCTCCTCACGCGGGAGCTGGAGCCACGGCTCGCGAGGGGTGACTTCGAGGGCGCCGTTGCCGCCCTCGCCCAGGGCCTGGGCCGCGCGCTCGATGGCGAATCCACGTCCGGCGGGGACGGAGACGGCGGAGGCGGCGCCGGCGTGCTCCGGGGCATCCTGACGTTCCTCGCGGTCATCGTGGTGGCGCCGGTCGTGTTCATCGGGGCGATCGCGCTGATCGTGTTGATCGTGCGCAAGGTGCGCGGGAAGCGAGTGCAAGGAGAGGCCGGCCGGGCCTCCGAGAGCCTGGACAAGCGTGCCAATGCCCTGCTGCTCCAGGCCGACGACGTGCTGCGCGAGGCCGAACAGGAGCTGGGCTTCGCGGAGGCGCAGTTCAGCGAGGCGGACGTGGCCCCGTTCCGCCAGGCGATGGATGGCGCGCGCGGCGAAATGCGCCGGGCCTTCGAAATTCGCCAGGCGCTCGATGACACCGTCCCTGAACCGGCGTCGCTCCGGAAGACCATGCTCGAAGAGCTCGTGCAGCGCGCCGGGAACGCTATTTCCCTCATCGATGCTCAGCGGGGCCGGATCGAAGAGCTGCGGGATCTTGAACGGGCGGCGCCGGAGTTGCTGCCCGCGCTCCCCGCGAAGATCGCCGGGGTGGAGGCTCGCCTGCCGGAGGCGCGCCTCCAGATGGCAGAACTCCAGCGTTTCGCAGAGTCCCTCTCGCTGCCCGTCGAGGGCAGCGTGATGGAAGCGGGGAAACGGCTTGAGTTCGCGCGCGAAGTCGTCGACTCCGAACTGAACCCATCCGGGGACGAAGAACCGCGGGGCGCGGTGATGGCCGTTCGCCTGTCGCAGGCGGCGATCGCCGAGGCCGGCGTGCTCCTTGACGGCATCGCCCACCTTGCCGATTCGGTGCGGACCGCGAGCGGATCCCTGCCGCAGGAACTCGCGGCGGCGGAGGCGGACGTGACTGCCGCGCGCCGTGCGATCGCCGATGGCCGCGTTGATGGCGTGGGCGAGCCGTTCGCGCGGGCGCAGGCGCTGCTCGAATCAGCGCAGCGGGAGTCCAGCCAGGCGCGCCCGGACGTCATCCTGGCGCTCCAGCAGGCGCAGCAGGCCAACCAGCTTGCGGATACGGTCCTCGACGGTGTCCGCGAAGCCGAGGAGAGGCGCGCGCGGGAAGCCGCGGCCTTCGCCGCGGCGGCGTCGCGCGCGGCGTCCGCGTATGACCGGGCGGATGACTACATCGCGGGGCGCCGGCCCCAGGTGGGGGAAGAGCCCCGGACGCGCCTGCGCGAAGCTCAGCGCCGCCTGGAAGCCTCGCGCAGCCTGGAACGGACCGACCTGCGCCAGGCGCTCGTCGAGGCCGAATCGGCCGAGCGGCTCGCATCCGAGGCCCTCCGCCTGGCCCAGCGCGAATTCGAGGATCGCACGCGGCGCGACGACGATGATGACCGCCGCGGCGACGGCCGACCGCGCTCCCGGGATCGTGACGCCGATGTCCTGGGCAGTGTCCTCGGAGGTGTGGTGGGCGGCATCCTGGCGGGGGGCATGCGGGGCGGAGGGACAGGGTTTGGCGGCACCGATTGGGGCAAGCCGGGACGCCCGGGCCGGATCGGCGGAGGGTTTCGCATCCCCTCGGGTGGCGGCGGCCGGTCTCGCGGTGGGCGCTGGTAGCACGCCGGCAGCCGGGAACGGCTATCATCGAAGGCGACATTTGGCCCGCCGCGCGGGTCAGCGGGAGACACACTTTTGGCAACTTCGATCCTTGGACGTATTTCCAACCTCATGCGGGCGAACGTGAACGGCATGCTCGACAAGGCTGAGGACCCAGAGAAGATGCTCGACCAGATGATCCGGGACTTTACGGAGAACATCGCCGACGCCGAACAGGCGGTCGCCCAGACTGTGGGCAACCTTCGCCTGCTGGAGGACGACCTGAAGGAAGCACGCGAGGCTTCGCACGAGTGGATCGCCAAGGCGCTCGCCGCGTCGCAGAAGGCAGACACCCTTCGGGCGGCGGGCAACAGTGGCGAAGCTGACCGCTTCGACGAACTCGCGAAGACGGCCCTTCGCCGCCAGCTTTCGTTCGAAGACCAGTCGAAGACGTATGCATCACAGGTCGAACAGCAGACCGTGCTCACGGAGAAGCTGAAGCAGGGACTGAACAAGATGCGCGAGCGCCGCACTGAACTCGTTCAGAAGCGGGACGAGCTGGTGGCCCGGGCGAAGATGGCCAAGGCTTCGATCAAGGTGCAGGAAGCCGTCAAGAGCATCTCCGTGATGGACCCGACGAGCGACCTGACGCGTTTCGAAGAGCGCATCCGCCGCCAGGAGGCGCTCGCGCGCGGGATGGAAGAAGTGTCCGTTAGCTCGATCGAGGAGCAATTCGACCAGCTTGACGACGACATCGACGAGCTGGCCGTGGATGCGCGGCTGGCGGCTCTGAAGGCGGGAGGCGCGCCGCAGCTGGGGTCCGGCGCCTGACCGCTGATCGCATAGATTGAAACGCGAACGAGGCGGACCGGAAGGTCCGCCTCGTTGTGTTGTGGCTCGGAAGGTGGTGTCAGGCGGCGGTGCGGGCCGGCCATGCTCCTGCGGTTCCCGCCATTGCCGTACCGGCGGCCATGAGGCGCGCTTCGATGGCGTGGTCCCGGACTACTTCCCGAAGTTCGTGGTTAGGCACCGGCTTCGTAAGGAACGCGCAGGCGCCAAGGCGATAGCAGTTGACCACCAGCCGGTCGGCGACGGGCGTCGTCAGCATTGCGATTGGCACGCGGTCGAGCCAGCGGTTGCGGCGAAGCGCGCCGATCGTATCGATGCCGTTCATACCGGGGAGCTGGTATTCGAGGAGGACGAGCGAGGGTGACACGCGGCGCTCCTCGAGCAGCGCCATCGCCGCTTCGCCGCTCACCGCCTGGAGCACGTCGCAGGCAGGATCGAGACGTTGAAGCTGTGCTGCCGTCGCTGCAGCTTCGTGTTCCAGGTTGTCCACAACAAGAAAGACTCGCTTCATCCGAGGTCTCCTCAGGCGGCTCTGGCCGTCAATGAGATTGTCGGCACCGGTCGTCGACCTCTTCAGTGTGGCCCAACAGATCGCGGGGCGTGGAGATCAGGTGTACAGGTGGATCAGGTTGCCGGTCCGGCGGCCGGGCGGAACTTCACGAGCGTCACTTCCGGCGTCACATCGTCGAACGTGGCGATGACCGGCATCCCGATGTGGACCGCGCCGGGGTCGCAATCGACGATGTTGCTCGTCATGTGGACGCCTTCTTCGAGTTCGACGATCGCGATGACGAACGGGCAATCGTCAGCCCACTGGGGCGCGGTTGGGCGGCGGGCGACCGTGAACGAATAGACGATTCCGCGGCCGCTGGCCTGGACCCACTCCAGTTCGTCCACCGGGCCGAAGGGCGAGACGGGCCTGGGGTAGAAGACGTGCTTTCCGGTGCGTTTGGAGCGCTGGATCATCAACCGGTGTTCGCGTGCGGCATCCCAGAACGGCTGCGAAACAGGGGTCGGGGTAGGCAAGGGTTTTGTGTAGGTGCCTTCGGGCATCAGTTTTCCCTCCCGAGGACGAGCGAAACCTGTTCGCTCATGATCCCGCCATTGCCGTTGACGAAGGCGAAGCGCGGCTTGCGCACCTGGCGGCCCAGCGAGCGGCCCATCAACTGGCGCGCCGCCTCGGTGACGTGGGACATGCCGCCGGCAAGGCCCGGCTGGCCAAACGAGAGCTGGCCGCCGTGGGGGTTGAGCGGGAAGTCGCCGTTGAACTGGAGGTTGCGTTCTTCGACGAAGGAGCCTCCCTGGCCCTTCTTCGCGAAGCCCGCGTCTTCGAGCGTGAGCAGCACGGTGATCGTGTAACAGTCGTAGAGGCTGGCGAGGTCGATTTCCTTGCGGCGGACGCCGGCCATCTTGAAGGCGGCATCGGCGCTGGCCTTGATCGCGGTGCCGGTCAGGCTGGGGGCGTAGGTGATGCTGCGATGGGTGGTCTGTTCGCCCGCCCCCATGATGAACACGGGCGAGTGGCGCAGCCGCTTCGCCTTGCGGGCGGAGGTCACGACGACGGCGGCGGCCCCGGCGGCGGGCATGACGATTTCGAGGAGATGGAGCGGGTCCACGACGACGGGAGAGTTGAGGACGTCTTCGACGGTGATCGGCTGGCCGAAGAAGATCGCGTTCGGGTTGTGACAGGCGTTGTAGCGCTGGGCGACGGCGATGGTGGCGAGCTGTTCGGGCGTGACGCCATATTCGTAGCGGTAGCGCTGGGCGATCATGGCGTAGCCCATGTTCGCTCCGATCGCACCGTAGGGTTCCTCGAACTCCGTGTAGGGCGTGCGATCCGTTCGGCGGCCTGCCCAGCCGGTGCTCGAACTGCGGCGGGTGCTGCCGGTCGACGACTGTTCGCGGCGGGCGGCGGTGATGCAGACCGCCGTTTCGCACATGCCGGCAGCGATGGCCGCCGCTGCGCGCGAGACCATGCCCGCTCCGGTGGCGCCGCCGAGGTCCACGACCTCCGCGAAACGGGCGCGCAGGCCCAGGTATTCGACGACGGTCGACGGCGCCATGAAGGGTGCTTCCGCAAAGCTCTCGGTGATGAGGCCGTCGACTTCGCCCATCTCCATGCCGGCATCGGCAATGGCATCTCGCGCGACCTGTGCGAGCATTCCCAGAGTGGTGGCGCCCTGCGTGTAGCGTGTGGGCTTGAATTCGCCGATGCCGACGATCGCCGCCCTTCCGCGAAGTGTCATACGAAGCGCCTCCAACGCAAATGAGAGTGGATAGCTTATCCGAGCGCGGCGTTGGCGTCGCGGCGAACGTGGCGGGTCAGATGGGCCATGCGATCAGGAACAGTTGGCGAATCCTGCGCGGTTCCGCGTGCCGTACGATGCGAGCATGGCATCTTTCGAGCAGTACCTGCGGCGCTGGCTGGCGGCCGGCCTCATCGATGCGGAGACGGTCGAGCGCATCCGCGACTTCGAAAGCGCCAGCACGGGAGGGGCGCGACGGGAGGTCGACAGGCCCGGAATCCTCGAAGCGCTGACCTACCTGGGCATCGCGGTGGTGGCCGTTGGCGTTGTCATTCTCATTGGCGTGAACTGGGACCAGCTGAAGCCGTGGGCCCGGGTGGTCACGGTGGGTGTGCCGGGCGCCCTCGCGCTCGTGGCGGGGCAGGCATTGCGCGCCACAGGGAGGCCCGACCTGGTGCGCGGCGGACACATCGCGTGGGTGGTATCTACGGCCCTGGTGGCGTTGGCCTGTGGGATCGCCGCCGACAACGCGGACATGGACGGCAACGACGTTGCGCTGCTCGGCACCCTCGTCGCGGCCGTGGTCGGGTTGGGACTGTGGGTGCTTTCGCCGAGCGCTCCGCAGGTAGCCGCCCTGGGAGGCGCCCTGTTCGGTGTTTCGATGGCCATTGGCGCCCGGACAGACGACCTGATCGTGGCCGGCGTGGTGATGGCGGTCTTTGGGGCTCTGGGGGTGCTCTTTGCCGAACTGGGGCGGTTCCCCCCACTCATGGCGAGACGGGCGGTTTCCGCTGCCGGACTTGCGCTGGGTGCTCTCTACGCTGGCTTCGAGCGGGGACCGCTGGAAGCGCTGGCCTTCGCCGCCGGTGCGGCGCTGATCTGGCTCAGCATCAGCCGCGGGGTCATGGTCTACATGCTGGCGGGCGTGGCGGTCATCTTCGCGGGGTTGATTTCGACGGTCATGCGCCACTTCGGGGGTAGTCCGACGGCGGCCGCGAGCAGCCTGATCGTCCTGGGTGTGTTGCTGGTCGCGGTGGTGCTGGTCCTGGCGCGCGTGCAGCCATG
>CAYYSD010000045.1:17681-19869 GCA_964474285.1 uncultured Anaerolineaceae bacterium | reverse complement strand
GCTCTGGCCGTTGCGGTAACCCTCGCCACCACGCCGCTCGCCTTTCCTTCCGGAACAAATAGGGGGTTTCCCCCTGCCATACACGGACCCTTCACACAGTTATCAGGAAAGGCCTAATGCGGCGGCCGATTCGCCAAAGCTACGCTTCCTTTCATCTGGCAGTCCCTCCGTATTCGCGGAGAGGTGGAGGCGTGAATGGGACCCGGTTCGCCGCTCGGACAGGTGATGGAACGCTGGAATCAGCTGCCCCGCGGAAGGCAGATCGCGCTCGGCGCGATCGTCGCGGGCACCATCGTCGTGATGTACTTCGTCTTCATCGCGTCCAGTACGCCGAACCTCGTGGTGGCATTCAGCGGCCTGGCCCCGGAGGACAGCGCGGCGATCGCCGATCAGCTTGAAAAGGACGGCATCGCCTACGAAATCTCGGGCGGCGGCGCGCAGGTCTCGGTTCCGGCGAACAAGGTCGCAGAAGTGCGCATCAAGCTTGCCCAGGCCGGGCTCCCACGGGGCGGCAGCGTCGGTCTCGAGATCTTCGACAAGACCAATTTCGGCGCGACCGACTTCGTCCAGAACGTGAACTTCCGCCGCGGCCTCGAAGGGGAGCTCGCGCGCTCGATCAACACCCTCGACGGCGTCCGCTCCAGCCGCGTCCACATCGTGATGCCCCGGGAAGCGCTCTTTAAAGAAGACCAGGCTTCAGCCACGGCAAGCGTCCTGCTTCAGCTGAAGCCGGGCGCGAACCTGAGCAACGACCAGGTCCGCGGCATCACGAATCTCGTCACCGGTTCCGTCGAAGGGCTGAAGCCCGCAGGCGTGACCATCATGAACGAGACCGGTCACGTGCTCTACGACGGGGCCATCCAGGACAGCCCGTTTGGCGGCGGCAGCTCCACCCAGATGGAGACGCAGCGCCAGTACGAAATCGCCCTCCAGCGTGACCTCGAATCGACGCTCTCGAAGATCGTCGGGGTCGGCCGGAGCGCGGTCACGGTGCGCGCACGCCTCAATTTCGACGAAGTGAAGTCCACGGCGGATCAGTTCTCGCCAGCCGCGAGCGTCGTGCCGCGCAGCTCCACCACGACGACGGAGACCTTCAACGGCAACAACATCAATACCGGCGCGGTCCCCGGGACAGGCGCCAACGGCGGCACGAACCCCGGCTCCAACACGACAGCCAACGGCAACAGCTCGTATAGCCGCGTCGAAACGACCACGAACAACGAGATTTCCCGGACGCAGACGACGACCGTGAAGGCTCCCGGTTCAGTCGATCGACTGAGCGTTTCGGTGGTGCTCGATGAGAGCGTGACGGCCGCGCAGGAGTCATCGCTCACGAGCGCCATTGCCGCAGCCGTGGGCCTGGACCAGGTCCGCGGCGACACCCTGAGCGTGGCCCGTCTCCCCTTCGATGCGAGCGTGAAGGACGCGTTCGAAGCCCCGCCGGGCGAAGGCCTCAGCCAGTACCTGTCCTACCTCAAGCTGTTGCTTCCGTTGCTTGCCGTGATCGTCGCGTTCGTCCTTGTCATGCTCTTGCTGCGGACGCTGAACAAGCGTCAGCTGCTGCTCCCGGGAGCCCAGGCGCAACTCGCGCTGGCCCAGGCGTCGGTGCCGGCACTGCCCCAGGGCCGCCCGCTGCCATCGCTGGAAGCAGCCAGCGACCCGCACGAAGAGCGCGTCATGGCGCTCGCTCATTCGAATCCGCGCGCCGTCGCGGACGTCGTCCAAACCTGGATGCGCGAGGAGGACCGGTAGCGAGCGATGCCGAGCAACGTGGAGAGATTCTCTGGCCGCCGGAAAGCAGCTGCGCTCCTCATCACCCTCGGGAAGGAGCGTTCGGCTGAGGTTCTGCGCCACATGAGCGACGAGGACATCGAGCGGCTCACGTGGGAGATCTCCGCCATGGGCGAACTCCTGCCTGACCAGCGCCGCATGGTCCTGTCAGACTTCCAGGAAGCGGCCGTCGCAAAGAACGTCATCTCGCTCGGTGGCCTCGAATATGCCGAAGAACTCCTGCGCCTCGCACTCGGCGAAGACAAAGCCACGCAGCTGATCGACCGCCTCTCCGCCACATCGCCCACCGTTCCCTTCGGATTCCTCCGCCACCTGAACGTCCAGCAGCTCGTGAACTTCCTGGGAAGCGAACACCCGCAGACCATCGCCCTCCTCACGTCGTTCCTCCAGCCCGAGA
>CAYYSD010000045.1:0-17671 GCA_964474285.1 uncultured Anaerolineaceae bacterium | reverse complement strand
GAAGGCGGCACAGGTCCTCTCCGCCCTCGACCCGGAAATGGCCGCGGATGTCGCCCAGCGCATCGCCCTGATGGAACGCGCGAACCCGGACACCGTGAACGAGGTCGAACACGTCCTTCGGCGCAAGCTCAGCGCCGTCCTCCAGCCGACGCGCGAAAGCCAGACGGTGGGCGGTCTCGATGTGCTGGTAAGCCTCCTCAAGAAGTCCAGCCGCATGACCGAGAAGACCATCATCGAAGCGCTCGAGGACAACGAGCCCGAATTGGCCGAGCAGATCAAAAAGCGCATGTTCGTGTTCGAAAACATCGGCGCGCTCGACGACCGCTCGATCCAGCGCATCCTCCGCGAAGTGGAAGTGAGGGACCTCTCGCTTGCCCTGAAGGCGACGCCGGAGGCCGTGAAGGAGAGCATCCTTCGCAACATGTCCACGCGCGCCTCCGCCATGCTCCGCGAAGACATGGAGGCGAGCGGCCCCGTGCGTCTGCGCCAGGTGGAAGAGGCACAGGCACGCATTGTGGAAGTCATCCGGAGGCTCGATGAAGCCGAAGAGATCGTGATTGCGCGCGGAGGCGATGATGAACTCGTCGGTTAGGCGCTCAGGGCGGCTGCTCCGGACCACGACCGAGCCGGGCGAGGTGTTCGTGCTCGGAGAGACATCGCGCGCGGCGATTCCTACGCATGGCGCACTCGCGACGGTAGAGGAAGTGCTGAGCGCCGCCAACGCCCGCGCGACGGCGATCATCGCGGCCGCCGAACAACGCGCCGCGGAAATCGAGCGCGCAGCCCAGTCGAGCTTCGACGACGTGCGCAATCTCGCCTACGGCGAGGGGTTTCAGCAGGGGATGACAGCGGCCATGGAAGAAGCAGAGCGCTGCCTGGCCGTGGTCCGGGAGGCTGCCGCCGCCGGCAAAGCGGTGCGGGACGGCCTCGCGGAACAATCGGCAACGGTTGTCGCACGCGCGGCGATGCTGGCCCTGCGCCGCATCACCGCCGACTACTACGAGGCCGACCCCGAACGCACCGCGCTCATTTGCGAAGAAGCGATCCGGGCTGCCTCCGGCCAGGAAATCCTGACTCTCCGCGTGAACCCGGCAGTGGCCGGAGCCGTCCAGGCGACGCTCGTCGATGCCGCCCGCTACGTCAGGCCCGATGAGGCGGTCGCCGTCGGAGGCTGCGTCATCGACCTCCGCAACGGCACGCTCGACGCCACGCTCGATGCACGGCTCGACCTCATGGAACTCGCCCTGGCGCGCTCCTCCGGGGATGGCGTCCAATGACCACTGCCGCCCACGCTTCCGTGCTCGAGACTGCCGCCTGCGCCGAAGTCTTTCGGCGTTCCGGGACCGTCGTACGGCTTTCCGGAGAAGTGCTCGATGTCTCGGGAGTCAATTTGCGGCCGAACGAACTCGCGTTCGTGGAGGACCCGGGAGGGCGCCCCCTCGCCGCCGCGTGCACGCGCGCGAGCGGCGGAGCCATCCAGCTTTCGATGCTCGACCGCGGCTCGGTCGCGATCGGCGCGCGAGTCATGGCGGCTGGGGCGCTGGCATCGGCGCCCTCCGGTCTCGCGCTCACCGGGCGCGTGCTCGACGGCCTGGGACGGCCCATGGACGGCGCGGGCGAACTGCACGGCGCCCGCTGGACCCCGATCCACGCCGAACCCCCACATCCCCTCGACCGCGACCCCATCAGCCTGAGCCTTCCCACCGGGGTCCGCGCCATCGATGCCTTCCTCACCTTCGGCCGCGGGCAGCGCGTCGGCATCTTCGCAGGTTCGGGCGTCGGCAAGAGCACACTGCTCGGCATGCTCGCACGCGGGACGGCCGCCGACGTGACGGTCATCGCCCTCATCGGCGAACGCGGCCGTGAGGTGCGCGACTTCATCGAACACGACCTCGGCCCGGACGCGCTTCAGCGTTGCGTCGTTGTGGCATCCACCGGCGACAACCCGGCCGCGATGCGCCTGAGCGCCGCCTACACTGCAACGGCCATCGCCGAAGCGTTCCGCGACGAAGGTCGCGACGTCCTCCTCCTCTTCGATAGCCTCACCCGCGTTGCCATGGCCCAGCGCGAAATCGGCCTGGCCGCGGGTGAGCCCCCCACGACCAAGGGCTACCCACCCTCGGTCTTCAGCATGCTTCCGCACCTGATGGAACGCGCCGGACCATCCCGGCACGGCAGCATCACCGCGATCTACACCGTGCTCGTCGATGGCGAAGACATGGACGAGCCGATCGCGGACCTTTCGCGCGCGACACTCGACGGCCACATCGTGTTGAAGCGCACCCTGGCCAACGGCGGGCACTATCCACCCATCGACGTGCTGGCGAGCGTTTCGCGGCTGATGGACCGCGTCGCATCGCCGGACCACAAGGAAGTGGCGCGCGCACTCCGCGAAGTGATGGCGGCACACGCGGAAGCGCGCGACCTGATCAGCATCGGCGCCTACGTTCGCGGCAGCGATCCCGCTGTCGACGCCGCCCTCGACGTGTTGCCCCAACTCAACGCCTTCCTGCGCCAGGCTGCTGACGACGTCACGCCGTTCGACGAGGCCGTGGCCCGCCTCCTGGCGCTCGCACGCCAGCCCGCACCCGATCCGAGGTCCGCCGATGACTTTGACCCCGAAACGTTTGAAGCGCCTGGTGACCTACCGTGAGCGGCTCGAACGCATCCAGGAGCAGCAGCTCGCGACCGCGCACCGCGCGCACCTCGAACGCGAGAACACCCTCGCCGCCAAGGAACGTGAACGCGATGGCTGGTTCGCTGCAGGCGCCCCCGCCGCCGGGCCCATCGATCCCCAGGACTTCCTCGCGGGCGTCGACTATGGCCGCAGGCTCGAACGCGAAATCGGCGCAACCCGCGCCGCGCTCGTCCATTCGGCCAATGCGGTTCAAGCAGAACGCGAACAGCTCATGCTCCGGCGCCGCGACCGGCGGGCCATGGAAGTCCTGCTCGAACACGGCATCGAAAGCGAACGCCTCGCGGAACGGCGGGCAGACCTCGCGCGGCTCGATGAACTCGCGCTGCGTGACTACCAGCCGTCCCAACCCCACCTCACCGCGGAAGGAAAGCAATCGTGATTAACCTCGGCGACTCCACGATCGGAACCCTCACCGGCTGGCTGAACGGTCTTTCGCGCCGCCAGAACGCGGTGAGCGACAACATCGCGAACATCGACACGCCCGGCTACCAGCGCAAAGAGGTCCTCTTCGAAACCGAGCTCAAGCGCGCCATCGGCGGCGGCTCGAGCCAGATCGCGGCGACGGACCCGCGCCACATTACGCGGGCCGCTCGATCGGCCGGCCAGAACACCGAAGCCGCGCAGATGCTCACGTCGTCCCGCATGGACGGCAACACCGTCAGCATCGACCAGGAGATGGTCACGCTGGCCGAGACGCAGCTGCGCTACCAGGCAGCGAGCAGCGCGTTGAATACGCAGCTTCAAACCCTTCGGAACGTCATCCGCGGCTAGCAGACGCGCACCTACGGGAGGCAGACATGGGACTCTTTTCAGCGATCGCTTCGACGGCATCCGGCCTGACGGCGCAACGCGTCCGCATGGACACTGTGGCCGGGAACATCGCCAACCTGGAGACGACGCGCCGCGCCGACGGCGAAGGGCCGTACCGCCGGCACGTGGTTCGGATCTCCTCAGGCGATGGGCCAATGGCGTTCTCGGAAGTCGCGCGCCGCTTTTCCGGACAGGCCCAAGCCGGAGTGGTGCTCACGAATGTCTCCACCGACGACGTGACGCCGGCACGCCAGGTCTTCGATCCCGCCCACCCGGATGCCACCGAGGACGGCTTCGTCGAGATGCCTAATATCGACATGGTTACGGAAATGACGGACCTCACGTCCGCGAATCGTTCGTACCAGGCGAACGTGACGGTGCTCAACGCCGTCAAGCAGATGGCGCTCCGGGCGCTGGACATCGGCAGCCGCTAGATACGGGATTTCCCGTGGGGCACCCACGCGCGCCTCACACATCTTCACAAACTTCTACACGAAAGGAGGCCACGGACATGGAGATCGGACCGATTCAGAGTCTCGCCTCGCCGTTTCAAGCTGGGACCACGGCTGCGAAACCGGCCGCAGGATTCGCCGACATGCTGGGGCAGGCCCTCGGCCAGCTCCAATCGGTGAGCGACAACGCCAACCAGAAGGTGAACGCCATGGCCACCGGCCAGGAAGTCGACCTCCACGACGTGATGCTCTCGCTTGAAGCGGAGAGCCTCGCGATGAACCTCGCAACCACCGTCCGCAACCGGGCCGTCGAGGCCTACCAGGAAGTCTTCAGGATGCAAATGTAATGGGGCTCGTCGTTCAATCTTCGATCGACCCGCTTGCCCTCCTCGATGGCTTCTCCATCTCCGCCCCGGCCGGAGAGGCGGCCGATGGGGACGTGTTCACGTCGCTCCTGTCCTCGCTCCTGGGTGAGAACAACGCCGCTCCGGCTCCCGCGGGAGCACCTGCCGCCGGCAGCACTGCAGCGACGGCATCGACCGGCGAACTCCGGCTCGAGTCCGCCGACGAAGAGCCGGGAAAGCGCCCCGCCAGCGACTGGGCTGCCGCTATCGCCCTGGCGTTCGTGCCGTCACCACTGATCAAACCGGCGCCGTCGGTGGACAGGCCCATGAGCAGCGGCGGTGGAGGCCTCGGAGCGCCGGCGCTGGAACCCGCAGCAGGCTCCCAGGCACCGCTCGGCGCCGGCCCGGCCGCGACCGCCATCAACCTCACCGCTGACGCGACATCCGCCGCCCCGGCCGCTGCCCCCGCCCCGGCGGAACCTACGAGCGAACCCCTGGCGCCGGCCACCACCAGCCCGGCCACCACCGGGTCGGATACCGAGATTCCACTCGACTGGGTGCCTCAGCCGCAGACCTCCGGCGACCAGGACCCGGTGGATCTGCCCGTAGTGCCGCTTTCCACCGTCGGCATCGGCTCCGGCGAGCAGCCGGCGCTCGAAGTCCTCCACCCGGAGCTCTTCCAGCCTCACAACTCCGCGACGAGCGCGTGGGAAACGACGCCCGACACCGAACCAGCGGAAGCACCCCAGCAGTCCGCCCCGCCGCCAAACACCGAGAACGTGGTCACACCTGGTCCCGCTCCGGCCCCTGTAGAGCCCGATCCTGCGGATGCGCCCCCGGTCGACGATTCGACTCCGGCCACTCCGGCGCCCCAGGGCCCTCCGCCGACCGAGGCCGAATTCGCCGCCAGCCCCAACCAGGTTCGCGAAGCCGCCGCAACCACGGCGGTTGTCCCGGCCATGGAGGCCCGCCCACCACGGGTCCGTGGCAAGGCAAACGTCGAACACCAGCTCGCTGAACGCGAGCGCGCCAACGCCGTTCGCGGGTTAACCGTGGGCGACCCAGCCCAGGCGCCAGGTGTGGTCCGCTTCGCCGGGAACACCGAAACCGCCCCGGCCAACGTCGCGACGAAGGCCGAACCCAACGCCTCCAACGTCGCGAGGGAACGGGTCGCGGAAACACCCGCCGTCTCGCATTCAGCGGTCACGGCAGGAATGCCGGCAAATCGCGGGATCGAATC
The DNA here is from genome assembly GCA_964474285.1 of uncultured Anaerolineaceae bacterium. GTDB lineage: Bacteria > Chloroflexota > Dehalococcoidia > Tepidiformales > Tepidiformaceae > JACRBT01. The sequence goes on along the minus strand of CAYYSD010000045.1, from coordinate 12,127 downwards.
TTCCTCGGCTGAGGCTCCTGCCGCTCCCGCCCCTATCCACACCGAGCTCCCGCCCGCCGTCCACCAGGTCTCCCGCGCCATCATCGAACGCGCCGAAGCGGGCGGCGGCGAGGCGCGGCTTCACCTGGACCCGGCGGGCATGGGCGAAGTCACCATCCACGTCGAGACCCGCGGCGACGAAGTCCACGTCGACATCCAGGCGGAGCGCCCGGAGGCGATGCACCTCCTTCGCGACCACGCCGTCGATCTCTCCAGCCTGCTCGGCGAACGCGGCCTCAACCTCACGGATGTATCGGTAGGTTCACAGCAACGCCACGCCGCGGGCGAAGGCCTGTTCCGGGACAGCCGCCGCAACAGGCGGGACAACGACAACTTCGCAGCCCTCCTTGGCATCGAGGAAGGGCCATCCACTGAACGCCACAACCGGCTGCGCAGCGCCTACAACCCCGACGGCGCGCTCAGCTACCGGGTCTAAGGAGAATCGCGATGGCAGGCCTCTCGATTGACCCGATCACCGGGCTTCAGAACACCACCTACACGCCCAAGACAAGTGCCCCCAGCCAGGAGCTCGGCCAGGTCGACTTCATGAAGCTGATCATCGCGCAGATGCAGAACCAGAACCCGCTGGACCCGCAGAGCGATACCGACTTCATGGCGCAGATGGCCCAGTTCGAAGCGCTCAACCAGATGAAGACCGTCGCCAGCGGGATGAAGGTCCTCCAGGGCCTCAACGAACTCTCGGGCGCTGCCTCGCTCATCGGGAAGAACGTCATCGGCAAGACCGTGGACGGCATCTCCATCGTTCGCGACCAGGTTGCCCGCGAAAAGTTTGGCCAGCCGTTCGCCAGGCTGAACTCCGAGTTCAAGCAGCAGGTAAACCGCGACGACCGTGTCATCGCCGCAGCCGCGGACGCCCAGAATGCTGGCACTGAAGTCACCGGCAAGGTCGACAAGGTCGTCGTCGGCCCCGATGGCATCCCGATGCTCTGGGTCAACGGCAAGGTCGTCGACATGTTCACGGTCGCGGAGGTGCGCCTGTGAGCCCGATGGACGCCCTCGCCGCGGGCCACATCGGCGCCGCGCCGGCGAACCGCCCCGCGGCAGCCCCGGCCGCACAGCCGGGAACACCCTTCAGCCAGGTCCTCGGGCGTGCGTCCGAAGGCATCCAGCTCAGCCGGCATGCGCAGAAGCGCGTGGACCGGCGCGACCTTGCACTCGATGCCGGCCAGATGGGCCGGCTCGATAGCGCCATCAGTCGCGCATCCCAGAAGGGTTCGCGGAGCAGTCTCGTCATGCTCGATGACCTCGCGATGGTGGTCGATGTTCGCCAGCGCACCGTGGTCACAGCCATGCACCAACAGGAGGGGAAGGTATTTACCAACATCGACAGCGTCGTCATCGCCTGATGAGGGGCTAAACCACGACACCGGGGAATCACGGGCTGGTCCGCCTGGCGGAAGCCCGATCCACACCACCCATCGCGGCCGCACTCGCCGCGCCAGGAAAGGATCGTTACTCACTATGATGCGGGCACTCTTCTCTGCTATCTCGGGCATGCGCAATCACATGTCCTACATGGACGTCGTCGGCAACAACATCGCCAACGTCAACACGATCGCCTACAAGGCCAGCCGCGTCACCTTCCAGGACATCCTCGGGCAGACCGTGAAGGGCGCGAGTTCGCCCCAGAACGGCCGCGGAGGCACGAACCCTGCCCAGATCGGCCTCGGCATGAACCTCGGCGGCATCGACACGATCATGTCGCAGGGCTCGCTCCAATCGACCGGCAAGCTCACCGACTTCGCCATCCAGGGCGACGGCTTCTTCGTGGTCTCGGACGGCCAGCGCAGCTTCTACACCCGCGACGGCGCCTTCGACATCGGCGTCGACGGCGGCCTCGTGAACCCCACGAACGGCCTCCGCGTCATGGGCTGGTCCGCAGACGCCAACCAGCAGGTGGATACCCAGGCGCCGATGACGGCGATCAACATCCCCTTCGGCACCCGCATCAGCGCCCAGCCTTCGACGGCGATGCAGATGGCCGGCAACCTCGACGCCGGCACCCCGACCTACGACGCCGGCCCGCCTGAAGTGGGCGTCGTGAGCACGACCGTCTCCGCCTACGACTCGCTGGGCAACGTCCACACTGTCCGCGTCGACTTCCGCAAGAACGCCACGCCAAACACCTGGGACGTGGTCGCGAACTTCGACAACGACGATGCCGACACGCTCATGAACAACGCCGTCACCATCGGTCCTTCGGCCCAGGTCTCCTTCCTCCCGAACGGCGAACTGGACCTCACGGCGAGCAACAACGGCATCCTCGAGTTCAGCCTCCCGGGCCTCGGCACCGGCGCCACCGACCCGCTGGACTTCGACTACGACATCTCCAAGCTGACGCAGTTCGCCGGCCAGAGCCAGCTGAACCTGACCAACCAGGACGGGTTCCCGGCGGGCGCCCTCGTGAGCTTCGCCGTTGGGCCTTCAGGCGAAATCAGCGGCATCTACTCCAACGGCTCGAACCGCGTCATCGCCAAGCTGGCCATGGCGAGCTTTGTGAACCCGGGCGGTCTCCAGCGCTCCGGCCAGAACCTCTGGCAGCCAAGCTCCAACTCGGGCGACGCCATCATCGGCGAACCCAACCAGAACGGCCGAGGCGTGATCAGCACGGGCACGCTCGAAACATCCAACGTGGACCTCGCACAGCAGTTCACCAACGTCATCATCGCCCAGCGCGGCTTCCAGTCGTCGTCCCGTGTCATCACGGCCGGCGACCAGATGCTGCAGGACCTGGTCAACATCATCCGTTAAAGGAAGAGGAGCCGGGGGCGCGCCCGGAAACGCGCGCGCCTCCCTCGCCACCATGCTCAACCGATTCGCGCGCAAATCCAACAGAACCCCCGCCCAGATGGGCAAACTGGCTTCGATGCTCTCGTTGCCCCTCATGGCGGTCGTCATCCTGCTGGCCTCCCGCGCACTCTCCACCTCCGCCGAAAACCGCACACCGCCCGAAGAGGGCGTTCTTGTCGTTGCGAACCTGGCCGGACAGTCCTTCACCATCCACGACCTGGCGGGGACAACCGGCACACGCGAAATCGCGGCGCCCGGCCCACCCCACGAGATGGTGGAACGCGACGGCCGCATCTACGCCACCCTCGGCCGCGCAGACCTCGTCGTCGAACTCGACCCGCGGGCTCCCGGCATCCTCCGCACCTTCCCGCTCGATGGCGAACCCCACGGCATCGCGATCATGGCGTCCGAACTCCTGATCACGCTCGACAAGATCGACGCGCTCGCGCGCCTCGACGTCGCAACCGGAAACGAGCAGGAGCGCGGCACAACGGCCGAGACGCCGCACGCAGTCGCCGTCTCCGGCGCCGTCGCGTTCGTGACCGCCGCACGTTCGAACACGATCGAGGCGTTCGGCGGGTACACCGCCTCTGAGCGGACTGGCGCGCTCCCGGAATCGGTGGCGGTCGTTGGCGCGTTCGTCGTCACGGCCAACGCGGAGGCGGGGACGCTCGGCGTCTACGACCTGGATTCGCTTCGGCCTGCGGGCGCCATCACGCTCAATGGGAGCCCGGTCCGTGTCATCGCGCTCGATGACAGGAGGGCCCTCGTCGCGCTCGGGTCGACGGCGGAAGTCGTGGTTGTCGATCTGAACCGGATGCGAATCGAACACCGCGAGAAGGTCGGGGCGCGGCCGGACGGCCTGTGCCTCTCGCCGTCCCGGGAATTCCTGGCGGTGATTTCCAACGCAGACGACCTGGCCCGGATCTATCGCCTCCCCGCCTGGACCCCGGTGATGGCGCTCGGCACCGGGGTGGGCCCGGGGGCATGCTCCTGGCTTCCCAATTGACCGCAGACCATTCCGCTTGCAACGATAAACGCTACACGAACCGTGTTTGAGTGAAGGTCGGCGGATGGCGGTCGCGCAGTGCCAGGTCGGCGGCAGATTCTCGCGGTGCCACAACGCTCCGCAGCACTCCTGCCAGTATTGTGGCCGCCGCTTCTGCGAAGTTCACACCCACTTTATCCAGGGCCATGAGGCCGTCTGCGCGCGCAAGCAGTGCGTCGCAAAGGAGGTCGACCTCCGGGCCCACCTGCAATACCGGGAGCGCGTCACGCAACGCAACCGGGCCGGCCTCTGCGGCATCGAGGAGTGCGGTCCACACCCCGGGTACGAATGTTCTCTGTGCAAAGGACTCTTCTGCGGGGTGCACCTGTCCGAACGTCTCTACCCGTTCCAGGATGGCCTCGCCCGATTCGAACGGCCGGTGAGCATTTGCGCCCGTTGCTGGCAGCGAAGAAAGATCTGGCGCGCGTCCTGAGCGCCGGCGCCGTCACCGCGGTCACCATCGACCAGATCCGCGCTGCCCGTGAGGTGATCGCTCAGCAGGTTCGTCTCACCCCGCTCTGGCCCTCTTCTCGGCTCGAAGAAATGGCCGGCGTCCCCGTGCGGCTGAAGTGCGAAAACCTCCAGCGGACGGGGTCGTTCAAGATTCGCGGGGCGACGAACTTCGTGGCCGGCGTTGCGCCGGGCAGCGTGCGCGGACTCATCGCCGCCAGCGCGGGCAACCACGCGCAGGGCGTCGCCTACGCCGCGGCGCTCGCGGGCATCCCCGTGACCGTCGTCATGCCGGTCACGGCGCCACTGGCGAAGATCAACGGGACCAAAGAGTATGGCGCAACGGTGGTGCTCCACGGCGCGTCGCTCGAGGAGGCCCGCGCACATGCGCTCGCACTGAGCGAGTCCGGTGGATTGCTGCACGTGCCCCCGTTCGACAACGACGCGGTCATCGCCGGGCAGGGCACCGTTGGCCTCGAGATCCTCGAGCAATGGCCGGAAGTCCGGGAAATCCTGGTTCCCGCCGGGGGCGGCGGCCTGCTCGCGGGCATCGCCACGGCAGTGAAGGCCGTGAACCCCGCCGTGCGCGTCGTCGGCGTGCAGTCGGCGGCCATGGACGGCATCTGCCGCTCATACGCCAGCGGCAATGTGGAGAGCGTGGCCGCCGCCCGCACGATCGCGGATGGCGCGGCCGTATCGGGCCCCTCGGCGCGCACGTTCGCCCTCATCCGTGAACACGTGGACGACATGGTCTCGGTGGGTGAAGAGGCCATCGCCCGTGCCATCGTGATGCTCATCGAGAAGTCCAAACTTGTGGCCGAAGGAGCGGGGGCCCTGGCCGTCGCCGCACTGCAATCCGGGGCGTACCGGCCGAAGGAGAACACCGTCGCGGTCGTCAGCGGCGGAAACATCGACATCAACCTGGTGGGGTCGATCGTACGCCGGGGCCTGTCCGAGGCGGGTCGATACCAGGAGCTCGTGGTTGAGGTCTCGGACGTGCCGGGCGAGCTGGCGCTGGTCGCGTCTGCCATCGCCGACGGTGGCGGCAACATCCTGGAAGTGGAGCACAACCGCGAGGCGCCGAGCCTCCCCCTGGGCGTGGCGATGCTGGAGCTGGTCCTCGAAGTCAACGGGCGGGAGCATTTCGAGACCATCGTCGGACTGTTGCGCCAGCGTGGCCTGGACGATGTGCCGGGGCAACCGGGCCACCTCGCGACACGCGATGCCCTCCGCCGCTACGCGGCCGAGTAGCGCCACGTTCAGGCCGCCGGCGGGCCCTCCTCGGGCCCGAATACCGCGTCCAACACGATCGCGATGCCCGTGAGGGCCGCCGCCAGGGCCGTCACGAACACCACCTTGCCAATGAGCCTGCCAGCAAGCCGGAACGGCAGCGTAAGCACTCGCATCACGACCCTCCTTCGGCCCTCACCCGCGGCCTCCCCTGCCGCCCTCCAGCACTTAGCACTCATCACCCAGCGCTCATCACTCCCCACTCACGCCAGGCTTCCGCCGTCGAGGATGAGCGTCTGGCCGGTCGTGAACGAAGCCGCCGCCGAAGCGAAGTAGACGACCGCTCCGGCCATCTCGTCTGGCTCACCCATCGTGCGCATGCCGGGAGCCGCGTTGGCCGTGCGGCGCGATTCGTTTTCCCAGAGCGCGCGCGAGAACTCCGTCTTGATGAGCCCGGGCGCGATGCAGTTCACGCGAATGCCGTCGCCGGCCCACTCCTTCGCGCAGACCTGCGTGAGCATGTTCACCGCCGCCTTCGAAACCGAATAGCCGCCCAGGCCGCCCGACGCACGGAAGCCGCCGGTGGAACTCACGTTGATGATGGCGCCGCCGCTGCCCTGCTCCTTGATCACGTCGCGCACCATCTTGCTCAGGAAGAAGGCGGACTTCACGTTCGTGTTCATGATGGCGTCCCAGGCGCGTTCGTCCAGGTTCGCCACCGGGCCGAACACCGGGTTCGTGGCGGCGTTGTTGACCAGGATGTCTACGCGGCCGAGCTGCTTCTTCGTCTCGTCGACGAGGTTCTGCAGCGCGGCCATTTCGCGCACATTCGTCGGGACGGCGATGCACCGCCGGCCCGTAGCGGCCACGGCCTTCTGCGTTTCCTCCAGCGCTTCGATCTTGCGTGCCGCGATGGCGACGTCCGCTCCGGCCTCCGCCAACCCGATCGCGATGGAACGCCCGATACCACGGCTTCCGCCGGTTACAATGGCCACCTTGCCTGCGAGCGAAAAGTCGGCAACGGTCATGGTTGTTTCTCCTGGTCAGTTCGGTAGTGTTCGGCCATTCTACGCGCGAACGGACATTGCCGGCTGAGAACCCGCCGGGAGGCAGGAGGCAGGTCATGTCGGAAGCTCTGGATACTGCACGGGCGCTCGCGAACGTGTTCCGTGAACGGGACGCACAGGACGCGGAGTCGTTCCCGGCGGCCAACGTCGCAGACCTGAAGGCCGCGCGCTTAACCGGCGCTGCGTTCACTCGCGCGGAGGGCGGCCTTGATGCGTCGCTGCCCGAGGCGGTCGCCGTCGTGGAACAGATCGCGGCGGCTTCGGCTTCGACGGCGCTCCTGCTGGCGATGCCCCTCGGGCTCGCCTGTGTCTATGCCTCTCCTGTCGAACCGCCGGCGGCGCATCGCGACGCCTGGTTCGCGCAGCGGGCGGCCGTCACAGCGGATTTTGCCGCGGGCCGCTGGTACGCCGCCTGCAACTCCGAACGTGGGGCCGGCGGGTCACTCGCCGCGACCCAGACCATAGCGACTCGTGACGCCGGCGGCGCCTTCCGCCTCACGGGCGAGAAGATCCTCGCCTCCGGCGGACGCTTCGCCGACGTCTTCTTTTCCACCGGAAAGGTGGATCCCGCGGACCTCCCGGGCTGTGGCATCGTCGAGTTCTTCTTCGTCGAAACGAACGCTCCCGGCGTCGCAATCCTCGACGACTGGGACGGCTTCGGGATGCGGTCGACGGAGAGCCAGACCGTGCGCTACGACGGGGCTCCCACCACCGCGCTGATGGGCTACCCCGACTTCATCGCCCACGGCCAGTTGCTCTCCGCCTTCTACGTCATCTTCTCGGCGGTCCCCTTGGGCTGTGCCGCGGCGATGCTGGCCGCGTTGGGTTCGCCCGCGCCCGCCTCAGCCGCTCTGCGCGTCCGCCTCAACGACGCCGTGATGCGATACGAGTCGTTGCGCGCCTATCTGCTGGAGACCGCGGAGGCCTTCCGCCCGGCCGCCGGGCCTGCCATGGCCGCGCGGGTGCTTCGCTGCAAGACCTACGTCACTCAGGAGTCCACCCGTATCTGCGCCGACCTCATGGCCCTGGGCGGCGGGCGGCACTACCGGCGGACCGGCGCTGTCGCCCGCGCCCTGGCGGATTCGTTCGCCGGCACCGCTCTGCGCCCTCCGCTGCCCCTCGCCCTGGAGACCCTCGCCGAGCAGTTCTCGCTGGGCGCCGCCGCCGAACTGGCCTGACGGCGCGGAGCGGCTCTCCTCGCGTAGAATCCGCCCATGGAGCCGCCAAAGGTCGCCGTCATGATCCGCGGGTGGGATATTCGCGTCGGCACGACGGGCGAGATGACGCTCGATTCGGCCCGGCGCGCGGAGGCCATCGGCCTCGACGGCGTCATCGCCGGGGACCATGTCACCTTCTACGGCTATGGCTTCGACGCCCTCCAGACGCTGACCGCGGTGGCCGCGGTGACCGAGCGAATTGAGCTTCGCACGGGGGTGTATCTCCTCCCGCTGCGCCACCCGGTGCCCGTCGCGCTCCAGGTCGCAGCGCTCGACCAGCTGAGCATGGGCAGGCTCATCCTCGGGGTCGGCATCGGCGGCGAAGACCCGCACGAGTTCACGAGCTGCGGCATCGACCCGCGCACCCGCGGCGCGCGTGCCAACGAAGCGCTCCAGATCCTGCGCCTGCTCGGGGGCGAAGACCACGTCACCTTCACCGGCAAGCACTTCAAGCTGGACGACGTCACGCTCTACCCCAAGCCTTTGGCCCCGGTTCCGCTGTTCATCGGCGGACGCAGCGACGCGGCGCTCGTGCGGGCAGGGCGCTACGGCGACGGCTACACGGGCATCTGGCAATCGCCCGAGCGCCTGCGCCAGTGCAAGGAGCGCATCCAGGAGGAGGCCGCTGCGTTCGGCCGCGAAGTCGATATCGAGATGGGCATGCAGTTCTGGACAGCGGTGGACGACGACCGCGCCGCCGCCCGCACGCTGGTTTCGAAGGGCATGGAATCGACCTACCGGATGCCGTTCGACCGCTTCGAACGCTACACACCCCACGGCGCTGCCCGGGAGGTGGCCGAAGCCATCGCCCCCTACGTCGAGGCGGGCGCCCGCCACATCAACCTCATTCCTGTGCAGGGCAGCCCGGAAGCGAACGTCGAACGCGCCTTCGAGGTGCGCCAGGAACTGCACGCTCTTTGCCGCTAACCCACCCCCGGAGGTCCGCTGATGCCCGAACCCGACCCGACGATGATCTTCCACAGCGGCAGGGTCCACACCGTGGACGCCAACAACTCGATCGCGGAGGCGGTGGCGGTCGCGGGCGAGCGGATCGTCGCCGTCGGGAGCGACGCGAGCGTGCGCGCGCTGGCCCGGCCGGGCACGCGCATGGTCGACCTCCGCGGGCGAAGCCTCCTGCCGGGCTTCATCGATGCGCACTGCCACCTGGGCGGCGTCGGTGGGGCACGCACCGCCATCGACTGCAAGGCGCCGGGCATGGGCTCCATCCGCGCCTTCGCCGAGGCGGTTCGCGAACGCGCCGCGAGCCAGCCTCCCGGGACGTGGATTCGCGGGCGGGGCTATGACCAGACCCGCGTCGTCGAGCAGCGCCACCCGAACCGCTTCGACTTCGATGCCGTCGCTCCGGACCACCCCGTGGTGTTCACTCGCACCTGCGGGCACATCGCCGCGGGGAACTCGCTCGCGCTCAAGCTCGCCGGCATCGACGACCAGACCCCGGACCCGCCCGGCGGACGCTTCGACCGCGAAGGGGGACGCAACCTCGGCGTCTGCTACGAGACCGCCCAGGGCGCCCTCCAGCGGGCCGCCGCGCTCACCGGTCCCGAGATTCGCCAGAACATCCTCATGGGGCAGGACGCCTATCTGCAGTCGGGCGGTACGTCGGTCCATGACGCCGGCGGACTCGTCGGGCCCGGCTTCGTGCAGGCCCAGTCCTTGCATGAGGAAGGGTTGCTTCGGCTCCGGGTCTACGCCTTCGGCACCGACGGCTTCGGCGGGCGGCCGGGCACGGCGCTCGTCCAGAGCGGCGTCCACACCGGCTTCGGCGATGACCGGCTGCGGATCGGCGCCTACAAGGTGGTCACGGACGGCTCGACGAGCGGCCCAACCGGAGCCACGCGCGAACCCTACGCCTCGAACTCGGACGACAGCGGCATCCTCTACTGGCAGCAGAGCGAGCTGGAAAACATGGTCGACGCGGCCCACCGCGCAGGCTTCCAGGTGACGGTGCACGCCGTCGGCGACCGCGCGATCGAGAACTACCTGGACGCCATCACGAAAGCGATGGAGGCGTTCCCCCGCGACAACCTTCGCCACCGGATCGAGCACTGCGCCATCCTCGCGCCCGACCTGCGGCCGCGCGTCCGGCGCCTCGGGATCGTCCCGGCGATGCAGCCGGCGTTCTTCTGGGAATTCGGCGATGGCTACATCGTGAACTACGGGCGCGAGCGGGCCGACTGGTTCTTCCCGGTGCGCAGCCTCCTCGATGCGGGCGTCATCGTCGCCGGGAGCAGCGATTCACCCGTGACGGACCACCGCCCGCTGTTCGGCATCGAACAGGCGATGACGCGGGCGACCAACGGCGGCGATTGCTGCGGCCCCGACGAACGCGTCGACCTCGCAACGGCGATTCGCCTCCACACGATCAACGGAGCCTACGCCTCGTTCGAAGAGAAGAAGAAAGGCAGCATCGAGCCAGGCAAGCTTGCCGACCTCGTGGTACTCGCCGAGGATATCGCGCGTGTTCCGGCGGGCGAACTCCGCAACCTGCCCGTCCTGATGACGGTCATCGGCGGCGAGGTCGAATGGGAACTCACGTTCCCCGGCAACTGAAACGGAACCGGCGAAGGAGACCGCGGTCATGACAGCTGAAATGCAACCCCTGGGCAGCGATGTGCTCCCTGGCGGCATCCGGGCCCGGTTCGTGGACAACGGAAACGGCCTGCGCGTGCACGTGCTGGAGGCGGGCTTCGAAACGCCCGGACGGCCGGCCGTCATGATGATCCACGGCTTCCCGGAACTGGCCTACAGCTGGCGGAAAGTGATGCCCGCCATCGCCGCCGAAGGCTATCACGTCGTCGCTCCCGACCTTCGCGGCTATGGGCGCACCGGCGGCACAGATGTGACCTTCGACGACGACCTCTCGCCGTGGCGCACGTTGAACCAGGTGCGCGACCAGCTCGGCCTGGTGTTCGCGATGGGCTACCGGAGCGTGGCCGCCGTCGTCGGGCACGACTTCGGGTCGCCGATCGCGGCATGGTGCGCACTGATCCGACCGGACGTGTTCCGCTCCGTGGTGATGATGAGTGCCCCCTTCTCCGGACCGCCCGCGCTCCCGTTCAACACGGCGAACACACCGCCGGCGGCGCCCGCGCCGGGTCCCGACATCTACGAACAGCTGGCGAAGCTGAACCCGCCGCGCAAGCACTACCAGCGCTTCTATTCGACCCGCGAAGCAAACGCCGATATGCACAACGCGCCGCAGGGGGTCCACGACTTCCTGCGCGCCTACTACCACATGAAGAGCGCGGACTGGAAGCAGAACACGCCATACCCGCTCGCGGGCAGAACCGCCGAGGAGTGGGCGAAGCTGCCCCGGTACTACGTGATGGACCTGGACAAAGGGATGGCCGAGCAGGTTGCTGCCGAGATGCCCTCCCCGGCCGAGGTCGCCGCCTGCAAGTGGCTGCCCGAAGCCGAAATGCGCGTCTACAGCGGCGAATACGGACGCAACGGCTTCCAGGGCGGGCTGCAGTCCTACCGCGTCGGCTCCAGCGGGCGTTGGACCAACGAACAGCAGATCTTCGCTGGGCGAACCATCGACCAGCCTTCGATGTTCATTGGCGGCAAGAGCGACTGGGGCGTGTACCAGGGGCCTGGAAACGTCGAGCGCATGCAGGGCTCGGCCTGCACCGCGATGACGGGCGTCCACCTCGTCGAAGGGGCCGGGCATTGGGTTCAGCAGGAGCAGCCGGAAGCTGTGGCCGCCCTTCTCACCGGCTTCCTCAAGCGCGCCGCGAATCGGTGACGGCTTCGCGCCCGCCCCATCCGCGCTGGCGTCGCTTCGACACGGCCCGGCTCCACGCCGCCCTCGACGCCCAACGCCGTGAACGTGGGATGTCGTGGGAGGATGTCGCTGCGGAACTCGGCGTCAGCGCCTCCACCCTCCGGAACACCGCCAGGGGCGGCCGGATGGAACTCGATGGCGCGATGTTCATGCTGCAGTGGCTTGGCATGCCCGCCGAAGCCTTCCTGTTCGACCTGGTGAGCTAACGCTATGAGACGTTCGTGGCCACCCCGGCCAACGGCAGGCCGACGAACGCCGCGTACCGCTCCGCGGCGGCTTCGACGGAGTCCATGGTGTCCGAAGCGAATTCCCATGGTTCCGCGGTGATTTCCAGGCGCCCCTTCGATTCGGACCTTCGCCAGGTACCGACCACGGCCCCCCTGGAATCGACGATGCTGGCGAGGAACATCCCGTTGTTGCCGGGCACGATGCGTTTGGCGAACTCAGGCGCGAGCACATC
>CAYYSD010000044.1:2056-20098 GCA_964474285.1 uncultured Anaerolineaceae bacterium | reverse complement strand
GTGACGTCTGACAACACAACGCAGGTGACGCTGGCGCTGCAGACCGTGAGCGGCGGACCGGGCGTGCTGAGTTGCACGGGCGGGAACACGAAGACGGTGTCCTCGGGCGTCGCGAGCTTTGCGGGCTGTTCGGTGAGCGGTGCGGGCACCTACACCTTGCTCGCGACTTCCAGCCCGGTCCTCACACAGGCGACCAGCAACAGCTTCGTGATTTCGAGCGGGGGGCCGCAGGGGACGAAGCTCGGCTTCCTGCAGCACCCTTCGAACGGTGTGACGGGCGTCGCTGTCGCGAGCCAGCCGATCGTCGCGGTGCAGGACGCGAATGGCGCAACGATTGCGGGCGACAACGCCACCGTCGTGACGCTGGCCGCCCAGGGCGGGGCAGGGACACTGTTCTGCGATGGCGGGACGAGCAAGACGGTGTCCGCGGGGGTCGCGAGCTTCTCGGGTTGCGGTGTTTCGGCCGCCGGGACCTATACGCTGATGGCCACATCGAACCCGGCGCTCACGCCGGCTACCAGCAATCCGTTCACGCTCAACACGGCGTTTGGTTTGCCGCAGGGCATCAGCGGGAACGTGACGATCGATGGGAACCCGGCGCCGGCCAGCGCTGTCATCACGGCGAGGATCGGCGGGGATGAGTGCTTCTCCCAGCCAGCGGTGATCCATCCGAACGGAGCCAATCCGAGCACGTACCTGATGACCCTGCACTACGCCCTACCCTGCGACCAGCCCGGGCCGACGACGTTCTATGTGAACGGCGTCCAGGCCTCGAACGCCATCACGTTCTCATCGAATCCGCAGGTCGTGAACCTGGCAATCACAACGGGCGGCGGCGGATCGACAACGCACGCCGTGGCCGGGAACGTGACCATCAACGGACTGCCCGCTCTGGACGGGTCGCGCATCACCGTCGTCAACGGCACGGACTGCTGGACCTCGCCATCGGTGGTGACGACCAGCGGGGGTGCGTACACCGCGACGATCCACTTCCCGGGCCTGGCAGGGACCTGTTCGCCGGGGCCGCTCACGTTCCGGGTCGATGGGATGACCGGGGCCGCCAACGTGACGCTCAGCGGGAACCCCGCGACGGTGAACCTCGCTGTCACGCGGAGCTTTTTCGCCAGCGTCGCCGGGGCCTGGGGGCAGACGTGGCTCGGGAGCGCGCGGACCCTGGCGCAGCTCGACGCACTGACGGGGGTTTCGGCCATCTTCGGGTGGAACAACGGCGCGCAGCAGTTCAACTTCTGGTTCCGGGGCTTCCCGCCAGCGTTTCAGACGCTGGGGGGCCTCGCCTTCAACAGTTACTACTTCTTCCAGACGCCCGGCGGGGTGACGGTGATGATGGATTAGCCGGAGGGGCCGGTCTCGGGAGGGGCGGGGGCAGCGGAGCGTTTGGGTTTGCGCGCGTGGGTGGCGGCCGCGCGGCGGGCGTCGAATTCGGCGCGGACGAGGGGCACGCACGACTTGCACAGGCTGAAGGAGAGGCCGCTGCCGAGAGCGGCCAGCTCCTTGTGGCACCAGGCACAAAAGACGTTCGGGCCGAGGTCTTCGTTCATGGGCTTCCTGTGCGCGGGGGAGTTCGCGCAAGTCCAGTATCACGGCAGGGGCAAGTCCGAAACGAGCAGCAATCGTGTTGACGCGTGGTGTCGGTTCGGATTGAACCGATCCGGGGGTGATGCGGGTTTCGACCCCCGGAAATAGACGAAACCGTGTACCCGGGTTTCCCAAGATGGACGGAATCAGCGACGCCGTGGCTCTCGCGGTTCGGAACACTTTGCGCATCGGCTGCAGCTGCGGCCCCGAGGTTCAACATGCGCGATTCGATTCCGTCGGTGGCGAACAACCCGGCAGGCCGGTGGCCCGCTATCCAACTCCTCGGCCACGTTCTGCTAACGGCGGCAGTGCTCGTAGCCGCCGGTGCCTGGCTGGTCTCCTTTGACGGCGGCCATCCGACGGAAGTTCCGCGGCGGATGGTGCAACGGCCGGGACCGGGGTGGGGGCGAGAACAGCCGTGGCCGAGCGGGTTCGAGACCGTCTACCTCGTCGGGACGGAGGACGCGGCCGCGAGTCTGCGAGCGCAGATCAACGAGCTGAACGCGGTTCAGATGATCCTCGGCGTCCCGCTCTATCGTTCGCACGTGATCGTCACAGAGTCGGCGGATGACGCCCGGGTAGTCATCGCCGCGATCCGCGAGGGAAACGGGGTCTTGGCCGCCTTTGGGGCAGAGGATCGAGCCGTGAACCTTCGTACGGACTGACGTGGCGAAGACGACCGGGGGCGCCGGGCTCCAAGGGTACGCTGCCCACGCGCCGCTCCGGTAGACTCTGCCCCAGACCGGGCGGCGGGGTGGTGCTTTGAGTATTCGTGTTGTGGCCGGGGCCGGCGTCCTCCTGGCGGCGGCTATCATCGTGGCGACCGTCGCGAGCGCGGCGCCGGGGTTCCACCAGTCGCCGCGGGCGAACACGCCGCTTGGGACCGGGTTCACGTACCAGGGTCACCTGGAGGACGCCGGTGGGGCAGTCACCGGGACGTGTGACTTCACCTTCGACCTCTTCGACCAGTCCGCGGGCGGCACGCAGCTGGGGTCGACAGACATCTCGAACGCGGGAGTAGCGGTGACCGGCGGGTTGTTCACAACCGTGGTGAACGCGGCAGGAGAATTCGGAGCGTCGGCGTTCGACGGCAACCAGCGGTGGCTGGCGGTTGCGGCGCGCTGCCCGGCGGGGGCTGGCGTGTTCACGCCGCTGGTGGACCGGCAGGCCATCACGCCCGCGCCATACGCGGTGTTCTCGATGGACTCGGCGAAGCTCGGGGGCGTCCCGGCGAGCCAGTACACGCGCTATTCGCGCACGGTGATTGTGAGCCCAGGGGCGACCGACGCGGAGAGCGGCACGCGCCTGATCGCCGCACTGGCAGGCATTACTGACGCCAGCGCCGCCAAACCCTACCTGGTAAAGCTGGAACCGGGCATCTATCAGGTATCTTCGTCGCTGGCCACGAAGCCTTTTGTCGACATCGAGGGGTCGGGGCGAGACGTCACGTTTATCGACCGAAGTGTCAACGGTGGCACGACTCTGACGCTCGGGACCGATGTAGAAATCCGGGACCTCACCCTGCGCGCCAGCTCCAACTCCCAAGGCACGCAGGCCAGAGCGGTCGCGATGGCGGCGAGCGACGGGACCGCACGATTGCGGAACGTCCACACAGTTTCCGTGGGCGGAAAGGCCGAGGCCATCTTCAAGCTCAGCGGCACGGCGTTGCTCGAGGTGGTCGATTGCGTCCTCGAAGGCAGCATCCAGACCGCGGGCAGTTTCTCCACGCTCGTACAGGTGTCAGCGGGTGGGATCGTCATCCGAGACTCGCGACTAACGCTTGCGAGCATTCCTTCTGCGCTGGGGTTCCAGGGAGTGCTGATCGGCTCGGGCGTGCAGGCTGAGATTGTGAACACCAGCATCAGTCTCTCGGGCGGGGGCGGACAGGATGGGCTGCAGCTCAACTCTCCGGGCGTCTACCGGAATCTGCACATCCAGGTTGTCGCGACGAGCGCCGCTACAACGCCCCGCGCGATCCTTGCCTTTGCGCCGGTGGAAGTGGAATCGAGTTCCGTGACCGTTTCGGGGGCCGGGCCGGCCGTCGGCATCCGCGGGCAGGGGACATACCGAAACACGACGGTCAGGGTGACCGGGACGACCAACATTACCGGAGTCGAGCACGACTCTTCGAGCCCGATGACGATCGCGGACTCGGATGTGAGGGCTTCGGGTGGGGCGACCAACATCGGCGTCGAATACAAGCCGTCCTCCGGGACGCCGCTGCTCGCGATCGACCGAAGCAAGGTCGAGGGTTCGACCAACACCGTGAAAGAGACGAACAGCGGGACGATACGAATCGGGGCTTCGCAGCTGGCCGGGGGGCCGATCGCCAACCTCGGGGCGGCGATGGTCTGCATCAATGTCTACGACGAGAACCACGCAGCGCTCGCGGCGGCGGGGTGTACGGGGTGAGCCTGCCCGGGAGCGAATGGCGGACGCGGAACGTGGCGTGGGCGCGCGCGTTGGGTGGCGGGGACCAGGGGTATGCGGGGCACCCGGTGCAGGCAGGTGCGGCCTTCGCGATGACGGTGGTCTTCGCCGTGGCTTGGGTGGTTGCCCTGCCGGTGCTGCTGCTGTGGCGTCTGATCCGGAGTGGGCGTCAGCCCGAGCCTTCCGACTGATCCGCCGCGGAGGGATTCGCGGCCGCCTCCTCCTGGACGCGAGCCCATTCGGCGTCGGGGTCGTCGGCGCCGAGGCGGGCGGCGGCGGTGCGGCGCGACTGGATGCCGGCCTCGACAAGGGAACGCTCCTCGGCGACCTGGCGTGAACGGTCGATCGGGAGCACCGGGCCCCACTGGGCGACCGGCCGCAGACCTTCGATATCGAGACCGGCGAAGCGGTTGAGCAGGCGGAGGATCATCGTCGCGCGACGCTCATAGACCGCGGTGCGGACGAGGCGTTTGCGTTCGACCTTGCGGGCGATGGGATCGAGTTCGGTGTTGAGCGCGATGCCGCTGAGGCCCTGCGGGTTGTGCCCGAAGGCGGTGCGGGGCGATTCGCCGAGGTCGTGGAGCGTGCGGTAGATGAGATCGATGTAGTCGGTGTGGAGGGCGAGGCCGCCGCCGTGGAGGAGGTCGAGGAGGTAGGCCTTCGAACGCTCCGGCATCTCCCAGACGGCGCCCGGCTGGACGGCGATGTCCTGCGCACCGGTGACGCCTTCGATGACGGCAATCGGATTGCCGGAAAGTTCGAGAATCTGGCTGAGCTGGCTGTAGGCCCGGTTCAGCTCGCGGTTGGATTCAATGAGGGCGGGGATGTCGCTCTGGCCCCAATGCTGCTTGGCGGCGCGGACGTTGGGGAAGATGACGAAGGGGATGAAGCCGTAGGGGTTCGGCCGCCGCTCCGCGAGGTCTTCGCCAAGCCAGGTTTCGAACGCGTCGTTCGTCCAGTACTCCGTGACGGCGGGCGCGCGGGCGCCGGCGGGGTCATCGCCGGCGGGGACGTATTGCGATGCGACGGCGATGATGCGCGCGGGGTCGTCGGGCTGGCGCCAGGCAAAGATGCCCTGGACGTCGGGCGCGGTGATGCGCACCGTTCCGGCTTCAGCATCCCACGTGACCTTGTAGGCGGCGTCGCCGAGGACGGCGCAATCGAGTTCGGTTTCGAAGTCGAGCTGGGCGACCGCATTGGCCGACTCCACGTCGCGGAGGGCGCGTTCGGCATGGCGTGCCGCCTCGCGACGGGCGGAGTCGACGCCATCGCCGGCGACGACCTGCACCGCGAGGCCGTTGAGCAGGTAGCTCGTGACCTTGTCCACGAGGGCGCGGGCGTAGTTGAAGGTGAGACGCCGTTCGCCGCGACGGGCGCGTCCCGGCCACTGTTCGCCTTCATAGAAGGCGAGGTTGGCGGCATAGCGTCGAAGGCGGTCTTCGTCGCGGCGGCGGAGGCGGGCAGGCAGGGCGGGTTCGGTGAGCGCCCTGGGACGCGGGGCAGCGGAAGGCATGTGGTTCTCCAGCGAGCGATGTGAGGTTCACGCTCCTCCGATGCCGGGCAGACCGCGAAGCCGCCCGTGGCGCACTGCCAAACGGCTGGTCAGGCGGTGGCGCTCAACACGTGCGTGGAGTCGTGTAGGATTCGGGTCATGCGAGCCCGATCCGTCCGGAGTGGCCCTTTGCCTGGGTGGTGGTTTCGTCGTGCGGCGCTGGCGGCGATCACCGTGGTCACGATCGCGACGCTGTTTGCGGGCGACGGGAACGAGGCCGCACAGGCGGCCCCTTCACCGACGGTGCTGGCTTCGATATCGGCGGGCGGGCGCCACACGTGCGCGGTGACGAGCGGGGGCGGCGCCGTGTGCTGGGGCGAAAACGGCAGCGGTCAACTCGGGAACGGGACGCTGATCGCCAGTGCGGTGCCCGTGGACGTGACGGGCCTCAGCAGTGGGGTGCAGGCGATTTCGGCCGGCGAGTACCACACCTGCGCACTCACGACGGGTGGCAGCCTGAAGTGCTGGGGGGACAACGAGAACGGCCAGCTGGGGAACAACTCCACGGCCGCGAGCCATGTACCGATCGATGTGCCGGGGCTGACGAGCGGTGTGCAGGCGGTGTCCGCAGGAGCGGGTTACACGTGTGCGATCAAGGACGGCGGCGTGAAGTGCTGGGGCCTCAACGACAACGGCCAGCTTGGCAACAACTCGACCTTGCCGAGCCTTGCGCCTGCGGATGTGAGCGGCCTTGGCCCGGGTAGTGGCGTGTCCTTTGTGGACGCCGGATTCCTGCACACGTGCGCGATCGCGGCGGGCGGCGCCGCCAAGTGCTGGGGCGAGAACTCGTATGGCGAGCTCGGCAACAACCTTCAACCGGCGGACAGCCCGGTTCCGGTCGATGTCGCCGGCCTGAATGGCGGCGTTCAATCGATCGCGACCGGCTATGTCCATACGTGTGCGGTCACGGCCGGCGGCGGCGTCAAATGCTGGGGGTACGGTGGCGAAGGCGCCCTGGGAAACGGCGGCACCGCAGACAGTGGCGTGCCCGTGGACGTCACGGGCCTCGCGAGCGGCGTCGCCGCCGTTTCGACCGGAGAGCAGCATTCGTGTGCTCGCACGGCCGCCGGCGCGGTGAAGTGCTGGGGCCAGAACGAACAAGGGGAACTCGGAAACAACAGTACCGGGGGAAGTAGCGTTCCGGTCGATGTGGCCGGGACGTCGGGCGTGCAACAAGTCTCCGCGGGCCATCACCACGTCTGCGCGATGGTCACCGGCGGCAGCGCGAAGTGCTGGGGCAACAACGCGAGCGGTCAGCTGGGAGATGGCATCGGCGGGTGGAGCACGATCCCGGTCAGCTTGAGCACACTGGCGATCGGCGTATCGACGGTATCGGTGGGCGGCTCCCACAGCTGCGCGGTCACTACCGCGGGCGGCGTCCGGTGTTGGGGGAGTAACAATTTCGGCCAGCTCGGGAACAACAGCACCGCTGATAGCGCCGTGCCGGTCGACACAACCGGCCTCGGGAGCGGTGTCCAGGCGGTGTCGGCTGGAGAGAACCATACCTGCGCTCTGACGCTGGCGGGCGCTGTGAAATGTTGGGGACGGAATAACGCCGGGCAGTTGGGAGACGGCTCCAACAACGACAGCGCGGTGCCCGTGGAGGTCACCGCGCTGGGGCCGGGGGTGCTAGCAGTCGTTGCGGGCATCGAGCGCTCGTGTGCGATCACTGCGGGAGGCGGCGCGAAATGTTGGGGGGATAACTGGGCGGGCCAACTCGGAAACAACTCAACGATCGAAAGCAATGTCCCCGTTGATGTCGTTGGGCTGGCGAGCGGCGTCCAGGCGATAGCATCTGGCGATGACCAAACCTGCGCGGTCGTGTCGGGCGGAGCGAAGTGCTGGGGCTACAACGGCGACGGTCAACTCGGCAATGGGACGTTCGTGGACAGCGACGTGCCCGTGGATGTGAGCGGACTGGCGAGCGGCGTCCAGGCGATCGCTGCGGGGAGCGCGCATGCATGCGCGCTCACGACCGGTGGCGGTGTGAAGTGCTGGGGCGAAGGTGGGCGAGGACAGCTCGGGAACAACTCCAACGTCGACATGAACGTGCCGGTCGACGTTGCCGGGCTTGGGAGTGGCATCGAAGCTATCGGCCTCGGCTACATCCACTCATGCGCGGTGACTGTCGGGGGCGGGGCGAAATGTTGGGGCCGGAACGTCAGCGGGGAGCTGGGCAACCATTCCACCATCGAGAGTTGGGTGCCGGTCGATGTCAGCGGACTGGGGATTGGTGTCGACGCGATCTCTGGCGGCGCAAGTCACACGTGTGGGCTGGTAGCGGGTGGTATTTTCTGCTGGGGTAATCGCGGCAGGGGCCGGCTCGGCGACGGGATCGAGAACTTCAGCCTGGTCCCGGTCGCGGTGGTTCTCACGGCCCAGCCCGGCCCGTGCCCCGGGCCGGCGGCGATCGCTCTTGGCGCCGGGGCGACAGGCGCGGTCTTCTGTGGGGGCGGGTTCCCGCTGACGGCGGCTCCGCTGCGGGCCCCGGGAGCGCTGCCGGACTCGGTCCCTGCGGTCTTCTCGTGGGACAACGCGGGGCAGCTCTTCGACTTCTGGTTCCGCGGCTTCCCGGACGCCTTTCAGACGCTCACCGCCATCGCCCCGGGGAACTTCTACTTCTTCCAATCTCCCGGCGGGGGTCTGATCCCCAATGCGGGCGGAGGAACCACCCTCGCGGCCGCCGGCGCGAACGACATCGACACCGTCTCCGGCGCCAACGGCGCGGTCTGGTCGGGCTCTGACCACGCCACGGCGGACCTCAACACCTACGCGAATATCGCCCAGGTCAGCGCCATCTTCCAGTGGGACAACGCCGGCCAGCTCTTCGACTTCTGGTTCCGCGGCTTCCCCGACAACTTCCAGACGCTCTCGCCGGGCATCCAGCGCGGCGGCTACTACTTCTTCCAGGCGCCGGCGGGCCAGACCATCGTCATGGACTGAACAGGCAGGCGTTGGGCGAGGTCCGTAGAATGCGCCCGTGAGCAACGTGTTCGGCGAGTTCGATTGGGCGTTACTGTACTCCTCGGTGCGGCAGCCGGTGATGGGCGAGGCGGCCGTGGCCACGAGCCAGCCGCTCGCGACGCAGGCCGGCATCGAGATGCTGCGGCGCGGAGGAACGGCCGCGGATGCGGCCGTCGCAACGGCCATCGCCATGACGGTACTCGAACCGACGACGAACGCCATCGGCAGCGATGCCTTCTGCCTCTATTGGGACGGCGAACGGGTACACGGGCTCAACGCGAGCGGGCATTCTCCGGCTGCGCTAACTCCCGAGCGGTTCGCCGGCGCGAAGGCCATGCCGGTCCTCGGCTGGGACACGGTCACGGTGCCGGGCGCTGTCTCGGCGTGGGTCGAACTCTGGCGGAGGTTCGGGAAGCTGGATTTCGAACAGCTGTTTGGTCCCGCCGTCCATTACGCTCGCGAGGGATTCCCGGTGGCGCCGCTGACGGCCGCACTCTGGGCCAACCTCGTTCCGCGTTTCGCCGCCTTCCCGGAATGGCAGCGCGTGTTCGCGCCCGGCGGGCGTGCCCCACAGGCAGGGGAGCGGATCCGGTTCCCGGACCACGCGGCCACGCTCGAGGCCATCGCCGTGAGCCAGGGGGCGAGCTTCTACAGTGGCGACATCGCCGAGGCCATCGCCGCCACCGCACGGGAAGACGGCGCATTGCTGAATGCCAGGGACCTGGCCGAACACGCGGCCAACTGGGTCGAGCCAGTCACCGCGGACTATCACGGGGTGCGACTCCACGAGATCCCGCCGAACGGCCAGGGGATAGCGGCGCTCATCGCCCTTTCGATCCTTCGGCAGTTCGATTTGGACGGTCTCGAGGCAGATGACCCGGAGGCAGCGCACCTGGCCATCGAGGCGATGAAACTGGCGTTCGCGGAGGCGCACCGGGAGATCGCGGACCCGCGGTTCATGCGGACCACGCCCGCGGAGATGCTCGCCGAGGGGCGCATCGCCGCACACGCCGCGCGCATCGACCGGGGACGCGCGCAGGATTTCGACCACGGCCCGCCGAACAACGGAGGCACCATCCTGCTCTGTACGGCGGACGCCAACGGGCACATGGCCTCGTTCATCCAGTCGCAGTACAACAACTTCGGCTCGGGCATCGTGGTCCCGGGACGAGGGATCGCGCTCCAGAACCGCGGGGCCAACTTCACGCTGCGGGCGGGGCATCCCAACCAGGTCGGAGGCGGCAAGCGGCCGTACCACACGATCATTCCCGGGCTCCTCACTTCAGCCGCGAGCGCGGGGGAACGGGAAGAGGCGCTGATGGCGTTCGGCGTGATGGGCGGATTCATGCAGCCCCAGGGCCAATTGCAGGTGCTCCTGCGCATGGCGCGGCACGGCTGGAATCCGCAGGCAGCGCTGGATGCGCCCCGGTGGCAGGTGACCCAGGGACTCGAAGTGCGGATCGAGCCGGGCTTCGACGCCTCGTACTACGAAGCGCTGCGGCGGAAGGGCCACGTCTTGAATGTCGCCGAGCGAAGGGCTGTCCTCTTCGGGCGCGGCCAGGTGATCGCGCGGCTGCCCGGTGGAGCCGGGTATGCCGCGGGAACGGACCTGCGCGGAGATGGCCAGGCGGCCGCAATCTGAGGCGGGCCGGATTACCAGCGGTAGTCGCGGCCTCCACGAACGGTCACCCGCATGATTGCCCCGGCCCGCGAATCGTCTTCGATCAGTTCGAGGACACCCGCCGCGACCTCATCGACATCGAGGATGCCGCCCACTTCGCTGCGCATCTGCTCCTGGCGCTCGGCATCGGCGAAGCCGTGAAGGAGCGGCGTATCGACGTAGCTCGGGCAGATGGCGTTGACGCGGATGCGGTCGGATGCGGCAAGGTACGCCAGTGAGCGCGTGAAGTTGATGACGCCGGCCTTGGTCGCTGCGTAGACAGGAGCGTCGGGCATCGGCAGGAGACCGCCCATCGAAGCGGTGTTCACGATGACCCCACCGCCGGAACGCCGCATTTCGCGCACCGCGACGCGCGTGCCGTCGATGACCGCCGAGAGGTTCAGGTCGATCATGCGGCGCCATTCGGCCATCTCGTCGTCAAAGAGAGCCTCCCGGGCGGTACCAGCGTTGTTGTGGAGGATGTCGACTCGGCCGAAATGGTCTACGCCCGCGGCGAAGGCGCCGGCGATGTCCCCGGTGCTGGTGACGTCGCAGCGGCGAGCAACGGCGATGCCACCTGCGCGGGCGATGAAATCGACTGTCTCAGACGCGGCGTCGAAGTCGATATCCGCAGCGATGACGCGCGTACCGGACCGCCCCAGAGCGATACAGACGGCTCGGCCGATCCCGGAGCCGGCCCCGGTGACCACGGCGGAGGCACCCAGCAATTCCATCGCCCCACGATAGCGCGCGCCCAGGCGTTTCGCGAACGAAGAGGCGGATTAGCGGGGCGGGAGTCGATGCGTCACGGTGCGCTGCCGCCAGCGCGTGTGGCGGTTGCCAATGGAAGCGACGGTGAGGGCAACGGCTCCCCGCACAGACACGCGAAGAATGTCAGTCCAGCCCAGGCGATGACGTGCCGGGCGTGAGGCGGCCTGATCGGCCGTCTCACGGGTGGCTGGCAATGGGCGGGCGAATGCCACGGCTGTCCCTCGATTCGAGCGCGCCGTGTTTACGGCGGGACTCCATGCTCATCATAGCGGAGATCAGCGTCGCATCAACGTATCCGCAGGTATGTGAGGTTAGTCACACCTTACTGGCATTTTTCGAACGGGTTAGCGCGTCCCGGCGGCGAGGGCTGGCTCCTCCTGGAGCACAGACTCGTAGAACGACACCTTCGGGTGGTCGGCGAGGACGCCGGAACTCAGGCCGCTGCCGTGGGCCTTCGAGAACGCCTCGGACTTCGTCCACGCCTGGAATGCTTCGCGCGATTCCCAGGTGGAGTGCGAGATGTATTCGCCGCCCGTATCGCCCTTGAGGAGAGCGAAGCGGATGAAACCCGGCACGGTCGCAAGATAGCTTTCGCGCGTACGCCAGGCAGTCTCGAAGTCCGCGGCGCGGCCGGGATTCACGACGAATCGATTCATGGCAATGAACATGCGGGTCTCCTGCGATGTGTGTGTGGGGAATACGTTACCGCGTTCAGCTGCGATTCGGGACCCTGTCTGGGGCGGCGGGTGGTGCTCGCTTCGACCGTGGGGTAACCGGCATTGCCCGGTTCGGCTACGATAGGCTCGTTCCAACCGAGGAGGCCCGGCGTCGATGGAAGTGACCGGCGACCACCAGTTCAAGGCGCCCCGCGCCACCGTTTGGGAGTGCATGCTGGATCCGAAGGCATTGCAGGCCTCGATGCCGGGCTGCGAAGTGTTCAAGGAGACCGGCCCCAGCACCTATGACCTGACCATCAAAGTCGGGATTGCCGCAATCAAGGGGACGTACTCCGGCACGGTGAAGGTGGCAGACCAAAAGCCGCAGGACTCTTACCGCCTGATCGTCTCGGGCAAAGGCTCGCCCGGGAGTGTCCAGGGCGATGCGGTGATGACGCTGACCGAACACGATGGCGGCACCCTCGTCACCTACGTGGGAGAGGTGAAGGCGCAAGGCGCCATCGCGCGAATGGGCAGCCGTCTGCTTGGCGGGGCAGCGAAGCTCATGATCGGCCAGTTCATGAAAGCCATGGAAAAGCAGGTCGATCAGCGCACGGTCTGATCACGGCAACTGCCGCAATGCATCCCCCGTCGGTAGCAAAGCGCGCCATGCGTTCGCGCCGGGACCATCCCGCGTGAGGGTGGTCTCCGGCGGTTGTGTGAGGTACTCCACACAACGCGAGAATTCCTTCAGGCAGCCTGAGATCACGAGGCGGCCGCAGCAGCGCGCCGCGAAGTGAGAGGGAGACACCTGAGATGTACGACGTGATCGTGGTCGGCGCGCGCGTTGGCGGTTCGCCAACAGCCATGCTTCTTGCCCGCAAGGGCTACAAGGTTCTGCTGGTGGACCGGGCTCAATTCCCGAGCGACACCGTTTCGACGCACATGCTTCAGCCCCGGGGTGTCGCGCGTTTGAAGCGCTGGGGACTCTACGAACGGGTGGCCGCCTCCGGCGTGCCGGAGATCAACTCCATCGCGTTCGACTTCGGCGGGCTCGTCCTCGAGGGAACCCCACCGCCCTACGACGGCACTTCGACGATTCTCTGCCCGCGCCGTTCCACCTTCGACAGCATCCTGGTCGATGCCGCGGTCGAGGCGGGCGTCGAATTCCGTCCGGGCTTCACGGTTACGGGCCTGGTGTTCGAAAACGGGCGGGTCGCGGGCCTTCGCGGCAACGTCGACGGCAAGGACTACGAAGAACGCGCGGCCATCGTGGTTGGTGCGGACGGCAGGCATTCAGCCGTCGCGAAGTTCGTGGACGCGAAGAAGTACCGCGAGCGCCCCGTGATGTCCTGCGCCTATTACAGCTACTGGAGCGGCCTTCCCGCGGGGGAAAGGCCCACCCTGTACGCCCGCCCGGGCGTTTACATTGGCGTCCTTCCTTCGAACGATGACCGGACGATCGTGTTCGTGCAGTGGTCTGTGCGGGAGTTCGACCGGGTCCGCCGGGATATTGAAGGCGAGTTTCAGAAGGCGATCGCGCAGGTGCCGGACCTCGCCGAACGAATGGGCACCGCGCGGCGCGAAGAGCGCTTCATCGGGACCGTGGACCTGCCGAACTTCTTCCGCGTGCCCTTCGGCAACGGCTGGGCGCTGGTAGGCGACGCCGGGTACGTGCGCGACGCCACGCTCGGGCAGGGCATGTCGGACGCCTTCCGCGATGCCGAGTTCCTGGTGGAAGCGATCGACGACACCCTCCAGGGGCAAGAGACGCCGGAGCAGGCGTTCGGCCGCTACCAGAATCGACGCGACGAGGCGGCGGACGATATGTACGAGCTCGTTTGCCAGCTCGCGACGATGGAACCGCTGCCCGCAGAGATCGCAGCCGTGTTCGAAGCGATTGCTGACGACCCGGATCAGGTCAGCCTCTTCCTCGGGGCGCACGTCGGGACGATTCCTGTTTCGGACTTCTACAGCCCCAAGAACTTCGCTCCGATCCTGGAACGGATCGCGCAGGGCAGGACCGAGTCCATCGCCGCCTGATCGAGCCTTCCCTTCTCTCTGCGCCGGGGGCCGGGTCGTGAGACCCGGCCTTCGGCGCGTCATGGGAGCGGGGTTACTCGATAGGGAAGGCGACCGGGCTGCCCTCCACACGCAGGCCGGTGCGGGCGCCGGGAGACACGGCAAGGCTGGGTCGCCAGCGCGCGTGAACCACCGTGCCGCCCGCGAGCCGGAGCGTGACCAGCTGTTCGTGGCCCAGGTAGGTGGAGGAAACGGCTTCTGCTGGCGTGCCGTCTTCTGCCGGTACGAGATCTTCCGAGCGGACCATGATGTCGGCGGGGCCTTCGAAGTCTGCTTCGACCGCAAAGGTGCCCAGTTCACAGGTGGCGACGCCATCCCGGACTTCGCCCCGGAAGAAGTTGGCGCGGCCGACGAATTCTGCGACGGCCCTGCTCGTGGGATTCGCATAGACTTCGCGGGGCGTGCCGATCTGCAGGATGTTGCCATCGATCATTACGGCGACGTGGTCAGCCAGGCTGAGCGCTTCTTCCTGATCGTGCGTCACGAAGATGGCGGTCACGCCGGTCGTGCGGATGATCTGCCGCACCTCGGCGCGCACATGGAGCCGGATGGCCGGGTCCAGGTTCGAAAACGGTTCATCGAAGAGCATCACCCGTGGTTCGGCGGCGAGAGCACGAGCGATCGCGACGCGCTGTTGCTGCCCCCCGGAGAGCTCGTGGGGCATGCGCCGCTCCAACCCTTCGAGACCGACGGTACGCAAAAGCGCCTCCATGCGTTCGCGCTTGTCCGCGCCGGAGGGCAGTCCGAATTCGACGTTGCGCGCGACGGTCATATGAGGAAAGAGGGCGAAGTCCTGGAAGACCATGACGATGCGGCGCTTTTCCGGGGGCACGAAGGCACGCGCGCCGTTGAGGGTCTTTCCTCCCAGCCGGATTTCGCCCGAATCCGGGACTTCCAGGCCGCCGATCATGCGCAGGAGTGTCGTCTTGCCGCAACCGCTGGGCCCGAGCAGCGCCAGGATCTCGCCCGGCGCAACGGACAGGCTGACGTCGTCGACGGCCACCTTGGCGCCGAAGGTCTTTCGCACGTGGGCACAGGTCAGAGTCTCAGCAGGGTGTTCCTGCCCCGGTTGCATGGATCGCGGCGCCTTTCCCAAGCAGGATACGACCGCCGGGGAACACGCTCATGTCGGCCGCGCGAATTAGACGCCCACTTCGAACGGGGCCGGCGGGACTTCGCCGCGGAGGAGCGGCGGCAGCAGCTCGGCCAGGCGTCGTGGCGCGAAGGTGTCGCTGGAGTCGTGGATATCGGCCGCGGACCACCACCGGCACTCGCCGATCAGCTGCAACTCGAGCTCTGTCCATGCATCCCTCAGCACGTCGGCGGCCGGTGTGCGGGCGAGGAAGTAGCGCTCGATCGAGCGGTACCAGCGGTCTTCGAGCCGCCAGACATGGGAGCGCAACCAGACGCACGGGCCAGGGATGATCTCGAAGCCCGTCTCTGCGCGTACTTCGCGAACGGCGGCCTCTTCGTGGGTTTCGCCTGCTTCGAGACCTCCGCCGGGCGGGAACCAGAACGGGCGGCGCGTCTCTTGATCAGGTTCGAGCGCCCTGAACAGGAGCACGCGGTCGAACTCATCGAGGAGCAGGACGCGAGACGTTGGCCGGTCGATCGGGTCCTCGCGAGAACTCATCGTTGCCCAGCATAGCCGAACAGCGATGTGATGTGATTGACAAATGGTCCTGACTCGACCAGGGTGGACTAATCAGTTAGTCCGCTGGAGCAATGGTGTGACGACGGTTGTGAACACTCACGACGCAAAGACGCAGCTTTCGAAGCTGCTGCGCCGAGTCGAAGCGGGCGAGGAGATAGTGATCGCGCGCGATGGCCGCCCGGTCGCGCGGCTGGTGCCTGTTCTACGTCGGGGACCTGTCAAGTTCGGCACCGCCCGCGGGCAGGTGCGCATGACCGGAGACGCGTTTGCTCCTATGACCGAGGCGGAGCTCGCCGAGTGGTACGACGCCCCCCTGGAAGCGGACCCGACCGATGAACCTTCTGATTGACACGATGACCCTTTTGATCGCGGCCTCCACGCCCGAACGACTGACTTCCCCCACACGAGCAGCGATCAACGATCGAGAGAATCTGTGCTTTCTCAGCGACGCGAGCGTCTGGGAGTTAACCATCAAAGCCGCCGCCGGGAAACTCGCGATCAGCCGTCCGGTGTCCTGGTTCGTCGCACAACAGGTCGACCAACTGGGACTTTCGCAACTGGCAATCGCCCTGCCCCACATCCTCGCGGTCGAGTCTCTCCCGCTGCACCACAGAGACCCATTCGACCGGTTACTGATCGCGCAGGCGATGGTCGAGGATCTGACGATCGTCACCGGGGACCGCGCGTTCTCCGACTACGCGGTTCCGGTACTGTGGTGAAGGCCGCCTACCCGTAGACCAGCGCGCGGTCGATCATGTTGCGGCTGATGACGACCCGCTGAACCTGGGATGAGCCCTCGACGATCATGAGCTGGCGGGCGTCGCGGTAGTGGCGCTCGAGCGGGTGATCCTTCATGTAGCCCTGCGCGCCGAGCACCTGGAGAGCATCGAAGGCAACTTTGTTCGCCATCTCGGTCGCATAGGCCTTGGCGATGGAGAGATGGTGGGCATATTCGCGGGTGTACCTGCCCTGGTCCACCATCCACGCGGCCTTGTA
The DNA here is from genome assembly GCA_964474285.1 of uncultured Anaerolineaceae bacterium. Taxonomy (GTDB): domain Bacteria; phylum Chloroflexota; class Dehalococcoidia; order Tepidiformales; family Tepidiformaceae; genus JACRBT01. Next base: position 3,737 of record CAYYSD010000044.1, on the reverse strand, counting down.
GACGAGGTTCCGGGCCGCCTCAATCTGGATGGCCATATCGGCGAACATGAACTGGATGGCCTGGAAATCGATGACGCCGTTGCCGAAGGCCTTGCGTTCGCGGGCCCATTCGAGGGCGTAGGCGGCAGCGCCTTCGGCCAGCCCGACGCCGCGCGCGCCGACCGTCGGGCGCATGCTGTTGAGGGTGAGCATGGCGTGGTTGAAGCCCTCGCCCTCCTTCAGACCGAGGAGGTTTTCGGCGGGGACGCGCACATCCTGGAAGCTAAAGTGGGCGGTGGGGACGCTGCGCACACCCATCTTGTCGTCGGTGCGGTCGATGTTGATGCCGGGCGAATTGGCGTCGACGACGAAGGCGCTGATGCCCTTCGCGCCTGGGCCGCCGGTGCGCGCGAAGACGGTGAGGGTATCGGCCACGGTGCCGCCGGAGATGTAGACCTTGTTGCCGTTGAGGATGTAGTCGTCGCCATCTCGGACGGCGCGGGTTTCGAGCGCGGCGGCGTCGGAGCCGTGGTCGGGCTCGGTCAGGCAGAAGGCGGCCTTCGTCACGCCCGTGGCTACGTTCGGGAGGTACTTGAGCTGCTGTTCCTTCGTGCCGCCGAAGACGATGGGGCGGTTGGGCAGGCCGGTAAGCACGAGGATGAGGCCGGCGCCGCATTCGTACTTCGCGACCTCTTCGATGGCGAGACAGATGGGGAGGATGCCGTTTCCAGTGCCGCCCATCTCTTCGGGGATTGCCATGCCGAGCAGGCCGGCCTTCTTGAACGCTTCGAAGTAGTCGTGGGGGTATTGCCCGGTTTCGTCGAGCTCTTTGGCGCGCGGCGCGACGACTTCGCGGGCGATGCGGCGGGCCGTGTCCTTGATCAGTCGATGTTCTTCAGAGAGCTCGAAATCCATGGCGCTGTCCCCGTGGGTTGTGTGGGGGCCAGTGTAGCCGCCCGGCTGTCAGCGGGCATGTTCGAACTCGTAGTTCAAGCTGGCGGCGACAGCAGGAACAAAGAGGATCCGAAATCAGCCGAGGCCGCGGAGGCAAACCGCGCGTCGCACGTATGAAGGCGAACGCCCAGGTCCAACGCGCACGCCAGATAGATGCTGTCGTAAATCCTTGACACGCCAATCGTTCGGGCTATCGCGAGTGCGCTATCAACCCAGCGAGCATTCCAAACGTACGTCACCTCCATAGCCTGCAGGGCGTCCAGTGCAGCGCCTGACACGTTCGTCCGAATCATCCCGCGCGACTCCAATCGACGAAGCATCGAGGCGAATTCGATTGCAGGAAGTCGGGCGCGACGATCTGGTCGACGCTCTCGACAATCTCCTCAAGGGCGTCCGTCGCCCACTGAGTCTGTTGGCTGGGAACGAGCGCTCTGGCAACGAACGAACAATCAATGACGACTGTCACCGGTCGCGGTCAGCCTCAAGGGCACCGGCGACTTCTTCTTCAGTTAGCCCACTACAGGCTTCGGACCGCAGCATCTCTTTGAGGTTCTGGCGCGTTTTCGCGAAGGCGGTGACCCTCCGGGCTCGCGCCTGCGGATCAAGATCCTGGCTCAACACAAGCCGCCGCACCGCCAGTTCCTCAACCGTCAGGTTGGTCAGGTCGACTGTTCCCAAAGCACGTTCACCGGTCGTCATGCAAATAGCTTATCAGGATGGTATCGCGAAGGAATCCGGGCTCAGGGCG
>CAYYSD010000044.1:0-1956 GCA_964474285.1 uncultured Anaerolineaceae bacterium | reverse complement strand
CTCAGGGCGCTGCCGTCGCGGAAGGGAGCGGCGGGCGAGTCGGGAAGACGGGCGGCTGCGGAATGTGGGATGGCGGGGGCGGGATCGACGTTGCGCTTCGCGCGGGTGTCACGGTCGCCGGGACAAGCGTGGGGCGCGGCGAGGGCCACGGCTCCGGAGTCACCTTACCGGAGGCCATGTCCGCTGCCAGGCGCCGGAGTTCGGGCACGACATCGCTGAGTTTGCGGCCATCGAGTGCTTTGACGGCACCGTAGTCCTTCCAGGCCGATACGGGTTGTTGGACCCGCTCGTCAGCGGTGACGACGAAGCGTCCCGCGGCTGCGGTTCCGAAGTGATCCCTGATCTCGTTTTGTCGCAGGACCAGGAGGTACCGCGAACCGACGACCCTCAGCGGGTCGTCTGCGCGCACATACGTCACGCCGCCCGCGCGGGCGCCGCTCTGCAGGATGCGCACAGTAGACCCGCTGCTGACAGAACCTGCGACAACCTGATCGACCCGTACGGTGAAGAACGTCGAATCGGGCGGTTCAGCTGCGCGCGTCGCACCCGGGTCGGGAGTCGGGATCCACGTCGGTGGCACGGATGTCGGCCGGGATTCGGGCGTCACGGGGAACACCTCGTAGAGATGAACCGCCTGTTCCGCCTCCACGATGCCGACGATGACAACGGGGAAGTAGGCGATGAGGTCGGTCGTCGAGCGCAGGAAGTCCGTGCGGATGCCTCGCTCGCCCGGCTCGATTAGGACGTCCCCGGAACGGGTTGACAACGATGCCGTGGCTTCGGAGGGCGCAGGACTCGAACATCCGGCGGAGAGCACAAGCAGGCCAGTCATGCTTGCACAAGCGCCGGCAAACGCACGTGCCCTCGATCGCATGTCGCGCCTCCCTTCCGTCCCGGGACCGCTCGGCTCGCGCCGTTGATGTGCGCAGCATAGCATCTTCGTATCCGTACACCACATCTCTTTCCGCAAGGAGGTCTGCCCTGTGAACGTCGCGACTTTCGAGGAGTTGCAGCCCCAGTTCGATGCCATCGTGCAGAAGCTCGTCTGGAGCACGGTGAGCACCGTGGATCGCCGCGGGCGGCCACGGACGCGGATCATGCACCCGGTTTGGGAGGGATTCACGGGCTGGACCGTGAGCTGGATGACGGCGCTCAAGGTGAAGCACCTGGCGGCCAATCCCTACCTGTCCGCGTCGTATTTCTCGGCTGAGGACGGCATGGTCTATGCCGAGTGCCGGTCAGGGTGGGTGACGGACATCGCGGAGCGAGAGCGCGTGTGGGCGTTCCTTTCGTCGTTTCCCGGCCCGTACGGATACGACCCCGCGGCGCTCATGGGCACGCAGCCGGACGATGCCCGGCTCGGGCTGCTCAAGCTCGCGCCGTGGCGCGTCGAGGTGAGTTCGTTCGCGAACCTGGCGGCGGGCAAGCCGGCGCTGGTCTGGCAGCCGCCGGCCTGAGGGGCCTCACTCGACTCCCGTTCGCCCTGAGCCCGTCGAAGGGCCTGGTCCGTGGGTCGAGTCTCACAGGCGCACTCCGCTGTTCGGGCGGGACCGCGTTCGTACTTCGACTGGCTCAGCACGAACGGAAGGCAAGCGCCAGGCACGCGCTGAGCCGTCGTCTCCGACCTTACTGGCTGCGGTCGACTCCTGCGGTAGGGTGCCAGTCGAAGTTCAGCCAGCCGGCGTAGTACGTGTTCACGTGCTGAAGGTCCGCGATGCTCTCGACTTCAGCCACCATGACACCGGGCTCCTGACCGCCACTGATCGCCCAGGAGCCGATGAGCTTACAGGTCGGAGGGAGGCTTGCGGGAAATGCCCGGACCTTGGCAAGCATCGCCGGCGGAAGGGTACCCGTTTCGCGTTGCGATGCCGCTATCACTTCTGGAGATACCGGACGGTAGAAGCCAACGTAGGTAGTAGCCATGGACACAACCCTCCTGAGCGGCGCTGAGGCCGC
>CAYYSD010000043.1:17529-20257 GCA_964474285.1 uncultured Anaerolineaceae bacterium | reverse complement strand
CCCTGCGGGCACCGGTGTCGATGCCGCCACGTGCGCCGTCGATAACAGCGCAATCGACGAGGCGTTCGCGAAGGCGGAGATCGTCATCTCCCAGCGCATGGTGAACCAGCGCCTGGCGCCGAATGCGATGGAACCCCGCGGCGTGGTCGCGCACTACGAGCCGGGCAAAGACCAGATGACCATCTGGTCGTCGACGCAGAATCCGCACATCCTGCGGACGTTCATCGCGGCGCTCACCGGAATGGGGCAGTCGCAGGTGCGCGCGATCGCGCCGGAAGTTGGCGGCGGGTTCGGCTGCAAGATCAACATCTACGGCGAGGAATACGCGGCGGCGGCGCTTTCGAAGAAGCTCGGCGTCCCGTTGAAGTGGATCGAGGACCGGTCGGAGGCCTTCCAGGCAACGATTCACGGTCGCGACATCCTGGGCTACCTCGACCTCGCAGCCACTCGCGACGGTAAGGTGCTCGGGCTCAAACTCAAGCTCATCGCGGACGTGGGCGCGTACAACATGCTGCTCACGGCGGCGATCCCGACGCTCACGATGCTCATGCTGAACGGCACCTACGACATCCCTGCAGTGCGGGCCGAGCTGACGGAGGTGTTCACGAACAAGATGCCGACCGACGCTTACCGTGGCGCCGGACGCCCAGAGGCCACGTATTTCGTGGAGCGCGGCATGGACATGCTGGCGCGCGAATTGAACATGGACCCGGCAGAACTGCGGCGGCGCAACTTCATCGCGAATGACAAGTTCCCGTACGCCACCCAGATGGGAGCCGTCTACGACTCAGGCGACTACGGCAAGGCGCTGGACAAGGCGCTTGAAGTGGCGAAGTGGGAGGACCTCAAGAGAGAACGCGACGCCGCCAGGGCCGAGGGGCGGCTGGTGGGGTTGGGGCTTTCGTTCTACGTCGAAGTATGCGGGCTTGGTCCCTCGGCGGCGCTGCCGACCGGAGGCTGGGAACACGCGGGCGTCACGGTCGAACGTGACGGCCGCATCACTGCCACGACCGGGGCATCGCCACATGGACAGGGCAACGAGACGACGTTCGCCCAGATGCTCGGCGACCAGTTCGGCGTGCCGATCGAGCACGTGACGATCCTCCACGGCGACACGGGGGTGGTGAAGCAGGGTATCGGCACGTTCGGCAGCCGTTCGCAGGCGGTGGGTGGCACAACGCTCGTGCTGGCCGGCGACAAGGTGAAGAAGAAGATGGCGAAGTTCGCCGCCGCGCTGATGGACGCGAACGAAGACGACCTCGTCTTTGAGAACGGGATGATCTCCGTGAAGGGTTCCCCCGGTTCGGGCAAGACGTTCGCGGAGGTGGCAGGCTATGCCTACGTTCCCGTGCCGCTTCCGCCGGGGATGGAGCCCGGGCTTTCCGACGAGGCCTTCTGGGAGCCGGAGAACAACACCTACCCCTTCGGTTGTCACATCTCGATGCTCGAGATTGACCGCGAAACGGGCGAGCCGAAGCTGCTCAAGATGTTCGCGGTGGACGACTGCGGGACGATCATCAATCCGCTCATTGTGGAAGGTCAGATCCACGGTGGTCTCGCCCAGGGCATTGGCCAGGCGATGATCGAGGAGGTCGTGTATGACGAGGACGGTCAGCTCCTGACGGGGTCGTTCATGGACTACGCGATCGCGCGGGCGACCGACTTCCCGTGGTTCGAAATGGAAAACACCGTGACGCCGACTCCGGTCAATCCGATCGGCGCCAAGGGCGTGGGTGAAGCGGGCACCCTTGGTTCGACGCCGTGCATCGTCGCGGCGGCGGTGGACGCGCTCGGTGAGTTCGGCGTGAAGCACATCGACATGATGCTGAGGCCGGAAAAGCTCTGGAAGATCATCAACGGAGGCCAGGCATGATCCCGGTCGAATTCGACTACCAACGCGCAACCTCCATTGACGATGCGCTCGCCCGGCTGGCGGCAAGCGGCGGCGAGGGGAAGCTGCTGGCCGGGGGCCACAGCCTCATCCCGCTGATGAAACTGCGGCTGAGCGAACCGGGGCTGCTGATCGACATCTCCCGCATTCCGGGCCTCAGCGGCATCCGGGAGACGAACGGGAAGATCGAAATCGGGGCAGCGACGACGCATCACGCCGTTGAGACGTCGGACCTGCTCAAGTCGCTTTGCCCGGTGGTTTCGGATACGGCCGGTGAAATCGGCGACCCGCAGGTACGCAACAGGGGGACGTTGGGCGGCAGCCTGGCGCACTCGGATCCCTCGGCGGACTATCCGGCCGTCATGGTGGCGCTCGACGCTGAGATCCACATGAAGGGCCCGAACGGGTGGCGCGCGGTGAAGGCCGACGCGTTCTTCCAGGACCTGTTCACGGTGGACATGGCGGAAAACGAGATCATCGCCGGCGTGCAATTCGCACCCATGCAGGCGGCCGCCTATGCCAAGTTGCACCAGCGAGCTTCGCACTACGCGATCGTCGGTGTGGCCGCGGCGCTAAAGGTGGAAAACGGCATCATTACCAGCGCACGGCTCGGCCTGACGGGGGCTTCGAGCCACGCGCAGCGGATGAGCAACGTCGAGGCCGCACTGGAGGGCCGGCCGCTGAACACAGGCAGCATCGAGGCGGCGGCGAAGGTCGCGGGAGATGGCCTCACTGACGTGAACAGCGACATTCATGCCAGCGAGGCTTACCGCCGGGCGATGATCAAGGTGTTCACGCGCCGGGCGTTGGAGGCAGCGGCCACCCGGGCGTAGGACC
>CAYYSD010000043.1:0-17519 GCA_964474285.1 uncultured Anaerolineaceae bacterium | reverse complement strand
TGCGCGCGAGGGGAACTCGTGTGAAGGGGACCCTGGGCGGGCTTGCGCCTTAGAGCCGCCCGGTGGCGGTCTTCGCGAGGGCGCGGGCCGTTTCGACGAGCCTTTCGCGCTCCTCGATGTCGGTCACGGCGACCGTCAGGTAGGTGTCGCCCTTGAGGATGTGGACCTGGACCACCGGTGCGCCGAGTTCGACGATGAACGCCTGGTCACCGAAGCCATCGACGGGCTTCGCGTCGGCGTAGAGGTTCTTTGCGAGGGCGAAGGCGTCTTTCTCCGCACGGCCCTTCCCGACGCGAACGAAGACGGTGTCCGGCTTCGAGGTGTCGCTCGTGTGATAGGTGCACCGGGCCGCGGTGCCGCTATCTGTCTCGCCGTCGGCCATCGGGGAACCGAGGGCGGCCTCCGCCTCAGACTTCGTCACCAGCTTGCAGGCATCGATGACGCCGGAGGCAGGTCGATCGCCGGCCGAGGAGGCGCCCCCGGCTGCGGCATCGGACGATTCTTCGCCTCCGCCGCCACAGGCGACGAGCAGGAGGGCCGCGCAAAGCGCAGCCAACTTAGGGGCGAACATACCGAGAATTTGCGTGCGGTTTACAGAAAGAGACATTTCCATAAAGGCATCTTCGGCAGCATCGGTCGCAGCCTGAACTTCGGGGCTCGCGATTGGGAGCGCGTACCCGAAGAGGCCGGCCGTTTGCGCGGCTGCGCCGAGGGCGAGGAGTGCCGCCACGCATGCTGGCACAGGCAAGCACCAAAGCAAAACGAGCTCCTGAGGGTTTCCGCCGTCGTGGTACGGGGATTCGCACATCCCTATTCGGGCGTCCCCGCCTGCCGGGAGACCATGCGCGGACCCGAGCATTCACGGTAAGGCCACACATCGGCGGTACTTCCCGGTGCCCATGAAACAGACTCTTCGCGCGTTTGCAGCCGCCATCATGCTGGCGCTGATGGCGGCGTCGTCCGTGCTGGTGCCGGCGGCCGAGGCATCGGGCGGCGAATGCAGCGTCCCCGAGTTTTCGATCGATGCCGAAGAGCAGGCGTTTTTCGAGATCCTGAACGACTATCGCGCGAGCAAAGGGCTCACCCGGTTGAAGTGGTCCGCGAACCTGAGCCGGACGGCAGAGTGGATGGTGCGAGACATGAGCGGAAACGATCGGTTCGGGCACGAAGACTCGCTGGGCCGCTCGCCCTTTGTGCGGTCCGTGGACTGCGGCTATCCGGTGCCGGCCGGGGAGAACCTGGCGGCCGGCACGAACCGGTCGACCGCGGCATCGGCATTCGAACTGCTGCGCAAATCGCCATCGCACGACGAGAACATGCTCACGGACTACTACGTGCAGGTCGGGGTTGCGCGGCTCCACGCGCCGGGCTCGAAGTACACGTGGTACTGGGCGATCGAGATGGGACCAGTGGATGACGGGACTTCGATGGGAGCAGGGGAGGCAGCGCCACCCGTGGCCGCGAGCGTATCGCTGCCGGGCGGCGCGAACCTGATCACGTGGGCAGGCGAGACCATGCCGGCGTCACAGGCGGCCGCGACCATGGGGCCTGGCGTCGAGACGATCTATGCCTTCGACGCCGCGGGCAATCGCTGGTTGAGATATGCGCCTGGCGCTCCTTCGTACGTCAACACGCTCTCGGCACTCACGCGGGGCGGGGCATACTGGGTGATCAGCGGCGGCACGGTAACGCTGCCCGCCGAATCGCGTTAAAAGCTCCGGCTATTCCGGAAACGGCTTGTGGTGCGGTTCGTGTGCTTCACGGATGGCGCGAATCTGCCCGATGTGCTCGTCATCGTGATCGGAACGCTTGAGGAGGATGTCCGCGATGGTGACCGCGCCAAGCTCTTCGTGCTGGCCGGTTCGCGTCCAGCTGTCCCGGGCGGCTTGCTGGAGGAGTTCCGCGTTCGTGTAGCGCACCTGCTGGAAGAGCGAAAGCGCCGCATCCGGATCGCGGAAGAGGTAATTGAGACGCTTCTTCCAGACTCCTTCGTCGTAGGCGAACAGGCGAGGGCTCTCCGAAGCCAGGATGAGCCGTAGCCGCACGGCGGTGACAAGCTCGGTGTCGGCGAAGTGGATGACGATATCGCGGATCGACCAGCCGCCGGAATCCGGGCGGTTCAACAGGCCAGGGTCGAGGCCATCGACAGCGTCTCTGAGCTTCTGCGGCCCAAGCACGAATCGTTCGAAAACCGGTGCGACATCCGGAGGCAGTGAAGGCATCCGGGCATTCTAGCGGGGGCGCGCGAAAAGGTCGCCGGCGGGTGGGTGGCTGTCGGCCCCACCGCGGTTGGCCCTCGTCGGGCAGCGAGAGACAATTTGCGGACCCGCGGAGCTGCAGTATCGGGCCCTCGGTCACCATCGCGAGCACCATTCCTGGCCATCGCGAAACGCCGGGATTCTGATCGCCAGATCGCGTGCCACCAACTACGCTACCCAACATTCAGCGCCGGGAGCATGCCCGCATGCAGACGAGTTTCTTTGAAGCTGACCCCTTCAGCGGCAGCAAGGGGGAACACTACCTGACCGTGGATACGGACTACCGCTGGGAGAAGGGCGACGAGGTCTGGATCGAGGCGAACGGCAAGCGGACGAAGATGCGCGTGACATGGGTCAATCTCACGGTGCGATCCGGCGGTGAAGTTACACGCGAGATCCTCGGGCTGAAGCTCTGATCGGAGCGAGCGCGACGTTGACATCATCGGCGCGGAAAGGCCGGAGCTCCGAGGAGTGACCAGAGAGGCCGGTCGTATGACCGGCCTCCCCTGCGTGCGTGATGGGGATCGCCTTAGCGGCGGCGAAGCTTCCAGGCGGCGGCGCCACCCGCGACCGAGACCACGAAGGCAGCGGCCATGAGCGGCATCAGATCGAAGCCGCCGCTATCGGGCGTGGCGCGGAGGCCGGAGCCGGTGGCTGGCGGACGCGGAGTGGCGGCGGCCTGTGCCGGGATCTGGACGCGAATGTGGCCCGCCGGGTTGGCGATGGTGTGGAGGTTCACGTAGAGTTCGCCCCTGGCAAGCGCAGCGGCGAAGTCAGCGTACTTGCCAGCCATCGGGCCGACGAGCTTCGACTGGTCGATGGTACCCGTGGACGTGATCTGGTTCTGGCCGGGGTCAGGCCCGAAGAGGAAGGCGACGACGGGGCCGTTGACTCCGGCCGCGCCGACATGGATGTGGGCGGCCGTGATGCCGACGGCGAATCCTTGAAGGCCGAACGTGATGGAGTTGGCGCCGACGGTTGCATTGAAGGTGGCCTGGGCGGACGTGGTGACCGGGGGCACTTCGTTGGCGCCGGACAGGCGGAGGCTAATAGGCGCGGCCGCAAGGGCCGCCGGGCGGGTTCCAGGTGTGCCGGTTGCATCACCGACATTGACGACGCCGCGCATGCCGGGGTGCACAAGGCAGAAGTACTGGTAGGAGCCCGCTTCAGTGAACGTGTGCATGAACGAATCGCCGGGCCGCATGGTCGCGCTGGCGAAGCCTCCATACTTCTCCGAAGTCACGGTGTGGGGGATCGCATCTTCGTCGTCGATCCAGCGGACAGCTTCACCGACCTTGATGTTGACGGTGTTGGGCGAGAAGGCGATGCCCCGGATGGAGACGCCGCTGGTGGCGGCGCTGGCGGTACCGGCGCCACCGCCGATGAGGCCTCCGGCCCCGATGAGTACGGCCGCAATGGCCGTGGCCGCCGCGAAGGCAACCCTGACGATCGAACGCATAGTGTCTCTCCTGTTGGTCTGTCCGGCACACGGCGAACACGCACCCCGCAACGGCGCACGTGCCAAGTTGTGTGGGCAACGGAATGCACTTTTACGTGTCCTTCGCTGAGAGAGTCAAGAAATACTTTTCGCGTTGACGCTGGCTTAACCGGGACCTATTTCGAAACTATTGCCACCGGAAGGCAACCAGGCGCCGCGGCCCTGGTGTTTAACCAATTCTTTCCTGAAGCGTTGAACGCAGTTGCGCATCCAGCACGGGAAGCTTGCCGTAAGTGCAAGAGAGCGCACAACTTCCACCGACAAATGAGACGCATGAACACCAGTCACAGCTTATTCCGCCGACATCGTTTGCCAGTAGTGATTGCCGCCGGGGTGCTGGCCATCGCCAGCGCCGCATGCAGCGGAGGCGACTCCGACGACCCGACCCCCACGCGGAGCGCGGCTTCACCTTCGGCCTCGGCCACTGCCAACGTGTCGCCCGGTGGGTCGGCGACTGCGGGCACATCGAGCAGTACGCCGACGACGGCAGCGGCAGCGACCAACACCGCTGCGCTGACCGCGACCACGGCTCCGGCCACGCAGCCGCCCGTGGCGACCCAGCCAGCCACCCAGGCCCCACCCACCCAGCCGCCAGCCCCCACGGCGACACCGACGCAGCCACCAGCACCTGCGGCACGGGCCATCAACGCATCCGGTCTCTCGTGGTCACCATCCTCGTTGACCATCCCGGTGGGGACGCGCGTGACGTGGTCGTGGGCAGATTCCGTGCCCCACAACGTCGCGGCACCTTCGGCGGGCATCCCCTCGCTTTCGGTGACTCCCGCGAACAGCGGCAGCTTCAGCTTCACGTTCAACACCGCGGGTTCGTTCCCGTTCAATTGCGAAGTCCACCCGGCGGAGATGTCGGGAACCATCACCGTTCAGTAGGAGACTCGCGTCGAGCCTTCCCGCTGTGCGGGTCGACGCAGCCGGTACAGGAGCTGGCGCACTGGCCCCGAGGCCGGGCGACCTCGACGCGCAGCGGCAGTTCAACGTGGTGATGGTGATTCGCCTTCCGGACGACTCCATGACCTTCAGCCCGGACCTCGACGAGGTGGTGCCTCCCAAGGACAGATAGATTGTGGCCGGACGTGATGGTGACGTTGCCGCGCTGCAGCGATGACGGACCGGAACGCGCGTTTGATATGCCTGGTTCGCCGGTCAAGTATTGTGTGAACTTGTGCACGGATCCTTGATCGGATCATCCGGCAGCATCGAATAATTCCACAGGCACTCATCAAACACGAGGCGCAGGAAAGGAAGGCACCCATGACCGCCACGGCAGCAAAGTGGATCGAGATCGTTGATGACATCGGGCCCGGTTTCCAGGAGGGCGCTGCGCAGCGCGACGCCAGCGACGAATTCGTTGCGGGCCACTACCCCGAAATGAAGAAGCGCGGGCTCATCAGTGCGCTCATTCCGACGGACCTCGGTGGCGGGGGCGCCGCGTATTCGGACATGGCCGCGCTCCTGCGCAGACTCGCGTATTACGATGGGCCGACGGCGCTGGCGCTCTCGATGCATCAGCACCTGGTGGGTTTCCAGGTGTTCAACCACATGAACGGACGGCCCGCGCCGGTCTTGCCTCGGGTTGCGGCGGAGAACCTGGTCCTGGTGAGCACCGGGGCACGAGACTGGCTGGAGTCGAACGGAGAGGCCGTGAAGGCGGATGGTGGATTTCGCATCTCCGGGCGGAAGTCGTTCGCCAGCGGAAGCCCCATCGCGGACATCGCCGTGACGAGCGCGCCCTACAACGACCCAACTGCCGGCTGGCAGGTGCTGCACTTCCCTGTGCCAATGAAAGCCGAGGGCGTGCGCCTGGAAGACGACTGGAAAGTGCATGGCATGCGAGCGACGGGGTCGCAGACGATCGTGTTGGAGAACGTCTTTGTGCCCGAAGGAGCGGTTTCGCTTCAGCGTCCGCGGACCGGGTTCCACGGCGTGTTCAACAACATCATCGCGATCGCGATCCCGCTGATCGCAGGCGTCTACCTGGGGATCGCAGAGCGGGCCGTGGATACCGCAAAGGGCGTTGCCGCCCGGCGCTCGGATGACGGCACGGTGCAATCGGCGCTGGGGGAGGCCATCTCCGCTGTGCACATCGCGAGCGCCTCCCATCGGCGAATGGTTGAACTCACGAACGACCTCCAGTTCCAGCCGTCATTGGAGCTTTCGAGCGAGCAGCTCGCACTGAAAACGGGTGTCATCGACCAGGCGCGGCGTGCAGTCGAGTGTGCGATCGAGTCGACGGGCGGGATAGGCTTTTATCGTGAGTGTGGACTCGAACGGCTGCTGCGAGACGTTCGGGCGGGCCACTATCATCCGCTGCCGGCGCGGCAGCAGGTGCAGTTCACCGGGCGAATTGCCCTTGGGCTGGACCCGATCGGCTAGGTGCGGTGCGGAGCCCGCCCGGGGCGGGCTCCGCGGTTGTCATGCCCATACCGGCGCGTAGAATCGGTCGAAACCGGCCGGTCATGGGGGATGGTGATGGGCAACGAAGCAAAGCCGCGGCGAAGTCTCTGGCTCTTTGGCCTCGAATCCGAAGAACCAACGTACGAGCGCCGTGTGGAGCACGCGGCGGCTCTTTCGGCACGCCTTGGCGTGGAGCTGAAGGCGCCGAAGATCCCGAAGGCGGAAGACCTGGAACTCCGCAGGCCCCGCATCAGTCCGCCGGAGAATCTGCGGGAGTTCTGCTACCAGGACAACTGGGAGCGGGCTTACCACTCCTATGGGGCCGACCGCAGCGGTTTCGGGCCGCAAGGCGAATATCCGAACCCGCCCGACGTCGTGGCGCACCCACGTACAGAGGCGGAGTTGGAGGCCGTGCTTTCGTGGGCATCGGACAACGGCCACTGCACCATCCCGTACGGAGGTGGCTCCTCTGTCGTGGAGGGCGTTACGCCGCCGGAGGACCGCGGGCCAATTGTCACGATCGACATGGATCGCTTCGACCAGGTGCTGGAGATCGACAGGGTATCGCGTGCGGCGCGCATCCAGGCGGGCGTGTTCGGGCCACACCTCGAGGACCAGCTCCGCCCCCACGGTTACACGCTGCGGCACTTCCCACAGAGCTTTGCGGGCTCGACGCTCGGGGGCTGGATCGCGACGCGGGCCGGCGGCCATTACGCGACCAACCACACCCACATCGACGACTTCGTCGAATCGACGCGGATGCTCACGCCGAAGGGCTGGTGGGAATCACGGAGGCTGCCCGGGAGCGGGGCGGGCCCGAGCCCGGACCGGATTGTGCTGGGAAGCGAAGGGACATTGGGCATCATCACGGAAGCGTGGATGCGGATCCAGGACCGGCCAACGTTCCGCGCCACGGCGGGAATCACCTTCGCGACGTGGGAAGCCGGGTATGAGGCCACGCGCCTGATTGCCCAGGCGAAACTATGGCCGGCGAACCTGCGGCTGCTCGACCCGGAGCTGGCCCGCACAGGCGCCGCCATGGACGGCACAGAGTCGCTGCTCATCGTCAGTTTCGAATCGGCCGTGGTTTCGCAGCGCGCGAACATTGGGTTCGCGGTGGAGATTGCCCGGGCGGCAGGCGGCAAGGTCAACGACGATGAGATTTCGATCGACGACGGGACAGGTGCGCCGACGGGCCGGGGAGGTGCGATCGGCGCCTGGCGCGAGACGTTCATCCCGCGCGGCGGAGGGCTGACTGCGGGGTTGGGGATGGTGGGCGGCACCTTCGAAACGGCGATCACGTGGGACCGCTGGCCGGCCTTCGACGCATATGTTCGCGAGGAGGCACTGAAGGCGCTGAAGGAGATCTTCGGCGGCGGGACACTCAACTGCCGTTTCACGCACGTTTACCCGGACGGGCCAGCGCCGTACTACAGCTACTCGGGAGCGTATCGCGCGGGGAATCCCCGGCAACAGAACCACCAGTTCAAGGTCGCTGTCTCCGATGCGCTCATGAAGATGGGCGGGACGATCACGCACCACCATGCGGTGGGCCGGCAGCATCGCCCGTGGTATGACCAGCAGCGCCCGGAGCCGTTTGCAATGGCGTTGCGCGCGATGAAGAAGGCGCTGGACCCGAATTCGGTGCTGAACCCGGGAGTGTTGCTGGACCCATAACGGGGGGCGGTCATCGCGGTGCGGACCCGCCGGCGTCCGCAAGGGGAACCGGAAGCGGGAAATGCGCTCGTAACAAGATCTTCATCGCCTCGCGCGCCCAACGGGGATGGCTGCAACACCCTGAGCCAGCACAATGGAGTGCACCGCCCCGGAAAGCTGAGGAGACGCTTGTGACCCCTGAAGAAATCAAGAGCTTTTGCGAAGCGAACAGCATTCGCTTCGTCGATGTGAAGTTCGTGGACCTGTTCGGTCTGTGGCAGCACATCACGCGACCAATCCATGAACTGAACGACTGGAGCACGGTGGAACGCTCTCCGTGGCGCGGCGGCTGGGGTTTCGACGGCTCCAGCATTCGCGGGTTCCAGAAGATCGAGGAGTCGGACATGCTCCTCGTGCCGGACCCGGAAACGGCGATCATCGACCCGTTCATCCAATCGCCGACGATCTCGGTCATCGCGAACGTCGAAGACCCGGTGACGCGCGTCCGATACTCGCGCGACGCCCGCTATGTGGCGCAGAAGGCGGAGCAGTACCTCAAGGAGACCGGCCTGGGCGACACGGTCTACATCGGTCCCGAGCTCGAGTTCTTCATCTTCGACGAGGTGCGATTCGGCGGCGACCAGCACCAGGCGTTCTATTCAGTCGATTCGGACGAAGGTATCTGGAACAGCGGGGCGGACTCGACGCTGCTGGGCGGCCTGAACCAGGGCTATCGCCCGCGCTACAAGGAAGGCTACTTCCCCGTCAGCCCGCACGACACGCAGACCGATATCCGCAACGAGATGGTCGAAGAGATGGAACGGGCCGGCATCCAGGTCGAACTCCATCACCACGAAGTGGCGACTGCCGGCCAGGGCGAAATCGATATGCGCTTCGACACCCTCACGAAGATGGGTGACAAGTCCATGCTCTACAAGTACATCGTGAAGAACGTCGCGAAGCGCCACGGCAAAGTTGCGACGTTCATGCCGAAGCCGCTGTTCCAGGACAACGGTTCCGGCATGCATACGCACCTGAGCATCTGGAAGGACGGCACGAACCTGTTCGCCGGCGACGGTTACGGCGGCATCAGCGACATGTGCAAGTGGTACATCGGCGGGCTGATCAAGCACGGCCGCGCGCTGATGGCCATCGCTGCGCCGACGACGAACAGCTACAAGCGGCTGGTCCCGGGCTACGAGGCGCCGGTGAACCTGGTGTACAGCGCCCGGAACCGGTCGGCCGCCTGCCGCATCCCGCTCGTGAGCCCGGACCCGCGCCAGAAGCGCGTCGAGTTCCGGCCGCCCGACCCGGCCGGCAACCCCTACCTGACGTTCGCGGCCGTCTTCATGGCCGGCATGGACGGTATCCTGAACAAGATCGACCCCGGCGAGCCGATGGACAAGACGAACCTGTTCGACCTGAGCCCGGAGGAACTCGAGAAGGTTCCGACCGTCGCGACGTCGCTCGAAGGCTCCCTTGCGGCGCTCGAAGAGGACCACGATTGGCTGCTCAAGGGCGGGGTGTTCACGCCTGACGTACTCGAAACGTGGATCTCCTGGAAGCGGGAGAACGACTGCGACCCGGTTCGCCTTCGCCCTCATCCCCATGAGTTCCACCTGTACTTCGACGCGTAATCGCATCGAACGTCCGAAGCAAAGAAAGGGGCCGGCATATGCCGGCCCCTTCTTTATGTCGACCGGTTCGGCTGGCGTCTACCCTGCGCCGCCAACGGCTTCGGGCCCGGTGATGGGGGCGCCGTGGTCCAGGACGATGATGATGTCGGCGGGCGAATCGTGGAATCCGCTGGGCGATGGCGAGGACGGTCTCAACGGAGTTCATGACTGGGCTAGTCGGGGATCTAGTGTGGCTGAGGTGGTTTGCCAGATTCGGTCTGGAAACGATAAGACGTTTCTTGACCGGCGAGCCTTACGACAGATTCGGCGCAATCGGCGATACTGATGACTCCCTCGGCCGACGTTGGGTCGAGTGACGCAGTCTTGAGGTCGGCAGGGAGCGCGGCTTGGAATCTTGGCTCAGCATGGCGAACATTGGCGTCGTCGGAACGTGGCTCGAGGCATCGGGCGCGCTGTTGGGGCTTCTGTCGCGTCTCCCGCAAGAGAGTGCCTCCAAACTCTGGAAGAGGACTGTTTCGATTGTCAGCTTTGTGATTCCGGTGGTTCTGTTCACCGCTGTTTTGATCTATGAGTTAATCGGAATTACGGTTCTTGCCCACGCTGTCAGCGGGAGCCAGCTGAATCTCTGGGAATACTGAATTTGGGGAACAGTTACATTCCTTACGACCAGCGTCAGCATCGTATTGTTTCTAGGCATGATGCTCGGAGCATGGCACCTCGAGAACTTGGCGAAGGGTCTCAACCAAAAGGGGCTTGAGCAAGCGATTGCCGTTTTCGCGATGGGTGCGCTGTTGCAGGCGATATCGGCTTCGCAGCATTGGGATAACTGAGCTTGGGCTGTCATCTACCAACGGCGTAGTCGGCCGCGGCACTGAGAGGCCACGGCGTCGCGCGGAAGCGCCACCTCCCAGGCAAGCGAGAGGAATGTTCTTGCGACCAAAGGCTAACCTTCGCCTTCGGCCTGACGGCTTGGCCCGCGTGCCCCAGCCGTCGGCTCGCTCCCAGAAGATATGAAGGAGCGCGGCCCGCTCGGGCGCATATCACCGCGGTGTGTTTGCCTGGTCCATTGGTCGAGGGTTCGAATCCCGCCGGGCGTTCCAATCGCCCCCGAACTCCCGGGCGCGACGGGGTTAGTCCAGCAGACCCCAATCGAAGGTTGCCACGAACAGCGCCAGGAAGAGCGCGGGTGGTGCCAGCAGCGCCGAAGCCCAGTTGACGGCCTTCGCAATTCCGGCCGCGGTCACGCGACCTCGGTCGTCGAGCGCCGGACCCGCGGGCCGCTTGATGAACAGAGCGATCGCAACCACCGCGAGGCTGAGCCCGGTGATCGAGAGCACGGCGGCGAGGCTGCTGGCGTCGTCCACGGCGAGACTCTATGGCTCGCCCCTCAGAACGCCAACTGCTTCGCACACCGGCCGCTCACCCGCCCGCAGCGGTAGCAAGATCTCCCGGCGCTGCAACTCGGCGGTCGCGTTGAAAACGTCCGGCGTCGTCGCTGCTCGTGCCATAGACAGGGGTTCCGGCAGGGACCGCCGGGATATCCAGACCGCGGGAAGGTCCTACAACGGCACCAGATCACGCCCGAACTGGGCATCGTACAGCCGGGCGTAGGCGCCGCCCTTCGCGAGGAGCTCTTCGTGGCGGCCGGATTCCACGATGCGCCCGTGGTCGAGCACGATGATGATGTCGGCCGCGCGGATTGTGGAGAGGCGGTGGGCGATGGCGAGGACCGTGCGCCCACGCGTGAGCCGTTCGAGGGCTTCCTGGATGACGCGCTCGGTGCCGGAGTCCACGCTCGAGGTCGCTTCGTCGAGGATCAGGATAGCCGGGTCTTTCAGGAGGGCACGGGCGATAGCCACGCGCTGCTTCTCGCCCCCGGAAAGCCGGTAGCCACGTTCACCGACGATGGTGTCGTAGCCGTAGGGCAACGCGTCGATGAACTCGTGGATGTTGGCGGCTCGCGCCGCCGCCTCGATCTCCTCCTCGGTGGCCTCGGGCCGGGCGTACTTCAGGTTGTCGCGCAGTGAGGAGTGAAAGAGGAACGGCTCCTGGTTCACCATCCCAATAGCGCCAGTGAGCGAGTCGAGCGTGACCTCGCGGATGTCGTGGCCGTCGATGGTGATGCGGCCAGCCTGGATGTCGTAGAGACGGGGAACCAGGTAGGCCGTCGTGGTCTTGCCGGCTCCCGAGGCACCAACGAGGGCGGCGAAATGACCCGGGGGCACGTCGAAGGTGACATGCGAAAGCGCCTGGGAGCCGGCGTTGTAGCTGAAGTCGACATCTTCGAAGCGCAGATGGCCCTTCACGTCCTTGAGTTCGATGGCGCCGGGCCGGTCGGCGATCTCCTGCTCCAGGTCGAGGAAGTCGAAGAGGCGTTCGAAGAGGGCGAGCGAACTGAGAACCGTGACGTTCACGTTGAGGAGCGCGGTGACGGGCCCGAAGAGGCGTCCGAGCAGTCCGGCGAAGGCTACGACGGTGCCGATGGTGACTTCGTGGTCGATGACACGGTGGCCGCCGTACCAGTAGACGACGACCGGCGCGAGGCTGCCGAAGAGGCCCATGAGCACGTTGAACCAGCGTCCAACCATGGCCCGCCGGATGTTGAGTGAACGGACCTGCCGGGCGGTTTCGTTGAACTTCGCGACTTCGTCCGCCTGGCGCCCGAAGGTCTTGACGAGGAGCGCGCCGCTGACGGAAAGGGTCTCCTGCATCTGGCCGTTGAGGAGGGCGAGCTGTTCCTGGGATTCGCCCATGAGGGCACGCTGGACATTGCCGACGCGGCGGGCGGGCCAGATGAAGAGCGGGAGGAAGGCCACGGAGAAGAGGGCGAGCTGCCAATCCCAGGCGAGCATGAGCGCGAACGTGGTGAGGACAACGATCGTGTTGCCGAAAACGCCGCCGATGCTATCGGAGATGACACCCTGGACGGCGCCGACGTCGTTGGTGACGCGGGAGAGCACCTCGCCGGTGCGATTGGAGGTGAACCAGCGCAGCGACATCCCGGAGAGGTGCCGGTAGAGCGCCGAGCGGAGATCGTACATCACGCTCTGGCCGATGGAGGTGCTGAGGAACGACTGGGCGACGCCGGTGAGGGCGCCGATCGTGACGCAGAGCGCCATGGCGACAATGAGCAGGTTGAGTTCGCCACCGTCTCCATCGGCAATGGCGTGGTCGATGATGCGCTGGAGCAGCAGGGCCGGCGCGAGACCGACGACCGCCGCGAAGGCGATGGTCAGCAGCATGAGGCTGACCAGGCCGAGGTGACTGCGGTGGAGGGCAATCGCACGCTGCAGCGTGGGCCATGCCGGCCGTTGCGGACGGGCTTTGCGCCGCTGGAGCCAATCGCCTCCATGACCTGCCATCTGAACGAGCGTACTCCGCTGAGCGGAGGGGCGGCACTCACAGTTCAGGTAGGCCCGATCGAGCAGGTGGTGGCGAGCAAGGAGCTGCCGCCGGACACTATCGGGCGTGCCAGTCTTCACGCGCCGAGAGAAGCAACCGCGACAGTACCGGTTCCCGGAGTGGCCGCGCTGGAGGCCGGTGCGCTGGTTTCGACGCGTCTGCCAGACCGGGCTCGCCTTCCCGCTGTTTCGCATTCTCTATTCGGTGGAGATTCGCGGGCGGCAACACTTCCGGGGGCTTGATGAGCCGTGCATCATCGTGAGCAACCACAACATGCACATGGACCAGGCAATGCTTCTGCGGGCGATGCCTCACAACTTCCGGCAACGCGTGGCCATCGCGGCGGCAGCGAGCGACATCTACGGGAACCGCTTCCGGGGATTCTTTGCCAGCCTGCTGGGCAACGCCTTCCCGTTCGCGAAACAGGGGAGCGGCATTCGCGAAAGCCTGGAGTACATCGCCCTTATGCTGGAACGGCGCTGGAACATCCTGCTCTTCCCGGAAGGGAAGCTGACGGTGATGGGGCCGACACAGCGGTTCAAGAGCGGGGCGGCACGCATCGCGATCGAATCCGGGCGGCCGGTGCTGCCGATGCGTGTCGACGTGCTGCGTCCGGGGTTCTATGAGGGTCGCTGGTTGCCGACACCGCGTGCCTTGGTGCGCGTCAGCATCGGGCCGCCGATGCGCTTCGAAGCGGGAACGAGTTCGCTGGAGGCGACGCTGCGACTGGAGCAGGCGGTCCGGGACGCGTGAACGACGAACCCATCCGGTTCACGGACGTGCTCACAACCGCTTCCGCGGTGGCGAACTACCTTGGGGCGCGCGAAGTAACGGCACAGCACCTGGTGGAGGCAGTTGACCTGGTCACGGGCAAGAAGGGCATGGAGGAGCTGGGGCGCCCGGTTTCGCCGCTCGTGCCGCGCCCGGGCGGGCAGGGGACCGCGGCCGCGACGGTGGTGCGCGAACTCGCTGTGCGGTGGTACGCGCGTCTCGGCAGCGACCCGATGGCGGTGCTTTCCGCGGCGGACCTCGTGACGCTTCGGGAGGAATGTGTTCGCCTGGCGGAGGACGCGGAATAGGGCATTCCTGCCTTCCCCCTTCCGGGAGGCCAGCCCATAGTGCGCGGATGGATTGGCTCCCTGCGATTGCCGGTGGGGTGGCGGCGGCGCCCATCGGTTGGCTCCTGGCGCAATACCAGCACCTGTTCTACCGGCAGGCGGAGTATCGTGCCGCTCCGCTTCGGGGGGGCACGTGGTGGCGCGCGAAGCCAACGGTGGGGCTGGCCGTCGGGCTGGCGACGTTCATCGCGCTTCGGCCGGACCATTACGACCCGGGGCCTGCGCTGCTGACGGCGCTGTTTGGCGCGGTGCTCATCGTGCTTTCGAGCACGGACTTCGAGCGCCGCATCATCCCGAACCGCCTCATGCACCCGGCGCTGCTGATGGCGCTTGCCGCCATGTGGGCATGGCCCGACAGGTCGGTGACCGACTGTCTCGTCGGCGCGGGCGTGGCGCTACTCATTGGGGCGGCTATGTTCGCCCTGGGACTGGTCGTGGGGAGTGCCCTGGGCGTGAAAGCGACGCCGTTCGGGCTCGGGGATGTGCGGCTGATCATCCTGCTGGGACTGCTACTCGGCTGGCCCGCGGTGATGACGGCGCTGTTCATGGGCGTCATCCTGGCCGGGCTCCCGGCTCTGGTGATGATCTTCCTCGGGCGCGGGCGGTCGGTGTTCAGCTATGGGCCGTATCTCGCAGGGGGCGGGCTCTACGCGCTGCTCTGGTTCGACCTGGTTTCGTAGTCGGAGGTCAGTTCGCGCGAGTAATCCGACGAATTGACAACGGCAGACATCGCTCTATATTGCACGCCGTCGCGAAGGGAAGCCATGAAAGACATTATGGTTCCGAAGCATCGGGATGATCTGACTCCCGCCTGGCTGACGGCGGCACTCAGGGAAGGCGAACACCTTCCCGCCAACGTGGCTGTCACCGAGCTCGAGGCGAAGGCTATAGGTTTGGGCCGCGGATTCGCCGGCGTTACCATGCGGCTCCGCCCAAGGTATGACGATGTGGCTCCTGATGTGCCTCATTCGTTTGTCGTGAAGCTGCCCCCATTCATCGATGCCGGGCCTGATCAGACAGCTTTGATTCGTCAAATGCAGGCAGCCGAGATCCAGTGGTACCGGGAGATGCAAGCCGAGACACATGTCCGAACGCCGCGGCACTACTGGAGTGGCGTAGATCCTGGGGCGGGCCGGTACTGCCTCTTGCTGGAAGACATGGGTCAGCTGCGAGAAGCGACACAAATGGAGTCCTGCACACTGGATGACGCTCGAGTCGCGGTGCAGGCACTGGCGGGCATACACGCAGGCTGGTGGAATAGCCCAGAACTGCCCGCTAAGTCATGGCTCAGCGGCCCTCGGGAGCACGCACAGTTGTTCACGGAGCGGTTCTCTCTCGGTTGGCCTTTGTTCGTGGAGCGTTTCGCCGATGAGCCGTGGATGCCTGCGTTTCAGCCGATCGGAGTGCGACTCAACGCGCGCTTGAAAGAACTGCTCGAACGCGGTGCGGCCTCCGCAAGTACTATCGTCCACGGAGACTACCGGCTTGAGAATTTCATGTTCGGAGAAGCGGGAACACCGGAGGAATTCGTCGTCCTCGACTGGCAGCTCTGCGGGCGCGGCTCGGGCCTCCGGGACCTCGCTTACTTCATAAGCCAGAGCCTCGGTCCGGAGGCCCGCCGCCAGAATGAGGAGGCCTTACTCAAGCTCTACCACAAGGCACTGGCGGACTCCGGCGTAAAGGACTACTTGTTCGACCAGTGTTACGAGGACTACAGGCTGGGGCTGCTCCTGTCCATGTGGATCCCAGTCAACGGCGCGAACGTCCCAACACCCGAACCCGGCCTCCCACCAGAACAGCGGGCGAGATTTGACCGTTGGCTTGGCCAAGCGCTGCAGCTCATGCGCTGTCTCAGCGAACGAAACGCGTTGGCGATTCTAGACAATAACGCAGCGAACTACTGAAGTAGTCCCGCCGGGCGCCCATGGAGCCACTGTAGACCGATTCACCGGCCTTTGAACACGGCTTTGCGTTTCTCGGCGAAGGCTTTCGGGCCTTCGATCGCGTCCTCTGTCTCGAGGATCTCGTTGTAGAGCTGGAGTTCCAGGGCAATGCCGTCGGTGAGGCCCATCTCAAGGCCGCCTTCGTAGGCGAGCTTCTTCATCGCCTTCACGGCGAGTGGGCCGTTATCGGCGATCTCCGCGGCCCAGGCGAGGGCGTTATCGAGGGCTTCGCCGGCCGGAACGAGACGGTTGACCAGTCCGATGCGGTAGGCCTCGGCAGCGTCCATGCGGTCGCCGGTGATGACCATCTCGACGGCCTTGCCGAAGGGGATGTAGCGCGCGAGGCGTTGCGTCTGGCCGCTCCCGGCTACGATGCCGCGCTTGGCCGCCATGGTGCCGAATGTGGCGTTCTCGGCGGCGACCCGCAGGTCGCAGGCGAGTGCGAGGCCGAGACCGGCAGCCAGGCAATGCCCGTTGACTGCGGCGACTACGGGCTTCGTGACTGCATCGGGGAGGAAGCGGGATTCGTCGCGCCGCTTGCTCCAGTCGTCGCTGGCGTCACGGGAGCTCTTCACGAGATCGCGGCCAGCGCAAAACGCGCGGGAACCTTCGCCGGTGACCACGGCCACAAGCAACGACGGGTCGGCTTCGAATTCCTGCCAGGCGGCGCCGAGGCCGAAGAACATGTCGACATCGATGCTGTTCATGGCCTCGGGGCGATTGAGCGTGACGATGAAGGTGGAGCCGGAGCGGGTGGTGTCGATGGGCATGGGCGGATTGTCGAGCGTCGGTTGGCGAATGTCGATGGCGGTTTGCGCGCCCGGAGAACGTCCAAGCCGATACGATGGTTCTGTGAGATTCGACGCACGGACCGTCCTGGCAACGCTTGGCATTGGTGTGCTCGTTGTGGCGAGCGCGGTGTTCGCGATTCGCGCGGGGCACTCGACGGCAGGCCCGGCCGGGCGATTCGAAGGGTCGGAGGACGTGGACGCTCCTGAGCCGGATGACTTCCTGATCGAAGTCCTGCGTGCGACGGGCGATTCCACGCGGATTGAGGTGACCCTGCGCGTGCAAGGACGGGAGGACCTCGGACCGGTCGACTTGATGCCGGTTTTCCTCGTCGGACCGGGTTCGCGCACGCTGGCGGACAGCGTCAGCACGCCCAACCCGGCTGAGCCGCGGGAGACGACGTTCGTGTTCACCGGGATTGAGGGACGCGGTCCGTGGCGGATTAGCGGCGAGTCACTGCGGGTGAAGCTGGGCGCGCGTGAGGTGACGGTGGAGCGCGCCTTCGACCTGGATGTGCCACCAATTGCGGCCGGGCGATGACGCCCTGAGCGTCGACCGAACGGGGCGCTGGAAGGCATGTTCGACACCGGCGGCGGGGGCGGCGAGAATCGGCGTCATGGAACTGAAGGTTGTGCGGTATGAGGTGGAGGACGGTGTCGCCACGGTGACGCTGAACCGTCCGGGGCGGCTGAACTCGTGGACGGGCCGGATGCACGCGGAGTACCGCTGGGCCATCGCGCAGGCGGAGAACGACGCAACGGTCCGGACGATCGTCGTCACAGGTGCAGGGCGCGGGTTTTGCGCGG
>CAYYSD010000042.1:0-20291 GCA_964474285.1 uncultured Anaerolineaceae bacterium | reverse complement strand
GATCGTCTGGGACGGCGGCAACAACGACTTCCCCTTCTTCCGCCCGGCAGTCCACGTCGTCGTCGTCGATGCCCTCCGCCCGGGCCACGCCCGCCGCTACCACCCGGGTGAGGCCGTCCTGCGCATGGCCGATATCGTCGTCGTCAACAAGGTCGACGGCCTCGCCGCGGAGTCCCTCGCGCCGGTCTACGCGGAGGTCGCTGAACTCAACCCTGCCGCGGCCGTAGTCGCCGCCCGCTCGCCGGTTCGGCTCGATCGTCCCGGCGCGGTGCGTGGCCGCCGCGTTCTCGTCGTCGAAGACGGCCCGACCATCACCCACGGCGGCATGCCTCACGGAGCCGGCTTCGTCGCGGCGGAGGCAGCCGGCGCTTCCGAGATCGTCGATCCGCGGCCCTTCGCCACACCGGCAATCAAGGACGTGTACGCATCCTATCCGCATATCGGGTCGGTGCTGCCCGCCGTCGGTTATGGTCCGGAACAGCTCGCCGCGCTCGCAGCCACCATCAACGCCGCGCCGGTCGATGCCGTCGTCTCCGGCACGCCTGCCGACATCGCGACCCTTGTCGAACTACGCCACCCGGTCATCCGCGCACGCTACGCCTACGAAGACGCCGGTTCGCCGGGCCTTGCCTCGCTGGTCTTCGAACG
This sequence comes from uncultured Anaerolineaceae bacterium, assembly GCA_964474285.1. GTDB lineage: Bacteria > Chloroflexota > Dehalococcoidia > Tepidiformales > Tepidiformaceae > JACRBT01. The sequence continues at coordinate 19,643 of CAYYSD010000042.1, read as the reverse complement.
GCTCGCCGCCGCTGCCGTCCACCGTCGCCCTTGATGATCGTCTTTGGGGATGATCGGCTTTGGGACGAATGGGGCCCCGCAATCGGCGCTTTCGGACCTTCGGTCTCCGCCCGGCACGGGACATGATGGAGGTGAGAAGAGGCCGCCCCGAAGCGGCCCGGGAGGGTTACGATGACCACGCAGCAGCTGCCCATCGATGTCGTCATCGAGCGCGAAGAGGCCATCCGGATTCGCGCCTACGAGTTGTTCGAAGCCCGCGGTGGAGAACCGGGCCGCCACCACGAGGACTGGCTCGAAGCCCAGCGTCAGCTCATAGACGAGGACGCGATCGATGGACTCGATGAACCCGGCGAGGCCGGTCCCGCAGACAATTGACGCCCGGCTGCCCTTTCCGGCCGCTGCGGCACCACGCAGACTCGGACACCGGAGGTGCCGCACCCAATGTCAGTGAATCTCTACCACCGCTACCCCGTTTCGAAGGAACTTCGCGACGGTAGCTCCGTTACGCTCCGGCCCATGAGCCGGGCGGATGAATCCGCCCTCGTCGAGTTCTTCCAGACCATCCCTGCGGAGGAGCGCTTCTTTCTCAAGGACGAGGTCACCTCCGCGGCGGTCATTCGCGAGTGGATCACTGAACTGAATTACGACCGGGTCGTGCCCCTGCTTGCCGTCGTCGGCCACCAGGTTGTTGGCGATGCCGCCCTTCTGCGCCACCGCTCAGCCTCCATGCAACATATGGCCGAAGTCCGCGTCGTCATCGGGCCGGGCTACCGGGAGCGCGGCCTGGCCGTGACCATGCTCGAAGAACTCATCGAGATTGGCAGAGAAGCCGGTCTCGATGAACTCGTCTTCGAGTTCGCTCGCGAAGTCCAGGAGCCGGCCATCCAGGCTGCCGAATTCCTCGGCGCCAAAGTCGCCGGCACACTCCCGGCGTGGGTCCGCGACGCCGCCAACAAGCCCCACGACATCGTCTTCCTTCGCCTTCCGCTCAAGGCCTGAGCCGCTTGCGTCAGTCGTCGATGTCGGACGCTTCCGATGGCAGCCGCAGGTCTTCCGGCTCGGGCAAGGCCGCGATCTGGTCATCCGCTCCAAGCGGGGGCACGGAGATGTTCATCACCACCGCGACAGCGTCCATGGCCCGCGCCCCATGGGTCACCCCCGGCGGCACCAGCACCGCCTCGTAGGGCGCGATGACGGTCTCCACCCCGTCGCACGTGATTGCTACGCGCCCTTCGAGCGCCACATACGTCTGCGTCGAAAATATATGCACGTGCGGCTCCACCGCCTCGGTGGACGCATGGATTCGGATGACTCGCACCGAAGCCCCCCGCGAGTCGTGCTCTTCGAGCACCTGGTAGCGCCCGACCTGCGGAATGTTTCTTGCAGTTGGCATCTCGGCACCTCCCGTGCTGACGTTCCCATCCTGACAGATCTGCGCTCCTCGGGGAGCGCCGGTGGGCGCAACTTTCGGGGCCGGCTGCCCGCTGTGCGGCCCGGAACCGTTGCCGCGTATCTTGAATCGATGTAGGGTTGCGCCTGTGTTAGTTCGTTGGGCACAAACCACTTTCGTCGCCCTTGAAAACCGAAATTTCAGGCTGCTTTTCTTCGGAACGCTCTTTGCCCAGCTCACCTTCGGCATGAAGAACGTCATCCAGGGCATCGTCGCGTATGACCTCACCGGCAAGAACGGCTCGGTCGGCCTCGTCGCCCTCGGCACCGGCGTCACGATGGTCACTTTCGGCCCGCTCGGAGGAGCCCTCGGTGACAGGCTTTCCAAGCGCAAGCTCCTTCTGATCAGCCAGACCATCATCGGCGTCAACTACGCCTTCGTCGCCATCCTCATCCTCACAGGCACCATCACCATCTGGCTCCTCGTCCTTTCGACGCTTTTCCTCGGCAGCATGTTCGCGGTGATGGGGCCCACCCGGCAGGCGTGGATCGGCGAACTCCTTTCCGGCCCTTCCCTCGCGAACGGCATCGCCCTCCAACAAATCGCCATGAATGGCACCCGCGTGGCAGGCCCGTTCCTCGTCGGAGCGATGGTTGCGGTCTCGTTTATCGGCTCCGGCGGCACCTACATCTTCATGGCAACGATGTTCGCCGGCGTCGTCGGCATGCTCTACATCATGCCCTCAACCAAACCGTCCGCGCCCAGCGGCCGCTCGGTCTTCGGCGATCTGCTCGAAGGCGGCCGCTACATCTGGCGCACCCCGGAACTCCGCCTCCTCACCACACTCTTCGTCGGCACCGTCATGACCGGCTTCTCCTACCAGACGCTCCTCCCGGGCTTCCTCGATCACGCCCTCGATCGCCCGAAGAGTGATCTGGGCTTCCTCTATGGCGCCGCCGCCATCGGGGGCCTCGTCGTCACCCTCTTCCTCGCCGGGAACACTGCCCGCGCCACGCGCTCACTCATGTACGTCGTGGGCTCCCTGCTCGGTGTCGCCATCTTCGCCCTCGCCTTCGCTCCCAACGTCCTCATGACACTCATCGCGATGTTCGCCGTCGGGGCGTTCTCCAGTGCCTTCCAGCTCCTCAACAACGTCAACCTCATGCGCGCCTGCTCCCAGGAGTTCTACGGCCGCGTCATGTCCGTCACCATGATGTCCTTCGGAGTCATGAGCATCGTCTCCTTTCCGATTGGTCTTGTTGCCGACCGTATCGGCGAACGGAGCACACTCGTGGGCTGTGGATGCGGTGTCCTCCTCGTGATTGGCACAGGCGTGCTCGCCGCGCGTCGCGTTCGCCCCGAGATGCGTGCTCCCGCCGGCGTGCTCGAAGAGCGCAGCCCCGTCCCCACGCGCTAGAGTCGGTCCCGCTCGCCGCGGCCTCGCCTGCACCCGCTTGCTTGCCACGCCGGGATGGAATGCAACGGAATCCCTTCCCGCTAATGCCAAAGAGGCGTAGAACGGCGTCCACCACTTTGCGGTTCGGAGGAAGCCACATGGGATGGTCGCCGTTTCGCCCCACGGGTCTCACCCACCACGAGCCCGGCCTCTCGTTCAAGGGATACACGCTCCTCGCCCCGATAGGTGGCGATTCCGCCCTCCTCCTCGATATGGACGGCCGCATCGTTCACCGCTGGCGTACCCCCGGGTTCAGCGTATTCTGCCCGAAGCTCCTGCCCGACGGCCGCCTCCTGGCGCTCTGCAACGATGCCAGCATCCAACGCCCCCCGAATCCGAAGCATGGGGAGGTTCCCCCGCCTGCGCCCGGCATCTTCCGGCTCATCGGCGGCGCCGGCACCGATTTGCTCGAACTATCCTGGGATGGCACGGTCACCTGGCGATACTCAAACCTCGCCATCCACCACGACTTCGCCCTCCTCAAGAACGGCAACATCATCTTCCCCGAGTTCATGGAACTCCCTGCGGATCGCGCGAAACAGGTGCGCGGTGGCATCCGGCGGCGTGGCGAGAAGCTCCCCCCGCTCATTAGCGACGAGTTCATCGAAGTCGATCGCGCCGGCAATGTCGTCGACCGTATCCCCCTGTGGCAGCTGCTGGACCCGGCCCGTGATCCCATCGGGCCGCTCGAACGCCGTTGGGAGTGGACGCACACGAACAGCCTCGACCTGACCGCGGACGAGCGGCTCGTGTTTTCCTGCCGGAACAACAGCCGTGTCGGCATCATCGACCGCACCAACAAATCGGTCGCATGGAAATATGGCGACCCAAATACCTTCTACCAGCACCATGCCACTGCCCTGCCGAACGGAAACGTGCTCGTCTTCGACAACGGCATGAACCGCAACCAGTCGCCCTCCTTTTCGCGCGTGATCGAAGTCAATCCGAGGGATGACACCGTCGCCTGGCAGTACGAGGCAAACCCGCAGCAACAGTTTTTCAGCGGTCACATCTCCGGCTGCCACCGCCTGCCCAACGGCAACACCCTCATCTGTGAGGGCACAAGCGGGAGGATCTTCGAAGTGACTCAGTCGCGAGAAGTCGCCTGGGAGTGGATCAATCCCATCCACCACACACGCGGAGAGATGCGCATGAGCTGGGTGTTCCGCGCCTACCGCTACGGACCGGACTACCCCGGCCTGGCCGGCCACGACCTCGATCCCGCTCGCTATGCCGACCTCAACCGGCTCTACGGACTCGGAGTCTGAGGCGAACCCGCACGGCCGTGTGACAGGCTAGTTGTAACCGGAACGCCCGGCGACCGGTGCCTCGCCGGCGCCCACTTCTCGCAACGCCTCCTTGACGACATCGACATAATCGTCTGCAAACGCTTCATGCACCGGTGTCGCCATGACGTGGATTCCCGGTGGGTGCGTGGTCGTCCCGGCCACCCAGCCGCGCGCGTAAAGCGCCCCTGCCACGCTGGCCATATCCACCCCTTCTGCCGCCCAGGCAAACGCCCAGAGGTCCGGAGCCCCGTGGATGCTGACGCCCGGCATCGCCTGCAGCCCCGCCGCCATGCGGTCCCGCGCGCGCATCGAAGATGCCGCGAGCTCCCGGTAGCCCTCGCGCCCCAGGAAGTGCATCGCTGCCCACGCCGCGGCAATCGCCCCACCGGGTCGTGAGCCTGTGAATGTATACGAGCTGTACATCCCGCTCGGCCAATCGCTGAACTTGTAGCGCGCATATTCGCGCATCTCGCGCGAGCGGAAGGTCACGGTCGAAGCCGGTTTCGCAGCGTATCCGCTCTTGTGGAGGTCCGCCGAGACCGATGTCACTCCCGCGTTCCCGAAGCCGAACGACGGCACCGGCCGTCCCAATTCGCGCACGAAGCCTCCGAGAACGCCGCCCACGCACGCGTCCACGTGGAACCACAGCCCGTGCTCGTGCGCCAGCTCGCCCAGCGCCCCGATCGGGTCCACCATCCCAAGCGAATACGAGGGCGCCGAAGCATAGACCCCGATCGTTTCCGGCGTGATCGCCGCAGCGATGAGGGCAGGGTCGGCCCGGAAGTCCTGGCCGGTGGGCACGCGGTCGACTTCCATTCCCAGGTAGTGCGCCGCTTTGTTCAGCGCCGGGTGAGCGGAATGTGGCGCCACGATTCGCGGTCGCGCGACGCCCGGCTTGATGGCGCGGCCCCACTCCCGCATCGCTGAAATCGCCAGGAAGATGCTTTCCGTCCCGCCGGAAGTGAAGATGCCCGCCGTATCGTCCCCGCCGTCCAGCAGCCCCGAGACGATCTCCAGCACTTCCTGCTCCATCCGGGCGATGCTCGGGAACACCCGGATACCAAGCCCGTTCTCAGTCATAAACATGCCGTAGGCTTCACGCAGGACGGTTTCGAGCTCCTCGTTCGCATACCACACGTAGGCGCCGTGCCGGCCGCGCCGCCAGTCGAGGTCGTGCTCGCGCATCGCCTCCATCTCCGCGTAGAGCTCGCGCCACGGCCGTCCTGAATCCGGGATCCTGGCTCGCATATTCGCACCTCAACGTCGCCGCGTTCTCGCCTCCGGGAGTCTACGGCATCAGCCTCGACGGCTGCTTCGCTACGGATCGAGCACGGGCAGGCCGTTCACGATGGTCACGGGCGCAAGGCTCCACGACTCCACCCCATCGGCCGTGAGCACCGCCTCGAAAATGGCGCTCGTGTTCGATGCCCCGTCAAAGCCGTCGAACGCGAAGTTCCCAAGGCTGAACACGATCACCCCGTTGCCGTACCGTTCGACAGGTTGCAGCACGTGCGGGTGTGAGCCCAGGACGAGCGCGGCCCCCGCGTCGATCGCTGCTTGCGCGTACGTGCGCTGGCTCTGCGAAGGCACCGCACTTCCCTCCACGCCGTTGTGCAACAGCACGATGACGACATCGGCATCCACTGCCGCTGCCTTCACCGCGGCAGCGATGGCCTCTGTGCTGGCCCACGCCACGCCCGGCCTCCCTTCCGCTGCCTCCCACGTCGACCGCTGGTATCCGGGGCCTTCCCCCGGCGTTTCGACGAATCCGAGGAACGCCAGCCGCAGCCCGCCGGCGGTCACGCTCTGTGGCCGTTGCGCGGCGGCGGCGTCCTCTCCCGCCCCTACCGCGGCGATCTCCCGCTCGCGCAGGAGTGCGAGCGTCTGAAGCAGCGCCTCCGCGCCGTAGTCGAGTGAGTGGTTGTTCGCCAGGGAGACGACGTCGATGCCCCCGTCCCTGAGCGCTTCCGCAGCGGCAGGCGGCGAACGGAAGCGGTAACTCTTGGCCTGTGGCGCACCCGTGTCGCCGATCGCGGTCTCGAGGTTTGCAACCGTGATGTCCGCGCTTCGAAGCTTCTCCCGGACGCCCGCAAAGACCACTGACGGTCCGTCCGATTCGATGAGGCCCCCGACGCTGCGCGCCATCATGACATCGCCGACCGCCGCGAGGGTGATGCGCGCTTCCGGTGCTGGCACGACCGTCGATGTGGGAGACGGCGATGGCGTCGGAGCTGCCGCAGCGGTCTCGCTGGCGCCCATCCGCGTTGCAGGTCCAGGGTCGAGTGTGGTGGCGTGCCCTTCGCCACACGCGATGGAGACCCAGGCGACCAGCATCGCGGCGCCGATCCGTCTACCGCACTTGATCGCGACCATAGCATCCACCGTAGCCCAAAACGCCATAACGTGGGCCGAACGTCAACGCGAGGCGGCGGCCTTCGCTGCAGCGCTACCCGCCTCCGCGAGAAGCGTCGCCAGCGGGCGCTTCGGGTCCGGGTGGTCACCGGCAAAGCGGCTCAGGTAGCGATACGGCATTCGTCCGTCCGGCGTGATGACGAACACCCCGCCCAGCATCCACGTCTGGCCCATCGTCTTCGTCTGCCGGAAACCACCCCGCCAGGCCTTCAGCGCTTTGAAGAAGTGCCGGGGGTCATACGCTTTGGCACGCCGCGCACCCACGATCGTCTGCGACCTCAACTCCGGGTCGGTATACACCGGCATGTCGATCCCGAAATCCTCGATGAACCAGCGTGCGTGCTCGGGCGCCCCGTTGCCGAGCACCACGATCTCGCCCCCCGCCTCGCGCACGGTCGGGAGCAGTGGGTTGAACTGGGCTGTCTGCTCTTTGCAGAAGATGCACCCGAAGTGACGGATCATCACCAGCAGCACCGGGCGCTCCGCCCACAGCGACCCCAGCCGCACAGCCATCCCTTCCGGGTCCAGGACCTCCACCGCATCCAGTCGCGTCACCACGTCGTTACCCATGACTCCAGCGTAGTTGGTCACCCGGCAGACCGATGTAAGGAAGCCACGAGTGGCTCTACCGGCGGCCCGCACGGTTCGGTTTGCTACACTGGGAATCCCACACACCCGGATTCGTTCCGCCCGTGGCACTCACCCAGGAGCCAACCCCATGACCTCGACGCTACCACCGCGCGCTCAACTCCCCCCGGCCTATGAGCCGGCGAGCGTAGAAGGCCGCGTCTATGAAATGTGGGAATCCGCCGGCTATTTCCAGCCCCGTTACGACGCCGATCGCCAGCCCTACACCATCGTCATGCCTCCCCCCAACGTCACGGGCGAACTCCACCTTGGCCACGGCCTCGAAGACGCCATCACCGACTCGCTCGTTCGCTGGCACCGCATGCAGGGCGACCCCACCTTCTGGCTCCCGGGCGAAGACCACGCCGGCATCGCCACCCAGAACGTCATCGAAAAGGAACTCGCCAAAGAAGGCCTCACCCGCCATGACCTCGGCCGCGAAGCCTTCGTCGAGCGGACCTGGATGTGGGTGCGCAAGTACCGCAGCCGCATCGCCGATCAACACCGCAAGCTCGGCGCCTCCGCCGACTGGACGAAGAGCGTCTTCACCCTCGATCCCGGCATCGTGAAAGCCGTCCGCACCACCTTCGTGAACCTCTACAACGACGGCCTGATCTACCGCGGGCTCCGCATGATCAACTGGTGTCCGCGTTGCGAGACCGCCCTCAGCGACCTCGAGGTCGACTACGTCGATGTCCCCGCGAAGCTCTACTTCATCCGTTACCCGATGGTCGGCGAAGGCGGCATGCCCCTTCCGGACTACGTCGTTGTCGCCACCACCCGCCCCGAAACGATGGTCGGCGACACCGGCGTCGCCGTGAACCCAACGGACGAACGCTACGAAGAAAAGATCGGGCGCATGCTCTTGCTCCCCATCATTGGTCGCGAAATCCCCGTCGTGGCCGATGACGCCGTCAAGACCGAGTTCGGCACCGGTGCCGTCAAGGTCACCCCCGGCCACGACCCCAACGACTGGGAGATCGGCCAGCGGCACAACCTGGACGTGATCGTCGCCATCGATCGCCAGGCGAAGATGAACGACGAGGCGGGCCCCTATACGGGCATGAGCCGCGAGGATGCGCGCGTCGCCATCCTCCGCGATCTCGAGGACGAAGGCTTCCTCGATCACGTCGAAGACTACACCCACAGCGTCGGCCACTGCAGCCGCTGCAAGACAGTGCTTGAACCCATCCCCAGCGAGCAGTGGTGGCTCGATGTCCACAAGGAATACGAGTCCGGCCGCTCCATCGCCAGCGAAGCCGCCGCCGTCGTTCGCGATGGCCGCATCAGCATCGTTCCCCAGCGCTTCGAGAAGGTCTACCTCAACTGGATGGACAACATCCGCGACTGGTGCATCAGCCGCCAGCTCTGGTGGGGGCATCAGATCCCCGTCTGGTACTGCGAATGCGGCGAACGCATTGTCCAGGTCGAAGACCCCACTTCCTGCCCGAAGTGCCAGCGCACGAACCTCCGGCAGGACGAGGACGTGCTCGATACCTGGTTCTCCAGTGGTCTCGCCCCCCACGCCGACCTCGGCTGGCCCGATGACACCGAAGAGCTTCGCTACTACTACCCCACCAGCGACATGCAGATGGGCTACGACATCATGTTCTTCTGGTGCGCCCGCATGATCATGTTCGCCATGTACAACATGCGGCACCGCGGACCCGACGAGACGATGCCGTTCCGCAACGTCCTCTTCCACGGCCTCATCCGCGATGCCAACGGCGAGAAGATGACGAAATCCCGCGGCAATGTTATTGACCCGCTCGTTTCCGCGGGGACCTACGGTGCCGATGCGTTTCGCTTCGCCGTCCTCACCGGCGCCACCCTCGGCGCCGACCAGAAGTACAGCGATGACCGCCTGATCGCCGCCCGCAACTTCGCCAACAAACTCTGGAACAGCGCCCGCTACGTCTTCGGCAAGATCGACATCCGCACCGTGAAGCGTCCCCACCCGGCCGACCGGCTCACGTACGCCATCGAAGACCGCTGGATCCTGTCCCGTCTTGAACAGCTTGAAACCGATGTCGATTCCCTCTTCACCGCGTATCAGATCGGCGAGGCCGGCCGCTACATCGAAGAGTTCCTCCGCAACGACTTCTGCGATTGGTACATCGAGATGACCAAGGTGCGCCTGGCAGCCGGCGATGAGCGCCCGCTCTCGGTCCTCGCCCACGTCCTTGACCACGGCCTGCGCCTCCTCCACCCCATCATGCCCTTCGTCACGGAAGAGCTCTGGCAGGCGCTCCGCGATCACATCGATGGCGATATGCCCAACGCTCTGATCGTCGCCTGGTTCCCGAAGAGCGGCGCGAACTGGAAGGACGCCGGCGCCGAATCCGCCATGGAGCACGTCATCGAGGTGAATCGCGCCATCCGCAATATCCGCGCGGAGAAGCGCGTCGAAGCCGGCGCTCGCCTGCCGGTCTACTTCCGCGCCGCGGCTTTCGCCGCCCCCCTCGCCGAGACCTCCGCGGCGACCGCCTTCACCTCCCGCGTTGAGCCCCAGGTTGTTGCCGCGGATGCGCCTCTGCCGGAGGGCGAGTTCGCCTTCGCGCGCATCGCCGACACCGAGGTTGCCCTCCTCCTGCCCGCCGTCGATAACGCCGCCGAACGCCAGAGGCTCGAAAAAGAGCTCGCCGAGGCCGAGGCCCACGCGGGCCGCCTCGAAAAGCAGCTCGCGAACGAACAGTTCCGCGCCAAAGCCCCCGCCCACGTCGTATCGGGCATGGAGGCCACCATGTCCGAGGCTCGCACCCGCGCCGCCGGTCTCCGCGAGCGCCTCGCCACGTTGTAAGAGCCGCCACCCGAACGCGCCGAGGCGCGCGCGTGAGCAAGCGCCTGAGCGATCCCGTCCCTCGCCGGTGAAGCAACCGTTCTCGCCCACCCTGCTTCCCGTGCGCCAACTCGCTACACTGCCGCCCACCGGAGGTGCACTGTGATCGTTGGTACGGTTCGAGAACGGAAGGACGGCGAACAGCGCGTGGGTCTCACCCCCGAAGGCGTTTTCGCCCTCCGCCAGCGCGGCCATGTCGTCGTCGTCGAATCCGGCGCCGGTCTCAGCTCCGGCATCCTCGACGCCGCCTACGGAGCTTCCGGCGCTACCCTCGTCCCCAACGCCGATGCCGTCTGGGAACGTGCGGATCTCGTCGTCAAGGTGAAAGAGCCCATCCTCAGCGAATACGAATTTCTGCGGCCGGGCTGTGCCCTGTTCACCTACCTCCACCTCGCGTCCGACCGCGAACTGACGGAGCGCCTCGTCGAGGCCGCCGTCCCTTCCCTCGCCTACGAACTCGTCTGCCGTGCCGATGGCTATCTCCCGCTCCTTGCGCCGATGTCGCAGGTTGCCGGCCGCATGGCTGCCGAGATCGGCGCACACCTCCTCAAGCAGCCCGGACCCGGCCGGGGCAAGCTCCTCGGCGGCGTTGCCGGCGTCCCACCCGGCAAGGTCGTCATCATCGGTTCGGGCACCGTCGCCACGGCCGCCGCCCGCGTTCTCATGGGCCTCGATGCCCGCATCACCGTCATGTCCCGCGACCTCTCCCGCCTGCTCTATCTGCAGGAGAACTTCGGCGGCCGCATAGCGACCCGCACCTCCTCCCCCCAGGCAGTCGCCGAAGAGCTCGCCGGCGCAGACCTCGCGATCCTCAGCGTGCTCGTCCCCGGCGCCGCCGCTCCCACCGTCGTCACACGCGACATGGTCCGCTCGATGGGTCCCGGCGCCGTGCTGGTGGACGTTTCGATCGACCAGGGCGGCGCTTCCGAAACAAGCCGCCCGACGAGCCACAGCAACCCGACCTATGTCGAAGAAGGCGTCATCCACTACTGCGTAACGAACATGCCCGGCGCCGTCCCCCAGACCAGCACCCAGGCCCTCACGAGCGCCACGCTCCCCTACGTCGAAGCCCTTGCCGACCTCGGTATTGAACGCGCAATGAGAGCGGACCCTGCGCTCGCCCAGGCGCTCAGCACCTGGCAGGGCGCGCTCGTCCGCGGTCCGGTGGCCGAAACCTTCGGCATGCCCGCAGCCCACAACCCGTTCCTCTGAGTCGCTCCGCCCGGCTCGGACTCCGCTTGCCGGTTTCTTTCGTGTTCGAAGGGCGGGGCGGTGCTATTCTCGAATTCGAGCCGTAACAAGTTCGGTGGCAGGGCCGCTTGCCCGTGTCCGCCGGCCTGGCAGCATTCGCCCCGACAGGAAACACACACGTAGATGTCCAATCGACAGGCCCGCCGAGAGCAATCCCGAACGACCCGAGGCACCCGCACGCCCCAACGCCCCGCGGGGCGCCCTTCCTCCGGCCCACCCCGGCGCACCGGCGGCGGCTCATCGTTCGGCGGAGGAAATCCGCTCTTCAGCGGCTTTGGCCTCCTGGCCATCGGCGTGGTCGTCCTCCTCGCCGCCGCCCTGGCGGGCATCCTCATCTTCAGCGGCGGCGACTCCGACAGCGCAAAGGCCGCCGATTCCCTCGAAAAGTTCGCGACCGAGTTTCCCGCGGACCTCGCCAGCGGCAACAAGCTTGGCCAGGACAGCGCCCCGATCAAGCTCACCATGTTCGAAGACTTCCAGTGCCCCTTCTGCCTCGAATACACCTCCAGCAGCGAACCCCAGCTCGTCGAAGAATACGTGAAGACGGGCAAAGTCCAGCTTCAGTACGAGCACTTCCCCGGTCTCGGCTTCGAATCCGTCCTCGCCGCCAACGCCGCCCAGTGCGCCGCCGACCAGAACAAGTTCTGGCAATACCACAACCTGCTGTTCCTCACCCAGGCGAAGGCCGGGCAGATCGACAACGAAAAGGTGAACGTCGATCGCTTCAGCGCCGACAACCTCAAGAAGTTTGGCTCCGAAGTCGGCGTCGACAGGACAGCTTTCGATGCCTGCATCGACAACGACACCCACGCCACGCTCGTGCAGGATCAGCAGCGCCGCGCGCGCTCCCTCGGCATCACCGGCACGCCGGGCTTTCTGATCAACGGCACCCCCATCGGCAGTGGCGCCCCTGCGACCATGGAAGACTGGCGACGCGTCCTCGACAACGCGCTCGAACAGGCAGCCAACGCAGCGAACAGTCCCACGCCTTCGGCCTCCGCGAATCCCGCTGCCTCGCCTTCCGCGTCTGCCACCGGTTCTCCCACAGCCTCCGCCAGCCCGACGGCCACCCGGACGCCCTGATGCGGCGAGGGGCCCGGTAGCCTGATGTCTCCGCGTAGGCCGCGCACTGATTCCTCGGCGGCTGCCGCTTCGATCGGATGGGATGGCCGCCTCGCGCCCAGGCTCTGGGCGCCCATCTTCATCGTGGCCGCCGCTGCCATCACCGCGCTCGGCATCATGCTCGTCATGGCCGGCGGCGATGGCGATGAGACCTCGCAGGCGTTCCAGTGCCCGCCAGGCCGCCCGGACTGCATCCGGCAGCCCGTCCACTGGCATGCTGATTTCGCCCTCTTCATCCGCGGCCAGCAATTCGACTTCAACAAACCGCAGTTCTTTTCGACGGCCGAGGATCCCTTGAGCCCCAATGTTCACATCCACGAAAACCCGAAGATCAACCGCTCGACGGTCATCCACGTCCACCGTGAACAGACCACGTGGGACGAGTTCCTCACCTCGCTCGGTTTCCAGCTCACCGATTCGTCGTTCACCGATAAGGTCGACGAAAGCACCTGCCTCAAGCTGCCCTCTGGCGAAAAGCTTTGCAACAACGCCACCGAGACGTTCAAGTTCTTCGTGAACGGCGTTCGCGTGGACGGCATCGCCCTGTCCGACATCACCGATCTCGCACGCGTCCTCGTCAGCTATGGACCGGAATCGATCGAACAGGCCCGCCAGCAATACGCTACGGTCACCGACATGGCCTGCATCCTGTCCGAGAGCTGCAAGGACCGCATCGACCCCAACGAACCCCCTGAGGATTGCTCCAAGAGCAGCAGCACCTGCAATTAACTCGTCGAAGTCCGGTGGCGCGGGTGCGCCTGAACTCGCCTGACCGCCGTAACGGGCCTGCGATGCGCATCCCCGCCGTGTTGCCACCGTGAAACGGCTCCTCGCTGATGATTGCCGCGTGACACATCCAGCCCCTGGCACGCCCATCCATTCGAATCTGCCTGTGGAAAACGAACCGCCCGCTCGCTGCACCCTCGGCGTCGATATCGGCGGCACCGGAATCAAAGCCGCCCTCGTGAACCTCGATACGGGCGAACTCGTGGGGGAGCGCGTCCGCATGGCCACCCCTCGGCCGGCCACCATCCCGAAGCTCACCCGCGCCGTCGTCAACCTCACCGCGCCGCTGGTGGATCATGCCGATTCGTCCGGTGCGATCGGGGTCGCGTTTCCCGCCGTCGTCCGCCGTGGAATCGCCCTCTCCGCCGTGAACGTCGCTCCCGAATGGCTCTACGCCGATGTCGGTAAGGTCTTCGCCGAGGCCTTCCAGCGCGAGACATGGGCACTCAACGACAGCGACGCCGCCGCCTTCGCCGAGGCGCGCTTTGGCGCCGGCCGCGACCAGGGAGGCGCGGTCGTCACGATCACGCTCGGCACAGGCGTCGGAACCGGCCTGGTGGTCGATGGTGTCCTCGTCCCCAACGTTGAACTTGGCTGTCTCACGGTCCGTGGAAAGCCCGCGGGGGCTCGCGTCGCAAATTCGGTGCGCAAAGCCCGGAAGCTGAGCTGGCGCCGTTGGGCCGCCGATCTCCAGCGTTACATCGACGCGCTCGATGAAGCCGTCGCACCCGACATGGTGATCATTGGCGGGGGCGTGAGCGCCCGCAGCCACGAATATCTGCCGTACATTCGCACGCGCCCCCTCGTGGTGCCCGCGCGCCTCCGCAACGATGCGGGCGTCATCGGGGCTGCTGCCTACGCCGCCCTTCTCAGCGGCCAGGCGCGCGTCGCCCGAGGCCAGGTCGACCAGCTCCTCGACACCCAGACCGATCTCGAATCGAAAACGGAGCCCGAGCCCGAACCCGAACTGCCGGCGGTCTCGTCCCTCGCTAGCTGATCCGCTCCGCCACGACCACGTCGCGCGAAATGTACTCCTGCCCCGTGGAGTCGAGTTCACCGCCGCACGTGATCAGCGTGATCCACTGCTTCTCCTTCGGGCGGTCGGGCGGCCAGATGATGTCGCCCATCGGAATCGTGTCACGGTGGTACCGCTTGTTCGAGATCACTTTGTACGTGTAGGTCGACCCGTCTTCCATCACCACTTTGATCTCGTCGTCCACCGTGCTCTGCGCCAGGCGTTGGAACGGCGCCGGAATGCTGTGGTAGTAGACGTGGGCCGAAAACACCGCGTTCCCGTCCCAGCCCGGCCGGTCGTAGATGTGGTACCAGCCCACCGACACGTTCGTGTTCTTCGGAGTATCCAGCTCATTGCGCGAGTTGATCGCGAGTTCTTCGATCGGTGCGTTCACATTGAACCGCGGGATCTGGAACCGGCTGATAGGTCCGTTGAACGGCGTTGGAGTCGCCGTCGGAGTCGCGGTCGCGGTCGGAGTGGCAGTCGCCGTCGCCGTACTCGTGGAAGTCGCCGCCTCGGCCGTCTCGGTCGCCGGCGGTTGCGCCTGTTCCTTGTCGCCTCCGCTGCAGCCGATCGATGTCGCGAACAGGCCAAGCCCGATGGCCGCGCCTGCCAGCGAAAGGGTTCCTCGTAGTCGCAAGATTGTTCTCCCCATCGATTCGTTGTGTCTCGTGGCGCCCAAAACGCTATCGGAAGCGCTCAGCCACCACCACATCGCGATTCAGATATTCGCCGGGCCCACCCGGCCGGCTCGCGACGAATTCGCCGCCGCACGTGATCAGTGTGACCCATTCTTTGTCATTGGGCTTGTCCTTGGGCCAGATCAGATCGCCCATCGGTATCGTCTTTACGTCGTATCGTGCCTTTCGGATCACCCGGTACCGGTACTCCGTGCCATTGTCCATTGTGATGACGACCTCATCACCCTCGTCCATCCGTGCCAGCTTGTTGAACGGCCCGATGATGTTGGGGTAGTAATCCACATGCGCGGCGAACACCGCGTTTCCGGTGAATCCCGGCTTGTCGTAGATGTTGTACCAGCCCGTCTTCAATGGGTCATGCGGCGTATCCAGCTCGTTGTTCGGCTTGATCCCGATCGCTTCCACGGTCGAATCCACGTCGAACCGCGGGATCTTGAACCGCGCGAGTTGGCCGTCGTAGGGCACGGGCGTCGGTGTCGCTCCCGGCACAGTCGGCAGAGGCACGAACGATGTCGGAGTGGGCGTGATGTCGATCGTCGGAAATGGCGATGCTTCAAACGATGGGCCCGGCGTCGTCCGCGCGCTGCCTCCCGAAAACGCGAAGCCGATAACCAGGAGCGAAACGCCTGCCACGAACGAAATCACCGCAAGGCTGCGCAAGAATCTCATGGGAGGCTGGCTTCACCGGAATCAACAGACATTTCCATAACTTATACGGCACGCCGGCAAGCGATGATTAAGCGTCACCCGCCGGTGGTTCTCGCTTCTGACTGCGTTTGCTGAGTGCGAATCCCGCCGCACCGCCCCCAAGCACAACCGCCCCGAGCACGATGAGGAGCCCTCCAAGCACGGGGAAGCCGTCGTCGTCGCGCTTCGGGCTCTCTGCCTGGGGTGTGTTGACTGCAGCCACGGTTCTGGTCGCGCTTCCCCCGGTCACGATCGTCAGGCTGTCGGTAGGCAGGGCCGTCGCCGGCCGCGGAGTGAACGCCGCCTGCGCGGTCGCCGTCGATTGCACCTGCGTCGGGTTCTGCGTCGGCGTCAACGTTGCCGTCGGCAGCGGTACCGGCGAACCCTGGCCCACACTCAGGTTCAGCTGCTGAGCGGGAGTCGAGAAGCTCGACCGCCAGACCGACGTCTGCACAGCTGTCCGCGTACCCACCGTGAACGTGATCGCCTTCCCCTCGCTCCCGCACCCTTCCTTCTGCGACGCGTGCATCACGATGATTGCGTAGACCGAGACGCCGCCGTCCGTCACCGTCGCAGGGGCCGCGCCCTGGGCCGTCGGCTGGGTGCAGTCCAAGCCGTCGATCAGCGCCTTCACGGGCGTCCCGTCCGGTACGCGGTTGCCATCCACCACCACCGTCCCATAGAACGCCGATGGCACCTGCGGCTGGGCAAGCACAGGCTCCGCCCCGAGGGCAAGCAAGGCTGCGATTGCGACCCCGGCTATCAATCCGCGCACGAAATTCGATGGTACGGCCCAACCTCAATCATGTGCCACTGACACGTGTGTTGGCCTTTTTGATGTTCGTGGCATACCTTATGTCGGACTATGTTGCTCGCGCGGTGTCTTCGTTGCCCGGAATAGGCGCCACCTTGCGGGGCGCCAGGGAGGGTCGCGGCATCTCCATTGAGCAGGCCGCACAGGAAACGCGCATCTCCGCACGCTTTCTCGATGCCCTCGAAGCCGAGCGCTTCGAAGCCCTTCCCGCCCCCGTCTACGTGCGCGGCTTCCTCCGTAGCTACGCAAACTACCTTCGCGTCGACCCCAACCCGCTGATGGCCCAGCTCAACGCCTCCGACGGCCTTCCCATCGCTGGACCCGACGGATTCGTTACTGGCCCGGGCCCCACCGCGGGCCGCAGGCCCCCCTCGCGCGACCCCTGGCGTCAACGCCCCCAGGCCCGCGGAACCGCACAGGGCGCACCCCCGCCGCCTGTGACTTCAGTCGGCGCATCCCCCACGCAGACCGCTGACGACGATGAACCCGGCGGCTGGGCGCCCGAGCCCCTCCGCTCGTTCGAACCACCGCCGCCCATTCCCAATGCCTCCCCGTTCCAGCCTGTCGCCCCCACCTACGACGACGACGTCGACGAGCAGTACCTTGAGGACTATCCGCAGGACGAGACGCCACGCTCCCGTCGTGTCCAGGGTGTCCTCGTCGAACGGGAGTCACAGTACAACGACGCCGGCGGCCCAATGCGCCTGATCGCGCTCGCCGGCGGCGGTCTGATCGCCCTGCTCTTCTTCGTGGTCGTCGGAGTTCTCCTCGCGGGTGGTGGCGGTGGAGACGACGATGGGAACAATGCCAGCGCCCCGCTCCCCACGGCCACGGCGTCCAGGAGCGGTTCCGTCGTCCCCGTCGGCACCCCGTCGCTGTCCCCTTCGGTCCTGGCCTCTCCATCTTCTTCCGCCTCTCCCTCGCCCTCCGGTACCCCCGGTACCGAGACGCCGGTTCCAACTCCGGGTGCTGGCACGCCTTCGCCAACCGTTCCCCCGGCCGCAACCGCCACCTTCCGTCCAGACGAACCTACGCCCACACCGACGCCAATTCCTCCGACCCCCACGCCGGCACCGCCCACACCGACGCGCATCCCGCCGACTCCGCCGCCGCCCCCGACCCCCGCCATCGCCCACCCAACGGGGACGTCGGAGTGCAGCCAATTCGGCGGCGTGTGTGCCCGGCCGGGCGCCGGGGGCCCAATCTACCTCGTGGTCTGCGCCCCTGATGGCTGGTTCATCGACGCGCCCGGCAATGGCGACTTCTCCCTCGACGGCGGCGCCTGGACGCGCCGAACCGCCGGCTCCATCTCCGAAGCGGCCGGCGTCTGCGGCTAACCGGGCGCTCCCCCTCTCCAATCGAAAGACCCGCGCGTCCGCACGCACTGAGTGGCGCGTCCCGTGAGTCGCCCGCCCTCTGAACCCGCCGGGCGCTGAGCCCGCGAGTTTCGCGCTCCCGGCGTCGTCCCCTTCCCCACACCGTCACGCGCCCGTCACCGCTGTTCCCTTCCGTCAACCGGTCGAAGGGAATTCCCGCTGTCGATGTTGCCCTCAACGGTTCTGCGCGCCCTTCGCGCCGCGGCTCCGCACGGGGGGATTGGCATGGCGGGCTTCGAACGCGCACAGGCACCCGGAGTCTTTGAGGCTCTTCAATCTGACCGCAGAGGCTGGCGCCTCCTGCCGATCTACGCCGCCGGGCTCATCGCCGGCGCCGGCCTGGGCTTCGGCCTCTCCCCGCTTCAGCCCGAGGCCGCCACGCCCATCGCGCGCTCACCGTTGAGCGTCGTCGGCGAAGCCACCCTGCCCGATGGCTCCACCCTCACCACGCTCGAATCCGCCATCGAGTACCCGTTCCCGCTTGAAGGCGACGTCTACATCCCGCCTCCAGAAGCTGCCGGCATCGCATCCGAAGTCCCGCCCGTCGAGGTTGCGACCGTCGCGGTCGAGCCGGAAGCGCCCGCGGCGCCTCCCGTCGCCGTCGCGGTGCCCGCCGTCGTCCCTGCTCCTCCGGTGGCGCCCGCCGTCCCCGTTCCAGCTCCCGCTCCCGCTCCCGCGGCCGACACGAAGCCCAACTTCTACGTTCCGCAGGCGCGCGCGGGTGCCACGACCGACCTCGAACAGCGCCTCCTCGATGGCATCAACCGCGAGCGCGCGGCCGTTGGCCTGAAACCCTACGTCCTCGATTCGGGCCTGACGAAGGTTGCGCGCACCCGTTCGCAGCAGCTCCTCGACCAGGGCTACTTCGGACACGTGGATCCCTATGGCTACTCGATGTACGTCGAGCTGCTCGCCCATTTCGGCTACAGCTACGCCTGGGCCGGCGAGAACCTCGCCCTCAACAACTACAGCCAGTCGGAATCCCCGGAACGCGCCCTCGTCACGCTGATGAACAGCCCAACTCACCGCGCCAATATCCTGGCGGGCGACTTCTTCCGCATCGGCGTCGGCGAAGTCGTCGCAGCCGACGGCCGGATTTTCTACACGATGATCTTCCTGGGCTGATCAGGGAGCCGACCTAGGCCGGCGGCCCATCCACGAACGCTTCGGCCTCGCGTCCTGCCGCCCGGCTCCGCGCGATCATCACGCCCGCTCCGCCGCCGATGAGCCCGAGTCCGCCGAGCACGAGGGCCGCAATTCCCCAGACCGGGAAGCCACCGTCATCGCCGCCGCTGTCGCTCCCTGCGCCGGTTACGGGTGTCCTGCTGCTCAGCGCGCCGCCGAGCGTCGGTGTTGCCGTTGGCATCGTGGTGCCCCCGTCCACGGAGGTGGCCTGCGCTGGAGGTGTGCCCGTGGTGGTGGCCGCTCCGCCGGGGGTCGGCGTGGCAGCAGACGGCGCAGGTGTGTTCGTCCGTGGCGGCGTTGGTGTCGAAGTCGGAATCGGCACAGGCGTCGCTGCCCCGAACGTCAGGTCCAGCAGCGTCAGCCCGGCTCGCCAGCGGGCGGACTCGTTGGCCGTCTTGTTGCCAACCTTGATCTTGATAGCGGCGCCGTCCGTACCACAGCCCGGGGTCTGTTCGCGCGAAAACACGTCGACAGCGTACATCGTCACGCGTGATGAGCCTTCGCCGGCGTAAAACGTCTTCGCGCGTCCGCAGACCGTGTTGCCGATGAGCGCCTCTACGTCGACGCCCTCCTGGAAGGTGCCCGCCGCATCGGAGAGCGATCCTACGAGCGTTGCGGGTGGGCCGAACTGCGCCGAAGCAGCCGTGTATCCCGCCGCCGAAACAGCAGCAACCACAAGCAGCGCGAGCGAAA
>CAYYSD010000041.1:1201-21786 GCA_964474285.1 uncultured Anaerolineaceae bacterium | reverse complement strand
CAGCGCTTCCGATGGGGGCTGGGCAACGGTGCGGGCCGATCTCAGCGCCTATCGCGGCCAGACGGTGAAGTTCCGGGCCGGCCGTGCGGCCGGCGTTGTGGCAGTGGACGACATCGGGTTCATGCGCGTCGAGCTGGCGGACTACACCACCAAGGGCGATGTGGCACTAACCGCGGAAAGCGGCAACAGTTATGCCCTCCTCGCGGGTTCGGGCACCGAGGTCATCACCGCGCCGTTCACGGTCGATGCGGCAGCGCAAACCATCGGACTCAGTGTCCGTGGCGCTACCACGGGCAACGACCAGTACACGGTCTATGTCCAGTCCGGCGCTTCATTCGCGACCGAGACATCCGTCCTCTGGTTTCTAACAGCGGCCGATGGTCCATGGCAACCCGTGGCGTTCCCTGCGTCGCAATATGCCGGACAGGTTATTCGTCTGCGCATCCTCCGAAGCGGCGGCTCGGTGGCCGTCGACGACATCGGTGTGATGACAGCAATCCTGCCCGGGTTCGCGTTGGAAGGCACTGTTGAGCGGTTGTTCGAATCCGGGAACGTCGTGGCGCAATTGGCCGGTGGAAGCAAGATGACGACGGCGCCTTTCACCGTCTCGTTATCCGCACAGCAGATGACGGTGCGGGCGAAAAACACGGGGGCATCGGCGAGCACGATCCAGGTCCACGTACTCAGCGGACCAACCTACGAAACCTCGACGCAGGTGATCTCCGCACAGCTTCCCGCCGCAAGCGGGTGGACGCCGCTCGCCTTCGACGCCGCGCCATTCGCCGGGCAATCCGTGCGCATTCGCGTGCAGGCGGTAACGGGTTCGCCCACAGTCGACGAGCCTGGCGTGGCAATGGTGACCGTGCCGAGTTGGGCAGCTTCCGGGTCCGTCATCGCCATCACGGGCGGACCGACAGGCGCCTACGTTTCGCTTGGGGGCGGCGGGACTATCACCTCGGAAGCGGCCCAACTCCCCGGTTCTGCTCAAACGCTCTCTGTGAATTACGCGAACGGCGCTGCAAGCGGATCCTCGTACTTCTATATCGAGTTGCTTCGCGGCCCCGAGTTCGCGCAGGTGCAGCAACTGGGATTCGTCACAGCCGGCCAATCCCAGGGGCAGTGGGCATCGTTCAGCGCGAACATCTCCGCGTACGCGGGAGAGGTTGTGAAACTGCGGATCAGGCGCTACACAGGCGAGGTCTGGGTCGACGATGCGGGGGTGGTTGTGCCGTGACCATTTGGCGGCGTCGACCGGGTGCCAGTGGCTACATGCCGATCAGTTCGGCCTTGTTGACGATGTTCTGCATGATGCGGATGGAGGCGGCATCGACCATGACGCCATCGACGGCGACGCTGCCCAGGCCTTCGGCCTCGGCTTTGGCGTAGGCGGCGATGCTGTTGCGGGCACGGTCCACCTCAGCCTGCGTGGGCGAGTAGATCTCGTTGGCGATGTCGATCTGGCTGGGGTGGATGGCCCACTTGCCGACGAAACCGAGGGTAAGGGAGCGGCGGCACTCTTCGGCATAGCCGTCGGCGTTGCGGAAGTTGGCATAGGGGCCGTCGACCGCTTCGATGCCGGCCGCGCGGGCAGCGATGACGATCTTGTTGCGGGCGTAGTGCCAGAGGTCGCCGGGGTATTTGTTCGCCCCGCCGCCGACGGAGCCGACGCGCACGCCCTGGGAGGCGGAGTAGTCACCGGGGCCGAAGATGAGGGCCTCGAGGCGGGAGCAAGAGCGGGCGATCTCTTCGACGTTGATCATGGCCTCGACTTCTTCGATGAGGACTTCGAGGGCGATACGCTTCTGCATGTTGTGCTTGGTCTCGATCTGGGTGAGGAGGACATCGACCCACTTGACGTCGCTGGCGGACTTCACCTTGGGGACGATGATGAGGTCGAGGCAACCCTGGGCCTCTTCGACGACGTGGATGACGTCTTCGTAGGCCCATTGGGTGTCGATCGAGTTCATGCGGATGGCGCGGGTCTTGCGGCCCCAGTCGTGGGTGGTGAGGGCCGTGACGATCTTGGCGCGGGAAGCCACCTTCTCGGAGGGCGCGACGGCGTCTTCGAGATCGAGGAAGACGAGGTCGGCGTTGCTCGCGGCGGCCTTCGCCATCATGGTTTCGCTGCTGCCGGGGGTCGAGAGTTCGGAACGTCGTGCGCGCATGGGTGGGCTCCTGTGTGGTCGAGTTGTGGAGTTAACCGACGAAACCGGTGGCTTTGAGCTTTTCGATTTCGGCGGATGAGTAGCCGAGAGAGGTAAGCACCTCATCGGTGTGTTCACCGAGCAACGGGCCGCGCTTTTGCACACCGCCCGGCGTCTCGGTCATCTTGATAGGAGTCCCGACGAGGGTGACTTTGCGGGCCATGCCGGGGTGTTCGACCTCCGCGAGCATCTCGCGGCGGGCGGCGTGGGGATCGGCGAAGATGTCGGCCGAAGTCTGGACGGGGCCAAAGGGCACGAGACTGCCGAGCATGTCGCGGAGTTCGGCCTTGGTGTACTGCGAAGTCCAGGCGCCGATGAGGGCGCGGACTTCGTCTGCGCGGCCGACGCGCTGGATGTTGGTCGCATAGCGAGGGTCCCGGGCGAGGTCGTGTTGTCCCATGAGGTCGCAGAGGAGCGACCAATGGCGCTCGCCGGGGGCGGCAATGCTGACCCAGCCGTCCTTCGCCGGGAAGGCATCGAACGGGCAGAGCTGTGGATTGCCGGCGCCCTGGGGGATTGCGATCGTGCCGGAAAAACTGTTGAGGTAGACGATGCGTTCGCAGATGGCGAGGACGGCGTCGTACATGGCAACGTCGACAAGCTGCCCCTGGCCGGTGTGTTCGGCGTGGCGGACAGCGGAGACGATGCCAAGTGCGAGGAAGAGGGCGGGCACGAGATCGCCGACGGGGGCGCCGGCGTTCATCGGCTGATCGGGGCCGGGGCCGGTGACGGCGGTGATGCCACCCATGGCCTGTGCGACGACGTCGTAGGCGGGCCAGTCGGCGTAGGGGCTGGGCGGGAGGTCGTGGTTACCGGTGCGGCTATCGCCGAAGCCGCGGATGGCTGCGTAGACGAGCTTCGGGAAGCGTTCGTGGAGATACTCGTAGGAGTAGCCCAGGCGGTCCATGACGCCTTCGCGATAGTTTTCGACGATGACGTCGGCACTTTCGAGCAGCCGGAGGAAGGGCTCCCGGGCGGCCTCGCTCTTGAGGTCCATGCAGATGCTGCGCTTATTGCGGTTTACGCTGTGGTAGTAGCCGCCAAAGAGCTTGAGTTCGTCGTCGGGGGCGAAGGGACCCATCTTGCGGGTGCCATCGCCATGCATGGGTTCGACTTTGAGCACGTCGGCGCCCTGGTCGGCGAGGAGCATGGTGCAAAACGGTCCGGCCAGGGCATGGGTAAGGTCCACGACCTTCAAGCCCTGGAGGGAACCAAAGCCCAGACCGGGTTCGCTCATTGAGATTCCCAGTGGCTGCGGCGCTTGATGAGGACGCGACGTTCGCCATCGAACACCTTGACGCCGTCCTGGTTGGTTCCCCAGTGGTGGAAGGTGATGATGCCTGCGTCTTCGCGGTCGCTGTCTTCCTTCTTGAGCACCTCGCTGAAGGCGTAGAGGGTGTTGCCGTGGTGGACCGAGGCCTGGAAGCGGATCTTGTCCAGGCCAAGTTCGGCGATGGCCTGCTCACCGGTGTCCTGCATTGCGAGCCCGATGCAGATAGCGGCGGTTACTCCGCCGAACACGATGATGTGCTTCATCGGGCCGGAAGACATGCGGTGCTCGTTGAAGTGGCCCTGGGCGGTGTTCATCACCATGTTGGTGATGAGGACGTTTTCGAGCTCGGTCACGGTCTTGCCGCGATGGTGCTCCCAGGAGTCGCCGACGTTGAAATCCTCGAAGTAGTTGTCGTTCCCGGTGAGCCGGGCAAGCGGTCCGCTCATTGGCTCGGCTTCCCGAGGAGGCGATCCGAAATGATGCGGAGTTGGATTTCGGACGTGCCTTCGAAGATCTTCGTGAGGCGGGCATCGCGCCAGTAGCGCTGAATGGGCAGGTCCGAGGTGTAGCCGACGCCGCCGTGAATCTGGAGCGCTTCGCTGGTGGTGCGCTCGGCCATCTCGGTCGCGAACCACTTGGCCATCGATGCTTCCTTGTCGCAGCGTTCACCGCGGTCGTCGAGGTCGGCGGCGTAATACATGAGCTGGCGGGCGGCTTCGATTTCGGCCGCCATGGTCGCGATCTTGAAGCGGATTGCCTGGAAGTCGGCGATGGGCCGCTTGAACTGGACGCGGTGCTTCGCGTAGGCGATTGAGTCTTCGAGCGCGCCACGAGAGAGCCCAACAGCCCGGGCGGCGGTGTGCACGCGCGCGGTGGAAAGCCCGCTCATGGTTCCCTTCAGCTGGGTGTCTTCGCGTTGGCCGCCGCCAAGGAGAGCGTCCGCGGGGAGGCGGAAGTCATCGAAGTGGAGTTCCCAGGTGTTCCAGCCGAAGTAGCCGATCTTGTTGATCTTCGTGGCCTGGATACCGGGAGGGAACTTGCCCCGTTCCTTTTCGAAGAAGAAGGTGCCGGTACCCTTGTGGCGATTCTCGGGGTCGACATCCTGCGTGCGGCAGAGGACCGTGATGTAGTCCGCTCCATCGGCGAAGGTGCACCACATCTTGCTGCCGTTGATGACCCACTCGTCGCCATCGCGGCGCGCGCGGCAGCTGACGTTCGCCAGGTCGCTCCCGGCCTCGGGCTCGGAGAGGGCCACGGCACCGAGGAATTCGCCGCGGACGACGCGGGGCAGGTATTGCTCGCGCTTCGAGCGGTCCCAGCCGCCGCCCCCGGCGCGGGCGATGATGCTCGCGACGCTCATCCAGCCCCTCGCGAGCTCTTCGGTGATGATGCAGTATTCCATGATGCCGAGATTGAGGCCGCCGTATTCTTCGGGGATGCGGATGCCGAAGTAGCCCATGTCGGCCATCTTGTTGCGGAGCGACATCGGGATTTCGCCCTGGACCTTGTCCAGCTCGTTCGCGACGGGCAGCACTTCCTTCATGCTGAATTCGCGCGCCGTCTTCTGGATCATCAGGCGCTCTTCGGTGAGATAGGTCATGACGGGTTCCTCTTCTTCGCTACAAAGTTCGTCCGGCGGAAGTCGATCACTTCATCGCCGGCGGAGTTGAAGCCGCGCGTGTGCCAGGTGACCACGCCATCGTTGGGGCGGCTGGCCGATTCGCGCTTGTCCACCACTTCGCTGACGGCCGTAAGGGTGTCACCCGGATAGATCGGCTTACGGAACGTCAGTTCCTCCACGCCCAGGAACAGCCCCCCGCTTTCGCTCAGGTCTTCGACGGAGAGGCCGAAGACGGTGAGAAAGACGAGCATCGGGTTCACGACGATGTCGTCGTGGCCGTGGGCGAGGGCGTATTGCGCGTTGAAGTAGAGCGGATTGTAGCTCAACGTCAGCGAGCTGAAGAGGCTGTTATCGCTTTCGTTGATCGTTCTGCCCCAGTGGTGGTGGAACACCTGGCCGAGGCTGAAGTCTTCGTACTGGTTCCCTTTCGGCCATCGCTTCGGGCCGGCGCCTTCCGTCACGCTGACGCCCCGACGGCCGCTGCGGGGGTGCAAAGGCGAAGCACTCGGGCCATGTCGGACACCGAATCGAGCCCGGCGACCATGTCCAGGAGATCCTCCGCCTGGCGTTCGCCGATGACTGGCGCGGCGAGGCCACGGAACTTGGCTGCGAGCCGCTGCCATTGGCGGTCGAGGTCAGTGGCGGGGATGTTCACGTCGACGGCTTCCCTGAGTTCGCGCCCATCGGAAAGCCGGAGTGTGACCTGCGTCCCGCGTACGACGTCGTCTTCACCGATCACGGTGACGCGGTCGCGGATTGCTACAAGGTCGGGTTCCAGCACGCGGGAATCGGTGAACGATGTCTCCTGCGTGTCGCCGGGTCCGAGCGCGAGGGCCGATGTGAAGCGCAGGCTGAACTTGCCTTCCAGCGCCGTCTTCGGCTCGTGGATGTTGCACATCGCGAGGGCACCGACGGGAACGCGAAGTTCGATCGCCGCGACATCGCCCGGCTCCAGGTGGTGCTCTTCCTTGAGCTTCAGGATGCCTTCGATCGAGGAGTGGGTGCCGTAGCAGGCAGCGTGGTACTTGAAGAGGACGCCGCGAATGGCGAAGCCCGTGCTCGTGCCGGCGAGTGCGCGGTCCGGGTTGAAGTTACGGGATTGGGTGGCGGCGAAGCCCTGTTCTGTTTCGAGCGCCTCGGTGTTGCTCGTGAAGCCGCGGCTTGCCAGCGATGCGGCCAGGAGGCCGTTGGCGGCTGCTTTGCCGGCGTGGAAGGGCTTGCACATGGTGCCGAACATGGACTTCAGCCCGGCGGCCTGGGCAGCGGCGATGCCCATGGCGTTGAGCCACTGGTCTTCGTTGAGGTTGAGGAGGGAGGCGCAGGCGGCAGCGGAGCCGAATGTACCGAGGGTGCCTGTGGCGTGGAAGCCAAGGCCGTAGTGACCGGGGCTGACGAGAAGGCCGACGCGGCACTCGGCTTCGAAGCCCGCTACGAAGGCGGTGATGAAATCCTTGCCGCTGGCGCCGCGCTGCTCGGCGAGGGCCAGGAGGCCGGGGACGACGGGCACGGTTGGATGGCCGGACATCGCCTGGTGGACGTCGTCGTAATCGAGGGCGTGGGAGGCGGCGCCATTCACGAGCGCGGCCTGCTGGATGGAGACACGGTCCGTGGTGCCGACGAGGGTCGCCTGCGGGTGCCCGCCCTGCTCGGTGACCTCGTCGCGGAGGATCTGTGTCAGGGGCTCGCGCGATCCAGCGAGGGTGACGCCGAGCCAATCTAGGAAACACTGCTTGGCGAGGTAGACCACGTCGGCGGGAAGCTCGCTGTACGTAAGGCTCGATGCGATGTTTGCCACAGCGCGTGTGACGGGGACGGACGTGGCCGGGTTGGCCTCGCTCATTGCGGACTCCTTCGTCGGTCGAAATGTGTGATGGGGAGTCCCAGGTGGGCGCCTACTGGCACCCACCGGGACCGGGGTACGTAGATTAGCTTTGCCTGGTCTTCCAGCGATACGGATATGTCTCCGTCGGGCTGCCGAAGCCGGTGGTCAGGAAGGTGTCGCCACCCTTGACCCAGGGCTGGTGCCCGGTCCAGTTCGTCGAGGCCCGGTACTGGCTCGAGATGTAGTACATCTGAGCCGCGTTGAGGCGTTGGATTTCGTGGAGCATCTCGCGACGCTTCTCTTCGCTGGATTCCCGCTGCTGATCCGCAACCAGCCTGGTGATGGCAGCGTCGTTGATCTTCCCGCGGTTCTTGGGGTTATCCGTGAAGTTCCGCAGCACATAGCCGCCGACTTCCGGGAAGGGGGTTTCGGGGCCAAAGGCGAGGCCCTTGAAGTTCCCGACCGACGTCTGGTTGATGTAGACGGTGTTGTAGTCCTGGACTTCGATCTGGACCTTGAGCCCGAGCGCCTGGAGGAAGTTGCCCTGGGCCTCGGCCATGTCGTTGAAGTCTTTGCCATAGCGGTTGCCGGCATACTGGAACTTGATGTCGAACCCGTTTGCGAAGCCCGCCGCCGTCAACAGTTTCTTCGCTTCGGCAACGTTGTACTGGAAGAACTTTCCGCTATCGCCATGTTTCGGTGACTTGGGGTCGAGCCACCATCGGGTCATGCCGGCGGGGATGAAGTTGTTCCAGTTGTCTACTACGGCGATACCGGCGGCCTTGAGCTTCTTGATTTCGAACGCCAGTTCGTTCAGCCCATCGCGGTCGATGGCCATCGAAATGGCCTGGCGCACGCGCGCATCGCGCCAGGGGGCGCCGGCGTCGGCATCGAAGTAGAGGTAGCTCGTCTGCTGGCTCAGTTCGCCGACGAGGACGATGTCCTTGTTCTGCTTGTTCACATCGGCGAGGTCGGCCGCGTTGATGCCAGCTGTGTCGGTGTTCCCGGCGCGGAACTGCGCAAGGCGATTGGCGTACTCCGTTGAGATGGAGACGTCGACGCCATCCATGAGCGGGAAGCCGGCGACATACCACTCCGGGTTCTTCTTGAACTTCATGCCGACGGAGGCTGTGTAGCTATCGAAGATCCACGGACCTGAGCCAACCGCGGCCGTGGCCGGGTTGAATTTGCCGTCCGATTCTGTGGGCATGACCCAGAGGAGGTTCGCATCGGAGAGGACGTCGAGGAATGCGACGTTGGGTTCTTTCAGGGAGAACACGATTGTGCGCGCATCCGGGAACTCTATCTTGTCGACGAAAGCGAACTGGGCGGCGTTGGTGTTGACCTTGGCGGTGGCCCGGCCCCAGGAGAACTTCACGTCGTCGGTGGTAACGGCGCGGCCGTTCACCGGGGCAACGTTGTGGAACTTCGCGCCCTGGCGCAGTGTGACCGTCCACTTCAGTCCGTCCGGCGAGGATTCAGCCTTTTCAGCGATGTCGGGCGTGGGCTTCACGTCCGCGCCTTTGATCCCGGGGCCTGCCTGGTACTTGTAGAGGCGGCTGTAGACGTAGGCCGCGAAACCCTTGGTGTTGAAGCTGGTGTTGCCATAAGGGTCGATTGTTGGTGGATCGCCCGTGAGGTCCACGCGGTAGGTTCCGCCTTTGACGGCCCCCGCGAAGGGATCGGCCGCAGTAGGCGAAGCACCCGCAGCGGGTGTAGCGGTCGCGATTCCCGATATGTCGCCTGATTCGTCATCATCGCCGCAGCCGACGAGCGCGAGACCAGCAGCACCCGCGCCGGCCGCTCCGGCAGAAGAGATGAGCCGCCTTCGGGAAAGGCGGGAGTCGGCGAAGGACGGCCTTACGCCACTGGTTGGGATTCCCCTCCGGTACCTGGAAACCATGTCGAGCTTAAACTCCCTGGCCAGAATAGTTCGCCCGGAACATGGGATTCCCGGCGACTTGCCCGTATCCTGCCATCAAAAGTATGTTGCTGACAACAAACGCAGGCGTATAGAGGAGCAGGCATGGTGGTTTCGGAGGCGGAGAGTGTCCTTGAGGGGGAAGTTGCGGGAGTCCAGCTCAAGCAGGCCCGTTCACGCCTTTCGACCAGCAGACTGCTGAGGGCATCCGCGGAACTGATCGCGGAGGTTGGGTATGAGCGAACGACGCTCGCCGCTATCGGGAAGCGCGCTGGATATAGCCATGGGTTGGTGACGCGGCGGTTCGGTTCGAAAGAGGGAATGATCCAGGCACTGTTGGACCGCACGGTGAAGGAGTGGAGCAAGCAGGAGATCTCGCCCATATTGAACAGCAAGGCGGGCTTCGAAGGCGTCCGGGACATGATCGACGCGATTCGAACCAGCCTGCGACGGGATCCAATGGCGATGCGGGCGCTGTACACGCTCATGTTTGAGGCGTTGAAGCCGACGCCGGCGGCGCTCGCGGACCGCATGCGGCACCTGCATTCCAGCCAGCGTCGCAACTTCGAGGAGCTGCTCGTCCGGGGAATCGACGACGGGTCGGTACGGCCGGATATCGATCCGGCGGCGACGGCGGGGATGGTGGTGGGCGTATTGCGCGGGGCGGCCTACCAGTGGCTGCTGGACCGGGACTTCGACTTCGACGCGACGCTGGTCGCGATGGAGGCGCACCTCGAGAGCTCCCTCCACGCATGCGTCAATGAGTAGCGAAGGGCGTCTCGCCACGCATACGGCGATCGTGACGGGGTCGGGCCGGAATATCGGGCGCGCCATCGCGCTGCGCTTCGCAGCCGAGGGAGCAGACGTGGTGGTCAACGGGCATGCCGACGGCGACGCAGTGGACGCCGTCGTTGCTGAGATCGCCGGCGCCGGGGGCAAGGCGATCGGCGTGATGGCGGACGTTTCGAAGCCGGACGAGGTGTCGGCGATGGTGGCAGCAGCCCGGGCGGCATTCGGGAAGGTCGACATCATCGTTTCAAATGTGGGCGTGCGGAAACGGCAGCGCTTTGAGGAGATCACGATCGAGGACTGGCGGCAGGTGATGGAGACGAACCTGGGCTCCGCGTTTTTCCTCGCGCACTACGCCATCCCCGCCATGCGCGAAGCCGGGTGGGGCAGAGTGATCAACATCTCGGGCTATGACGGCTGGACGGGGCACATTTCCGAGCGAGCGCACAACATGACGGCGAAGGCAGGGATGCACGCGCTGTCGAAGGCGATCGCGCGGGAGTACGGGATTCACGGCATCACGGCGAACACCGTCGCTCCCGGCGCCATTCGAACGGTGCGCGACCCCTCGCAGTACGCGCATCTGAATCGTGAGGCCATGATGGACCGCCTGGCGATCAAGTCGGCGGGCGAGCCGGAGGACATCGCGCAGGCGTGCCTCTACCTGGCGGGCGAGAGTGGCAAGTATGTGACGGGCCAGGTGATCCACGTGAACGGCGGGGAGTTCATGTTCTAGGCACTGACACAACGATGTCAGGAGCGCGAGTTCATTGCGGAACACTGCTGACAGCAAGGTGTCAGCAATGACGCCATGCCCCTCTTGGACCTTTGATCTGCGGCCCGAATACTGCCTGGACGCCCCAGGCAGGAGTTCTTTGTGCAAGCAGTTGTTGCTCACAATCTCGTCAAACATTTTCCACCGGATATTCGAGCGGTTGATGGAATCAACCTTGACATTCCCGAAGGCCAGATCTTCGCGTTCCTGGGCCAGAACGGCTCGGGGAAGACGACGACGGTTCGGATGCTGACCACGCTTCTGCGGCCTACGAGCGGAACCGCCAGCGTCGGCGGGATTGACGTGCTCGCGGACCCGGCAGGCGTCCGGAAGGTCGCGGGCGTGGCGCTGCAAGAGGTCGGGCTCGATGAACTGCAGACGGGCCGCGAGGTGCTGACGCTCCAGGCGCGGCTGTTCGGCCTTTCCGGTCCCGAAGCGCGCAAACGCGTGGACCGGCTGCTGGAAGTGGTCGACCTGGCTGAGGCTTCGGCGCGCAAGGTGAGCGGATATTCCGGAGGCATGAAGCGACGCCTCGACCTGGCCTGTGCACTCGTCCATCAACCACGGATTGTCTTCCTCGACGAGCCGACGACGGGCCTGGACCCCATCACGCGCGACGCAGTATGGCGCTACGTGTTGGAGCTCAATCAACAATCCGGCGTCACGTTCTTCCTCACGACGCAGTACCTGGAGGAGGCGGACCGCATCGCAGACGATGTGGCGATCATGGACAAGGGCAGGATCGTGGTGTCGGGGTCGCCCGCGGAACTCAAGTCATCCATCGGCGCCGACGCGATCACGTTGAGCTTTGGCGACGGAGTGGCTCCGCGGGCGGAGGCTGTGCTGCGCGCCGTGGAAGGCGTCGAGGATGTGCGCATCGCGGGAGACCAGGCGGTGGTGTACATCCGCAACGGGGCTGCCGCCGTGGCGACGGTGGTCCGCGCTCTCGACGACGCGAACCTGGCGATGGCCGAGCTTCGTCTCACGCACCCCACGCTTGATGACGTGTTCCTCCGCGCGACGGGGCACTACATGGAAGATGGCCACGAACCGAAGGGAGCAGGAGCATGAGACTGACCACCGACACCTGGCTGCTGACGAGCCGGGCGCTGCGGGAATCGCTGCGCCAGCCCGCGAACGAGGCCATCAACGCGTTCATCCCGATCTTCTTCTACGTGGTCACGGTGGGCGCTGTCGGCGAAGTGGCAGCCGAGGCATTTGGCATCGCAGACTACAAGGGCTTCCAGGTGCCGGTCGCGCTGCTCCAGGGCGCGGCGGGCGTGGCAAGCGGGTCGGGCTTGGCGATGACCGTGGACATCCAGTCCGGGTACTTCGAGAAGCTCCTGCTCACCTCCACGTCGCGCTTTGCGATCGTGTTCGCGCGGATGCTGGCAGACTGCATCAAGGCGGTGGTGCTGTCGGCCGTCATCATCCTGCTGGCCGTTGCGTATGGATCTGGCTTCGAAACCGGGCCGGTGGGCGCGGTGGTGCTCCTTGCGTTGACGGGCGGGTTCGCCCTCGCGTACTCCGGGATCGGCATGGCTATCGCGCTGAAGACAGGCTCGCCGCAGGCGGCGCAGGCGGGCTTCATCATCTTTTTCCCGCTCCTGTTCCTGGCTCCCACATTCGCCCCGCTTGATGTTTTCGCGACGTGGCTCGAAGTGGTGGCGCGGATGAACCCCGTGACCTACATGCTGGGGAGCATGCGCGGCCTCATCACCGGAGGGTGGGACGGCGTGGAGCTGCTGAAGGGTGCGGCCGCCATCGGGGGCCTCGGAGCGTTCACCAGTACGCTGACCATGCTGGCGTTGCGGTCGCGAAGGGTCTAATTTCTCCTCGAGGAGGGACACCAGTGATCGAGGACCGAGAGGCGCTGCTGGCGCACTTTCAGGCGATGCGCGTGGGTATCCTGGCCGCGATCCAGGGGCTTTCTGAGTCGCAGATGACCGAGCCAACGCTGGACGGGTGGTCGGTGAAGGACCACCTGGCGCACCTGGCCCTCTGGGATGACATGCGGGCGCAGGAGGTGCGGCGGATCTCGGCCGGGCATGATTCGGGCTGGCGGATGTCGGAAGAGCAGGTCGTCGTCTATAACGACCTCAGTTACGACCTCCGCAAAGGGATGTCGCTGGCGCAGGTGATGTGGGAGTTGGAGAACTCGCGCGCTTCATTCAACGAGGCGATTCGGGCGGCGACGCCGAGGGGACTCGATGGGACGCTCTTCGGGGAAGCGGCGCTGCGGAGCACGCATGAGGCGGCCCACACGGAATGGATCACGCGCTGGCGCGGTGAGAAGGGGTATTAGGCAGGGCCCCCTCCCCGGCCCTCCCCCGCTCGTGCCTCACGGGAGAGGGAGGCTTGTCTCTCGGAGTGACGGAATTGCGCAAGCGGGGCCCGTGCCCCGGTGCTGCGGGCAAAGTCTGACGATGCGACGGCGGACCCCATCCTCAGGCCGTTCCCGCTCGTGGCTCACGGGAGCGGGACTCGCGAGGCTGTGTGACGGAGTCACATCGGCCTTGAGCGGCGGGGGCGGGGCTGGCAGTGGGGGCAGAAGTGGGTGCTGCGACCACCGACGACTGTGCGCTGGATGGGGGTCCCGCAGACGTAGCAGGGCTTGCCGGTGCGCCGGAAAACCCGGACGAACATGTGCTGGCGGCCCGGTTCGCCCTGGCCATCGACGTAGTCCTTAAAGCTGGCGCCGCGGTTCTCGATGCCGCGCTCGAGCACTTCGCGGCAGGCGGCGTGGAGGCGCTTGAGGGCCGGCGCGGAGATCTCGCCGGCGGGGGTGTCGGGCCGGATGCGCGCCTGGAAGAGCGCTTCATCGACATAAATATTGCCGAGCCCAGCCATCCGGCGCTGGTCCAGGAGGACGGCTTTGACGGGAGCTGTCCGGCCTTTGAGCGCGTCGCGGAACTGCGTGAAGCCGAAGTCCTGGTCGATCGGTTCGGGTCCCAGCTTCGCCAGTAGCGGGGCGAGATCGTCGAGGATGCGCCAGGTTCCGAACTTGCGCAGGTCGGACCAGCGAAGGTCGTGGCCGTCGTCGAGGACCAGGCGGGCGCGCTCGTAGGGCTCGGCCGGAGCATCGGAGCGCCGCCAGACCATGCGGCCGGTCATGCGCAGGTGGGCCACGAGCCAGCGGCCGTCGTCCAACTCTAAGAGCAAGTACTTTCCCCGGCGTCCGAGCGATGCGAACCGGCGGCCGACCAGTTCGAACCTGAGGGCCTCGAGGGGCAACCCGCCAGCGAGCAGGTGGATGGTGCCTTCGTCGACATCGACCGCGCACACCTGGCGCCCGACGACCAGGGGCTCCAGGTCTCGACGGATGGTTTCGACTTCGGGCAGTTCTGGCACGGGCAGAGTGTAACGCGGAGGAGCGGAGCGGTCTGGGAGCCTAAATCGCGGCGATCAGGCGAGTGCGGGCTGTACGGATCACGTCGCGGCTGAGGCCATTGGACTCGAAGGAGCAGGAGCTCGAGCCCCAGCGCTCGTGGATGCAGCGGAGCGTGGACTCCATCGCTTCCGGATGCGAATCGAGGATCGCGCGGGCGCGATCTTCGGGGATGCCGCGCTCTTGCATGCGAGGCAGCCACTCCTGGACTCGCGGTGCGATGTGGGTTGCGGACTCGGCGTAGTCGGCAACGATAATGTGGGCATCCACACCGGCGAGGTCGAGCAGGAGGGCCGCGGCCACACCTGTCCGGTCCTTGCCCACTGAGCAATGGAACATGACGCCGCCATCGGTGCTGGCGATGGCGGCGAGGATGGTGCGAAAGGCTGCGGGGCCGCTATCGAGAAAGCTACGGTAGACGGGCGCATAGCCGGAGAAGTTCGAATCGAACCCCGCCGGGGAGGCGTCGGATGTGAAGACGGGCGCCTCGATTCGCTCGATGCCGATGGCGCGAGTGTCGGGGCTCACGTCGCGCGTACGTTCCTGTTCGGAGCGGAGGTCGATGATCGTGCGTACGCCGTGGTCGTGCAGCTCCTGGAGCTCCGGGGCGTGCAGGCGGTGGAGGCTTGCGCCGCGGACGACGTGGTCGCTGGTGATGCGCCCGGACGCGGTGGGGTATCCGCCGAGATGACGGATGTTCGGAGAGTCGTGGAATGTGAAGTGGCGGTTGGCCAGGGTTCGTGGAGCAACTGTCGGCATGTTTTCATGATCGCGAGGGTGCGTTAGCCGTGTGCTAAGGGAGGCAACGACTCCACCTTTGTAAGGGCACAACTGTCGTCACAGAGACGAGTGACCGCCAGGGCTGGCGGCC
This sequence comes from uncultured Anaerolineaceae bacterium, assembly GCA_964474285.1. GTDB lineage: Bacteria > Chloroflexota > Dehalococcoidia > Tepidiformales > Tepidiformaceae > JACRBT01. The sequence continues at coordinate 7,122 of CAYYSD010000041.1, read as the reverse complement.
AGGCCTCAGTCGCCCAGGAGGCGACTCCTCGCCCGATCTACCGTCCCTGTCTCGATTCCGAGCGACGCCATATAGCCTTCGGACGAGCCCCACTGATCGTAGATGTAGTTCAGTGTCGTTCGCATCGCTACGGCCGGGCTGCCTGTGACCGCGCGGGCGGTCTCTTCGGACGCTCCCCTTGCCACGAGTGTCGACACAATCCGTTCCAGATCCCCGGCGAGCAGGTCCGCGGAGACCGCGTAGTCCGCGATGATCGTGGCGGGGTCAACGCCTGCGATGTCCAGAAGCAGCGCCGCCGCTACCCCTGTCCGATCTTTGCCGCCTGCGCAATGGAACATCACGCCCCCGTCACTCCTCGCTATCGTGTCGACGAGCACGCCAAACGCCGCCCCGCCAGTGTCGAGCATCCGCCGGTATAAAGCGGCGTGACCTTCGAACTTCCTGCCCAGCGCGAGGGGCGACGCGTCTTCGGCGAGCACCTCCAGTTCAAGCAGCGTGATACCGTAGTCAGCGAGCTGGGGCGATCGGTCTCGCTCTCGCTCGGTACGAGAGCGCAGGTCAACAACACAGGTGATCCCATAGCCGCGAATCTCGGCGATATCCCGGGCTTCGAGCCGGTGGAGACTGGAACCGCGGACGAATCGCGAACTGGTGAGTCGTCCCGAGCGAGTGGCGTAACCCCCGAGGTGGCGGATGTTTGGGGACCTCACGAACCCGAAGCTGCGTGAACCTATCATGCCTGATCCTGTCATGGGACGGGATGGTGCCAGCGGAAGAAGCTCTTGTCGAGTACAGGCCCGCAGGCGTCCCTTCATCGCGGATCCCGTATCCTTGCTCCACTACACAGGAGCCCATCGATGATCACGCGCGAACGCATCGTTCAGACCTTCCTCGACCTCGTGGCCATCGATTCGCCGTCCGGTGAGGAAGATGCGATCGCGGACATCCTGGTCCGGCGCCTCGTGGCGCTCGGGCTCGATGCTTCGCAGGACGCGCACGGCAACGTCCTCGGGCGCATCCACGGCGAGGGGGAAGCGATCTTGCTGTCGGCGCACATGGACACGGTCGAACCCGGGCGAGGGATCCAGCCGACGTGGGATGGCCCGGACATCATCCGCTCCGACGGGACGACCATCCTTGGGGCCGACAATAAGGCCGGCTGCGCCGTGATCCTGGAGGTCATCCAGTCCGTGCTGGAGGACGCGGTGCCGCGGCGGACGATCGAGGTTGCGATCAGCCGGGGAGAGGAGATTGGGCTCGTTGGCGCGACGAACATGGACTACAGCCGCATCTCCGCGACCGTCGCTATCGTTATCGACAGCGGCGGACCGCCTTCGAGCGTGCAGGGGCAGGCGCCCTATCACTACGTGTACAGCATCGACGTGCAGGGCAAGGCCGCGCACGCGGGCGTGGAGCCCGAGAAGGGCATCCCGGCGATCACGATCGCGGCCGAGGCGGTGTTGGGAATGCCGCAGGGCCGGATCGACTTCGAGACCACGGGCAACGTCGGCACCATCCATGGGGGGCTGGTTCGCAACGCCGTCCCGGAGAACTGCCGGGTGGAGGGTGAGATGCGGAGCATGGAGTTCGAGAAGGTGGAGACGCTTGTATCCCGGGCGAAGGACCACCTTGACGAGGTGCGGCAGCGGCATCCCGGGGCGCGCATCGAGTCGAGCTTCCACATGGGCTACCCGGGATACAAGCTCGAACCCGGTGACCCGGCCGCGGACCTGCTGTTCGGGGTGCTGCGCGGAATGGGGATGCAGCCGGACCCGCACCCCGTTGGCGGCGGCACGGACGGCAACGTGTTCCGGGGGCATGGCATCAGCAGTGTGGTCATTGGCCGCGGCGGATACAACCAGCACACCAAGGATGAATACCTGGTTATCCCGGAGATGTTGGACTGCGCGCGGGTGGTGGAGGCGCTGGTCCGGGTGCTTTAAGCGGACGTTGCCGGCCTAGGCGACTTCGACCTGTCCGGAGACTCGCACATGGCGCGGTGGCGGCGGTTCTTCGGTGCCGACCGGGAGGGAAACGTAGTGTGGCCTGTCGCCGCGGCCGCCGAGGATGGATGAAGTGCCGTCCGCGAAGACGGCGAGGCGTTCAAGTTCTCCCGGCAGGAAGGGGATGCTGAGCTTTCGAGCGACGATGAGCACATCGAACGGACCGGACGGGGCCAGCGCGACCCAGGATGCGTTGAGGCGCTTCTGGAACGCTTCAGGCGCCCACGATGGAGCGGAAGGGAAGGCCACGGGCTGTGCGCGCTGGTTCACCCAGCGGCCGGTGAAGGGTTCGTTTGGGTAGATCATGGGAAGGCCCGCGGGGCCGGCGAGGATTTCGTGGCCGCCGGTGGGCAACGCGCGAGTCATTGCGGCGACGTCGCCGCGAGCGATCTTGCGGGCGCCATCCGCTGCGGCCTGGCGTGCCTCCGGGAGATCCGCCGCCGCCGCGACTGCGGCAAGTCCGACGCCCATCTCGATGACGGGGTCGCCGATGTGCTCATCGAAGGTGCGAACGGTGACATCGGGTTGGAAGCTGCCGAGGGCGGCGCCGATGTCCTCCTGGCTCTTTGCCTGCAAGAGGAGGTCGTCGACGACCATCGATTCGTCGGAGGAGACGACATCCAGGCGGACGATGTTCACGCCGTGGACGGCGAGGGCTGTGCTCACTGCGGAGAGCGCTCCCGGGCGGTCGGGCATCTGGATGCGGATGGAACGATAGGCTGCCATGGGTATCCCCCTCTGCTTTCGCCAACAGAGATGATAGCCCGGGTGTGTTACGCCGCCGTTCCTGAGACGTTTCGAACGTGTGAAGCAAACACAAACGCGGTCAATCGATGCGATTGACCGCGCTGGGAATCACGCCGGATGACGGGCGTTCATGGACCGGCGGCGGCGACCTCGGGCGTCACCAGGTCGCGGAACTGGGCGAAGTTCCTGTTGAACTGGGCCGCAAGGGAGTTGTAGCTGCGGTCATAGGCTTCCTTGTCGCTCCAGGCGAGGCGCGGGTCGAGGAGGCCGGAATCGACGCCGGGGCATGCGGTCGGCACGTCGAAGCCCATGACGGTGTCCTTGCGGAAGCTGACGTGGGCGAGACTGTCATTGAGGACGGCGCGGACCATCTTGCGCGTCTCCTGGATGGCGATGCGCTTGCCGACGCCATAGGCACCTCCGACCCAGCCGGTGTTGACCAGCCACACCTGGGCGCCTGTCATATCCAGGCGCTGCTGGAGGAGCTCGGCGTAGACGGTGGGATTGAGCGCCATGAAGGGGGCACCGTAGCAGGAGCTGAAGTTCGGCTGCGGCTCGGTGACGCCATGCTCGGTGCCGGCCAGCTTGGAGGTGTAGCCGCTGAGGAAGTGGTAGAGGGCCTGGGCGTTGGTGAGCCTTGCGACGGGCGGGAGCACACCGAAGGCATCGGCGGTGAGGAGGATGACATGGCTCGGGTGCGGGGCGACCTGGCCATCGTAGACGTGCTGGAGGGAGCCGAGCGGATAGCTGCCGCGCGTGTTCTCGGTGACCGAGTCGTTGTCGAGATCCACGTCGCGGGTGTGCTCGTCGAAGATGACGTTTTCGAGGATCGTGCCGAACTCCGTGGTCTGCTCGAAGATGTCGGGTTCAGCGGCGTGGGAAAGCTTGATGACTTTCGCGTAGCAGCCGCCTTCGATGTTGAAGATGCCTTCTTCGGTCCAGGCGTGCTCGTCGTCGCCGATGAGGAGGCGTTCGGGGTCCGTGCTGAGGGTGGTCTTGCCGGTTCCGGAAAGGCCGAAGAAGACGGCCGTCTTGCCCGTCTTGGGATCGACGTTGGCGGCGGAGTGGAGCGAAAGGACGCCATCGAGGGGGAGGTAGTAGTTCATCGCCGTGAAGACGGCCTTCTTCATTTCGCCGGCATAGGCGGTCCCGGCGATGAGGATGATGCCCTCGGTGAGGTGGAGCGCGACGACGGCGTCGCTGCGGATGCCGTCGGATTCGCCGCCGAGCTGGAGGAAGGGGGCGTGGAGGATGGTCAGCCGCGGCTGCTCGCCGTCCGCAAGGGGCTGGCTGGGGATGAACATCGTGCGGGCGAATAGGCTGTGGTAGGCCTGTTCGGTTATCACGCGGACGGTGCGACGGTGATTCGGGTCCTGGGAGACAACGCAGTCCTGGACGTAGAGTTCGCGGCCGCGGAGGTATTCGAGTGTGCGCTTGCGGAGGTGCTCAAAGGTGTCGACGCTGAGGGCCTGGTTGTGGTCGCCCCACCAGACGAGTTCTGAGATGCCGGGGGCCTTGATGACGTACTTGTCCTTCGGGCTGCGGCCGGTGCGTTCGCCGCTGAAGACGGCGAACGTGCCGCCCTGGAGGAGCTTTCCTTCCTGGCGGCGTACCGCATGTTCGTAGAGGACAGGCACGGACAGGTTGTGGTGGATGGCACTGGCGGAGGAGATGACCTCGTCGCCGACGCTCATTGGGGCTCCTGCGATAGCCATATGCCTATACCTCGACACTCTCAGATTCACGTAGCGTATACCTTGTTGACCCGGCTGGTAAGTACCCGGGGTGCAGAAATTGTCAATGGAATGTGTCCGCGGCGTTTATTTTGCAGTTTGAGATGTGGAAGGGGGCCTGCATGGGACGGGGGTTCGCGTGAGCGAGGTTGACCCACTCTGGCGGGCCACGGTAGCCTCGCGCGCACATTCCGATTGCGGGCTGGCGGTATACGGCAGGAGGTTGCCACGGACGTCCTGCTGGTCTCCTGGGACGGCGGGGGTTCGGTGCCGCCGATGCTGGGGCTTGGCACGGAACTGGTGCGGCGCGGGCACGCGGTCCGGTGCCTGGGTCCGCGCGCGATGCAGCCTGGCGTGGAGCGGGCGGGAATCGCGTTCGTCCCGACGAAGCATGCCCCGGAGCGGAGTGCGGCAGCCCGGATTCCATCGGCGGAAGGGTGGCCGCTCATCCAGGAGCTGTGGAACGGGCCTTCCTATGGGCTGGACCTCCGCGATGAGGCGGGGCGGCGCAGGCCCGACGCGGTTGTCATCGATGATTCCCTCGTTGGCGCAATGAACGCCGCGCAGGATCTGGAGTTGCCTCGGGCCGCCCTCGTCCGCGTTGTTGGCGGATTGGCATATGCAGCAATGCAGGGTGCGCTTCCCGGCGTGGACGCTTCCCCGTCAGCGGCGCGGTCTCGAACCGTTCAACGCGCAGCGGGTGGCGGCGCTGGGACTCGGGCTGCACCTTTCGCTGGAGTCAACGCCGTCGGAGATCGCGCAGGCGGTGATGACGATGCTGGGAGACGAGAGTTACCGGGCGAAGTCGCGCGAGGCGGCCGCGTCCATCGCGGCGATGGGCGACGCGGCGTCGAACGCGCCGGACATCGTGGAGTCGCTGGGGGTAGGCTTGGCGCGCCGAGCCGTTTCGCAGGCTGCTGGTTGCGTCTCGTGGTCTCGGTGGCCGTCGCTCGGTCGCTGCGCGGGTATCTCATTGACGACATATGGGTGGCCCGGTAGAGTCCGCGTTCCGTCATACGTGTGATTCCCGCGTGCGAGGTGCGCGATGAGGGTCCTGTTGGTGTCGTGGGACGGAGGCGGGGCGGTGCCTCCGATGCTCGGGCTCGGCGCTGAGCTTGTGCGGCGTGGGCACCAGGTCCACTGCCTCGCGCCGGATGCCCTGCGTCCCGCAATCCAACGTCAGGGGATCGACTTCTTTCCGCTCGCGCACGCGATCGTCCCAAAGGCCATCGAACGGCTTCCCGTCGAAGAGGAGCAGCGGCGCGTCACCCAGATGCGGTCAGACCCGGGATACGCCGTGGACTTCCGGCACGCCGTGGCGCAACTGACCCCTCAGGTCGCGGTGATCGACCAGGCGCTGTTGAGTCCTCTCGCGGCCGCCGAAGCAATGAGTCTGCCAAGCGCCGTACTTGTTCACGTGGTCGGTGCGCTGGGCTTT
>CAYYSD010000041.1:0-1191 GCA_964474285.1 uncultured Anaerolineaceae bacterium | reverse complement strand
TCTCAGATCAATGAAGTCCGCGCTCGTGAAGGGCTCGACGCGGAGGCTTCAGTGCCGGAGCTCATACGACGCTCGGGAGTGCGGGTCGTGGCAAGCACCCCGTTGCTGGACCCTGAAGTGATTCCTGAATCGCCCCAGTGGCGGTACGTGGGGCCGATATTCGAAGGCGCCCCTGCCGACGATCCCGGAGTGGCAGATCTGCTCGAGACCAGCTCAAGCCCGATCGTTGTGGTCGGCTTGAGTTCCACCTACATGGAGCGGCAGGAGGAATTGCTGGGGCGCGTCATCGAGGCGTTGGGTGGGCTGCCGGTGAGGGGGTTGATAGGCGCCGGGCCGGGTGTGGATTTGGGGGCGTTGCCGGGTGCCGAAAACGTGACGGTGCTGCCGTGGCTTTCGCACGACCAGGTGCTGCCGAGGGCGGAACTGATGATCACGCACGCTGGGCACAGCAGCGTGGCGCGGGCGATGTCGCACGGGGTGCCGCAGCTGTGCATCCCGCTCGGGCGAGACCAGCCGTTCAACGCGCAGCGGGTGGCGGCGCTGGGTCTCGGGCTGCACCTTTCGCTGGAGTCATCGCCTTCGGAGATCGCAGGGGCGGTGATGACGATGCTGGGGGACCAGGGCTACCGGGCGAAGTCGCGCGAGGCGGCGGCGTCCATCGCGGCGATGGGCGACGCGGCGTCGAACGCCGCGGCCATCGTCGAGTCGCTGGTGAAGTAGGCTGACCTACTGGTAGGCGTTCTGGCGGTCGGAGATGGATGAGATGTACACCGCGTCGCCGTGGAGCACGAACAACACCCTCCAGTCTCCAACCCTGAGCCGCCATTCGTCGGATCCCTGGAGCTTCCTGGCATCTCCGCGCCCGACGTTGCCAAATTCGCGGGCCGCCACCAGGATTCGCGTCGCCTGTTTCGCGTTCCTCGCTGAGAGCTGGGCGATGCCTTCCACGGCAACCTGGTACCAAAATACCTGGCGCTTCACCCGGCCCGTTGGTCCGGGATCCGGCCGAGGGCCGCGTGGAGTTCGTCGAGGGACCGCCGTTCGTCGGCTGAAACGGGTTCGTCATCTAACGGCGCGGTGTGGAGGATCTTGAGCCACTCGTTGTCGCTGATGGGTTCAATCAGGCCGAGCACTTTGCCGGCGGCGTCGTACAGCTCCGCAGCCTTCAGGCGTTCGTATTCGGCCCACAGT
>CAYYSD010000040.1:0-21808 GCA_964474285.1 uncultured Anaerolineaceae bacterium | reverse complement strand
TGCCGGACTGGGCGAATCGCGTATTCGTGACCGCGATCGACATCGCGCCCGAGTGGCACGTGCGCGCCCAGGCGGCCTTCCAGGAGGGAACCGACAACGCCGTCTCCAAGACGATCAACTTCCCCAACGAGGCGTCGGTCGACGATGTGCGCAAGGCCTACGAACTCGCCTACGAGACCGGCTGCAACGGCATCACCATCTACCGCGATGGCTCTCGTGACCTCCAGGTGCTGAAGTACGCCGACAAGGCGGACGACCAGACCGAGGCGCAGAAAGCGATCGAGGCGGCGCAGGCACTCGTGCTCCGGCAGCCGTCCGGCCCCATCCGCCGCAAGCTCCCCGACGAGCGCCAGGCGATCACCCACAAGTTCCGCGTTGGCGAGCAGGAAGGCTACATGACCGTCGGCCTCTTCGACGACGGGACGCCGGGCGAAGTGTTCATCAACGTCAACAAGCAGGGTTCGACGGTCAGCGGCCTGATGGACACCGTGGCGATGCTCACGAGCTACTCGCTGCAGTACGGCGTTCCGCTGAGCGAGCTGGCCAGCAAGCTGAAGAACTCGCGCTTTGAACCCAGCGGCCCGACCAGCAACAAACAGATCCCGCTCGCCACGAGCATCGTCGACTACGTCTTCCGCTGGCTGGAGCTCAAGTTTGACGGCGCTCGCGCCTCGATCCAGCCGACGCTGATCCCCGTCGACCAACTCGTGCCCAGCACCGGCGTGGACGGCTTCCCGAAGAAGAACGGTGAAGCCGTGGCCTCCGGCGTCGGCTGCCCCGAATGCGGCTCGGTCCTCATCTACCAGGAAGGCTGCCTGCAGTGCGTCCAGTGCTTCTACAACAAGTGCGGGTGAGGCAGGGGTTTCGGTAGTGCGAGACTCTGAAGTCATCCAACTCAAGATCCGCTTTGCGAAGGAGCACTTCTTGGAGCCAGCTCTGCCCTCCGATGCACAGGGGCATGCGCAGCGGATAGGAGAGTGGCGAACCAGGAACGACGAGTGCACCGAGATCGTGCGTGCCCTTGCCGGCGCATCCTTCGCGACCCAGTTCGAGGCTGTGATGTCAGGTTCGGCCATTGACGACCCAGATCCCATTATTCGCGCCGGCGCGAATCTGGTTAACGTCATTGCAGGGAAGGTCGTTTGGTTAAGCCGCTTCGAAGTGAGATTGCGTGTTCGAGAAGGGTTGCGCGATGTTCGGGCCTAGCCCGACCGTACCGTCGGCCGCGAAACCAACTCCTGCAGCGACTCCCAGAAGACTGGCTCATCTATGTCTGACTCGGTCAACTCCGTCGAAAGGTGCTCAATCGCCCCAAGGAGCTTCGCAGCAGGTTCGTCCCCCGTGCATCCACTCCAGTCGATGGACGCCACGTAGTCAGCGATCGCGTCAGGCCGCGTGCGCTTATCGATCATCGAACCGATACTCCGCTGCACGTCCGCCTCGGTAAGCGTCAACAACGAGATCAGGGATGCGGCCATGGATGAGGTCACCTCGGACGAACTTGAGGCCGAATGGGTCGCCGCGGAAATGGACCGCAAGCGGGCGGAAGGCCTCTTCGTAGAAATAGTCGCACATTCCACGATGGCTCGTAATCCTCGGTACGCAGGCGGCCGCTCAAAAATCGTCAAGCTCCAGACCGCGAATGGCCAACACATCGGAACCGTACATGAGGTCGTGCTCCCTAATGGTTCCGTGCCTCACTCACATCCCAAGGATTACACGCGGCGGGACTGCGAACGGATTCGCGCCAGCTGACTCGTTCGGGCAGCGTCGTCTTGGTCTTCCAACTTCCGAGTAGCGCAATGGCGCCCCCTCCGTATGGAGGGGGCGCCTTTCGGTGTGGGCCGCGGTTCGAGTCACTCGCCGCCGGCGGCGCCGGGGGCGTATTCGTAGTCGAACGAGCCGTAGCTGGGGACGGCCACCGGGTCGGCGGCCTTGTGGGCCGGGCCTTCGACTGAAAGCTTCGGCAGCCATTCGAGCCAGGCCGGGAAGTACCAGTTCTTCGCACCCAGGAGCTGCATGCTGGCCGGGACGAGAATCGAGCGGACGATAGTCGCGTCGAGCAGGACCGCAACGGCGAGGCCGAAGCCCGTCTGCTGCAGTTCGACCATGTCGCCGGCGGCGAAGCCTGCGAACACGACCATCATGATGGCGGCGGCGCCGGTGATGATGTGGGCCGTCGAGCGAAGTCCGTAGGAGACCGCGCCCGAGTTGTCACCAGTGTGAGCGAAGCGCTCCTGGATGCGGCTCAGGAGGAACACGTGATAGTCCATCGAGAGCCCGAAGAGGACGGCGAACAGGAACACCGGCAGGAAGGCGGCGATGCTGTCGGACTGCTGGAATCCGAGGAGCCCGGTGCCGACACCCTCCTGGAAGACCAGGACGATGAGACCGTAGGCGGCGCCCACGCTGAGCAGGTTCATCACAATCGCCTTCACCGGGATGACGATCGACCGGAAGACGAGCGTCAGCAGGATGAAGCTCAGCAGGAGGACGAAGCCCACGACGATCGGGAGGTAGTCCTGCATGGTGTCGATGTAATCGACCGTGATGGCCGTGCCGCCACCGACGGAGATGTCGGCTTCCACGCCGGCGAAGGCCGCCGGGATGTGGTCGGCGCGGAGCCGGCGAAGGGCTTCCATCGCATCCGGACCGGTGCTGTCGCCGTTGATGATGACTTCGACGAAGCCCACGTCACCCGCGGGACCCGCCTTGATGTCGGAGACACCGGCGAAGCCGGGGTCGGTGGCGAGCCGCCCGCGAAGACGGGCGATGGCGGCCTGGACTTCGGTGCCGTTGACGTCGCCTTCGATGACGACTTCGGCGGGGTCGAGACGGCCGGCGCTGAAGTCGCTGTCCAGCACTTTGAACGCCTTCACGGAGTCCATGTTCGCAGGGAATTCGGTCAGACCGGGCGAACCGATGTTGATGCCGGCGTAGGGCACGGCGCAGGCAATGAGGAGCACGGAGGCACTCACGGCTGCAATGACCGGGTGCTTCATCACGACCTGGGTCGTCTTGCCGAAGAAGCCGACGTTCGGGTCTTCTTCGACCTTCGCGTCCTTCCTGCGGCCGCGGCCAGGAAGCGTAAGCCAGTTAATCCTGTCGCCGAGCAGGCTGAGCACCGCCGGGAGCAGCGTCAGGGCGATGGCCACCGCCGCTACGACCACGGTGATGGCGCCGATGGAGAGCGACTGGAACACCGTTGCGGGCACGATGATCAAGCCGGACAGCGCGATGATGACGGTGATGCCCGAGAAGAGCACCGCGCGGCTGGCGGTATCACCGGCAAGCACGATGCTGTCGATCTTCGAAAGGCCGCGTGCCCGTTCTTCCCGGACCCGCTCGACGATGAAGAGGGTGTAGTCGATGCCGACTGCAAGGCCGATCATCGTGATCATGTTCATCGCCATGCTGTTGACGCCAATGAAGCGGCTGATGACGGCGGTCATGCCGACCGAGACGAGAATGCCCAGCATGCTGAGGATGATGGGCACGCCGGCCGCGACAGCGGCGCCGAAGACGATAATGAGGACCACGATCGCGGCCGGGATGCCGATCATCTCGCCCATCGCGAGGTCCTTCTCGAACTGCTCCGTGAGCTCCTTGTTCAGGGAGCCGTCGCCAACGGTGAGCACGGTGAACCCGTTGCCATCGTGGGCGCCAAGCGTCTCAAGAACCGGGTCGATGGTGTCCATCGAATCCTCGATCGTGCCCGTCAGGGTCACCGGCAGGATGGTCTTGGTGCGGTCGGCGGAGACGAGACTGGCGTCGCCGACTTCATAGAAGGACACCACGGACTTCACCGAACCGGTGAGCGCCCGCAGGTCGTTCGTAAGTTGCTCGACGTAGGCGCGGTAGGCCGGGTCGTCGACTGTTAAGCCGTCTGATTGGACGACAATAGTTTCGGTGGGCTCGGCGTCGCCGCGTACGCGGTCTTCGAGCAGTTCGAGCGCTCGCTGAGATTCGGCGCCGCGAATCTCCTGCTTTTCATTGAGCTTCAGTTGTCCGCTAGCAAAGACGGCCGCGACGATGACGAGCACCCACACGCCCAGCGTCAGCCAGGGGTGCTGCGCGCTTCGCCGGGCAAGGGAAGCTGGAGACAGGAACCGTGACATTGGTTGTTCTCCTCTGCGGCCGTTGCCGCGTTGAAGAGAGCATCGCGAACCGTGGTCACTCACCCATCCGGCACGGGGCGGAGTTCCTTGTCCAGCTTTCGGGGGATTCGCGAGGCGCTATGTGAACGAGTTCACGAAACAGATTGCAGGACCTCGACCCTGGGGGCGGAAGGCACGTCTCGTAGCAGCAGCGCCACCATCACGGCCAGTCCGCCAAACAACCCGGCCACGACGAGAAAGCCAAGGGATAGGGAAACGGCGGCGAACCCTGCGGCCGCCATGGGGCCGACCATGAACGCCACGGCCTGGGCGGAACTCGCCAGTCCAAAGGCGGTACCCCGCCGGGACGGGTGGGCCGACTGCGCGATGAGCGAGTTTGTCGCGGGCATCGCTGCCCCGTTGATCAGCGACACCAGCACGAAGCCCGCGATGAACACTGGCACGGACCCGCCAATCGCCAGCATCGGGTGGGCGGCGGCAGCGGCGAGCGAGAAGATGATCAGCGAACGCCGGGCGCTCCAACGCGTGTTGGAAAAGCGCGCGAGCACCATCACCCCGATCACCGCCGCCGCACCCGAGAGCGTAAACGCAATGCCCGAGGCAGCTCGCGCGCCACCCTCTCCGGCGATGTCCTCGAGCGCAATCGGCGTTGAGAGGCGCACCAGCTGGTTGAGCGCGAACAGCCAGAAGTACATGCCAATGGCGACGTAGAGTTCGCGCGGGAAGCCGCCCATTGCGCGATGGGGCGCTTCGCTGCCACCGGCCGCTCCCGCCGCGGGCCGAGCCTCGCGGGTGATCACGTCGCGCGGGACCACCATGAGAACCCAGGCTGCCGCCAGCGCGGGCAGCATCGCACCGGCGACGATGGTCAGGCGAAATCCGAGCGTCGTCGCCAGAAGAGCGCCGAGGGCGGGCCCGAGCGTGTTCCCCAGGTACTGACCACCGGTCACGGTGCCAAGGCTTCGCTGGAGCCGGCCGTCAGGGACACTCACGCTGGCCAGGGCGATCGCCGCCGGGACAAAGCCGCTGAACAGCCCCTGCATCGCGAGCGAGATCACAATCACCCACGGAGCGTGGGCGACAGCGGCGACGACCGTGGTCAGCGTCGCAGCGAAGAGTGCGCGGACGAACATGAGCTTGCGGCCATACCGATCTGAGAGCACGCCCCAAAACGGGCCGCTGACCAGCCGGGCCACCCCCTGGACGGCCGTTGCAACCGCAACCCAGAACAGGGCGTTTGCGTCGCTCGTGGCGCCAAGTTCACGGAGATAGAGCGGCAGAAACGGCCACCAGAAGTTCATCGCGAAGCTGGCCAGCCCGGTCCCGGCGGCGATCGCAAACGTCGTGCGTCGATATCCACGTTCGGCAGTGGCGTCGTCCGGCGCGGGAAAGCGCTGGGAGGGCACCATCGCGTCTGTCACCGCACCACTCTACGCGCACACCCGCCAGCGCTCACGAGGAGTGGCGCTGCGAACCTCCGCCAACGTAGGCTGCACCCATCACTCACCGGAGAAATCAGGATGCAGGGCCTGACCATAGGCGTTCGGATCGTCGGACGGGAAGCGAAGGACATCGTCGACCGCATTGTCGCGGCGGAAGAAGCCGGCATTGACGTCGCGTGGATGACCGTCGGCGGCGTTGCCCACGACCCGTTTGCCATCTTCGCGGCAGCCGCGGCGCGCACATCGCGCATCCAGTTCGGGACGAGCATCGTGCCCACCTTCCCGAGGCACCCGCTGGCCATGGCACAGGGCGCGATGACAGTCGATTCCCTGGCCCCGGGCCGTCTGCGGCTCGGCGTCGGCCCCAGCCACAAGCCTTCGGTCGAAGCAACGTGGGGGCTGCCGTTCGTGCGTCCGCTCGAACACCTCCGGGAATACGTCACCATCCTCAACGCGCTGCTCCAGACCGGGGAAGTGGACTTCAAGGGCAAGCGCCTGAACGCCAGCGCACGAATCGCCGGGCCGACGCAAGTGCGAGTCATGATCTCCGCACTCCGGCATAACGCCTTCCGGCTCGCGGGCGAACTGACGGACGGAGGCATCTCCTGGGTGATGCCGTTGACCAGCATCAAGAGCATCGCCGCGCCAGCGGTGAGCGAAGGGGCGGCCGCAGCCGGGCGTCCAGCGCCGCCCATCGTGGCGCATGTCCCGGTCGTCGTCTCGACCGACGCCGGCGCCGTACGTGCGGCCGCAAAGACCCAGTTTGGCTTCTACCCGCGGCTGCCGTTCTACTCGGCCATGTGGCAGGACGCCGGCTTCCCGGAGGCGGCCCCTGGCGAGTTCTCGGACCGCATGAACGATGCCCTTGTCATCTCGGGAGACGCCGAGACCGTGAGCACGCGCCTTCGAGCCATCCCCGAATCTGGCGCACGGGAGGTCATCGCCGACGCCGTCAATCTCGGTGACGGCGAGTCGTTCCGCGCGACGCTCGAACTCCTGGGCAGGCTGGCGCGGGGAAGCTAACGGCCCTCAGGCGCCTTCCCGGGGGTCAGGCACGTTGACAACGACGCCCTCCTGGGCGTTTCGCGCCAGCAGGAACTCTGCCTCGCCGTCCGGGTCGAGGTTCTCTTCCATGTGGATTTCATAGGGCGGTACAAAAACGAAGTCGCCAGGCGAAGTGTCGACGACATTCTCCAGCTTCGCGCCCCAGCGAAAACGGATGTGGCCCCTCAGAATGTAGATGCCCGACTCGTTCGGTCCGTGATGGTGGACACCGGAAACGCCACCCGGTTCATTCACGCCGGTACCCATCCAGAGCCCGGTTGAGCCGGTGAGCGCCGCGGAGATGCCCGCCTCACGCTTCATCCCGGGGGTCTGGGCCGTCCCACAATCACGTTCATCAGGCCGAATCACTTTTACCATGCGGCGATTGAACCCCAACCGGCGACGGAATGCAAAGCCACCCTATTCGTGGAGGACGCGATACCGCAGATAGATTTCGCTTGTCTCGCGATTCGGGACCGCCGAGATGAGGCTTAGCTTCGGGAGGACTTCGCGCGGGAACGGTGCCGGGCCTTCGATCGGCGTGAGCGAATCCTGTCCGCCCACCAGCACCGAACCGATCGTGACGAAGTACTCGTCCACGAATCCGCCGGCAAAGAATTGCGCGTTGATCGTCGGGCCGCCCTCGAGCAACAGGACCTCAGCGCCGATCTCGTGGCGCATGTGCGCGAGCATCCAGCGCACCTCGTCGATGGCAGGAAGCCGCACGGCCGCCCGCCCGGTCCCCACGATCGCGTCGATAACACCACGTGGCGCCTCGGCGCCAACGTAAACGAAGGCTTCGAAGTCGGAGGCGGTGAAGAAGGCCTTGTCCAGGGGTACGTCGCCGCTGGCGGTCATAATTGCCGCGGCGGGCAAGCGCGGTTTGCCCCTCGCTTCGCGAAGATACTCGAGCTTTGCATCGCCAAGCCTTGGGCTGGCGCCGCTGACCCGCAGCGTCGAGGCGCCGTTGAGCACGATGTCGGCGTGGACGCGCAGTTCCCGCATCAGGCGCTGGTCGACCTTCGATCCAAGTCCCCGTTCCGTGCCGTCGATGACCGCCTTGCCGTCGGCGGACATGACCATGTTGACGAGGACGCAGGGGCGGTCAGGTGGCGCCGGTGGCAGATCCAGGCTCGTGTAGTCTGGCTTGTTGAGCGCCGGATCGAGGTTCACGCCCGGACCCCCCCGAGGTCGAGCGTGTGCAGATTTGCAACCCAATCGCGCTGTTCGTAGGTATCGGGAACCTGTTCGCCGCGTACCTCCCGGATGCGCCTCCAGGCCTCCTCCGGCGCCACCCCGCCGAGAACGAGCAGTGTGGCCACGATGAGAGGGCCGCGCCCGATACTGCCGAAACAGTGCGCTGCAACGCTTCTCCCCGATTGGAGGTGCTCCAACAGCCGGGGGAAGTGCGATTGAGCCTGCTCAGGCGCCGGCACCTGCAGGTTGCCGATGGGGAAGCTGTGAAAGGTCACGCCGTGGAGTTCGCACTGGCGCGCCGTGGCGCCCAGGTGGAGCTGGTGCACTTCGCCGGGCTGAAGCGCCGAAACCAGCACATCCCAGCCATCGGAGCGGAGACGGCGCACATCGTCCGCCAACCACATTCCGCCCCGCGGTCGCATGCACACCGCCAGGCGGCCCGCATAAGGCGACTCGACTTCGAAGATTTCGGCCGGTCCACGCGCAGCGCTCATGAACTGATGCTCACGCCTCGCGGTCCACGACGGGCCGAATCGGAAGTCCCTGGCCGGCGAGATATTCCTTTACCTGGCGGATCGAGTACGTGCCGAAGTGAAAAATGCTCGCAGCCAATACCGCGTCGGCGTGACCATCGCGGAGCGCCGCGGCCATGTGTTCCGGTCCGCCTGCCCCGCCCGAGGCGATAACCGGCACCGTAACGGCATCATTCACCGATCGGAGCAGCTCGATATCGTAGCCGCGCTGGTGGCCGTCGGTGTCCATGCTGGTCAGCAGCAGTTCGCCGGCGCCGCGCGCAACCGCCTCTTTCGCCCACTCAATGCAGTCGAGGCCGGTAGGGTTCCGCCCGCCATGGGTAAACACCTCCCACCTGCCGCGCTCACCCTTGACTCGCCGGGCATCGATCGCGACGACAACGCACTGGCTGCCGAAGCGATAGGCGCCTTCGTTGATCAGCGTCGGCTCCTGGATGGCCGAAGTGTTGATGCTGACCTTCTCGGCGCCGAGTTCGAGCATGATGCGCATGTCGCCCACCGTGCGAATGCCCCCGCCAACGGTGAAGGGGATGAACACCTGCTCCGCAGTCGCCGCCACCATGTCATAGACGGTGGTGCGCGCATCGGAACTGGCCGTGATGTCGAGGAAGACGAGTTCGTCGGCGCCTTCGCGGTCGTAGACCTTCGCGAGTTCGACAGGGTCGCCCGCATCGCGCAATTCCACGAAAGAGACGCCCTTCACGACACGCCCATTCGCGACATCGAAACACGGGATGATGCGGCGCGTCAGCACAGGATCGATTGTCGAGTGTGGACGGTCGAATGTCGATGTGCGGCGGCGCTGCTCACTCCGAAAGCGCCGCGATCGCGGAAGGCAGGTCGAGGACCCCTTCATAGAGCGCCTTCCCGATGATCGCGCCTTCGCAGCCTGCGGCTGCCAGGGCGAGGAGATGCTCGATGGAGGTTACCCCGCCCGACGCCACGATCGGAACCGGCAGCTCCTCTACGAACTGGCGGAGGAAGGGCACGTTCGGGCCGGCCATGAGTCCGTCCTGGCCGATGTCCGTGACCATCAAGCGCGGCACTCCCAGCGCGACCATCCTGCGTGCGAGGACGAGGGCGGGCACTCCCGAGCCCTCAATCCAGCCGTCCGTCATGACCATCCCGTTGCGGGCGTCGATGGAGACAACGATGCGTCCCGGGAGGGCCGAGCACGCCGCTTCGACCAGCTCTGGCTGCTTCACGGCGGCGCTGCCGAGTTGCACACGTGCAGCGCCGTAGTCCACCGCTGCATGGATGGATACGATCGAACGCAGACCGCCCGATACCTCGACTTCGATGTCGAGCGCGTCGCAGATGTCGGCCATGATCGCGGCATTCACGGGCTCGCCGGCACGGGCGCCATCCAGGTCGACCACGTGCAGCCGCGGCGCTCCGAGGTCCTGCCAGCGCCGCGCGACAGAGATGGGGTCGTCGGAGTAGCGAGTCTCCTTGCCGTAGTCGCCCTGGAGCAGGCGGACGCAGGCCCCGCCCCGCAGGTCAATCGAAGGGACGACTTCGAACATCAGGCGAGCGCTGCCCCCGCGAAGACCGCAGGTTGCTGCGTACGCGCCCAGCGGACGAAGTTCGCATAGAGACGCAGACCGTCGGTGCTGCTCTTCTCCGGGTGGAACTGCGTCGCCACGACGTTCTCCCGGGCGACCGCGCTCGCAAACGTCACGCCGTATTCTGTCTCGCCCAGGGCAGTCGACGGGTCGGTGGGGACCGGGTAAAAGCCGTGCACGAAGTAGAAATAGCTCTCGCTGGCGATACCGGCGGTCACAGGGTGGGCACGCGTCCAGCGAACGGTGTTCCAGCCCATGTGGGGAACCTTCAGATCGCCGGCCGGAAAGCGTTTGATGGTTCCCGGGAGCTCCCCAAGGCACTCTTGCCCGCCGCCTTCGTCCGAATGGTCGAACAGCGCCTGGAGGCCCATGCACACGCCGAGGAATGGCCGGCCCTCCGCGATGTACTCCTTGAGCGGCCCGACGAGCCCGGACGCGAGGAGGTTGGCCATGGTGTCCTGCGCCGCGCCTACGCCGGGAAGCACAATGCCGGCGGCGCTCTGAATGTCCCCGGGGTCGGCGGAAATCACAGGCTCGGCGCCGACGTGATCAAGCGCGCGAGCGACGCTGCGCAGATTCCCTGCGCCATAGTCGATGACCACGATGGAGTCTGTCACAGTCGAGCCAGTGTAGCAGATATACTCAGAGGCGGCCGCGTGCAGCACGGCGCGAACGCATCCCATCCGAGGCCGACCGATGAATCAGTACGACGCACGCCTCCGCAGCGAAGAGTTGCGCTCGGAGCTGAACTACCACAATCACCGGTATTACGTGCTGGATTCTCCAGAAATCTCCGACGCTGAATACGACGTCCTGCTCAAGGAGCTGCGAGCGATTGAGTCCGAGTTTCCTGAGCTCATTACGCCCGATTCTCCCACCCAACGGACCGGCGCCGCGCCATTGGAAACGTTTAGCGTCGTCGAACATCGCGTTCCGATGCTCAGCCTTGCCAACGCATTCACTGAATCAGAATTGCAGGCGTGGCATCGTCGACTTGTTGAACGCATGGACGACGAACCGTGCTTGCTTACGTCGGAACCGAAGATCGACGGCCTTGCTATCGCGCTGGTTTATGAACGCGGTCTCTTCGTCCAGGGTGCTACCCGTGGTGACGGACGTCACGGCGAAAACGTCACGGAGAACCTCCGCACGATGAAGGAGATACCGCAGCGATTGCGCGGTGCCGTTCCGGAGCGCTTCGAAGTGCGCGGTGAAGTGTACATGAGTAAGAGCGGTTTCGAGGCGATGAATAGCGCCATTGGTGAAGCGAACCTGGCGCGCGAGGCGGAGGGACGAAAGCCGCTGCCGCTCTATGCCAACCCGCGCAACGCGGCCGCCGGATCCGTGCGGCAAAAGGACCCGCAGGTCACTGCCAGCCGGCCACTTTCCATCTTCGTGTACCAGGTGGGGTGGTGCGAAGGCGCGCGTCCGGACAGTCACTTCGAGACGCTGAAGTGGCTCGAAGCGATGGGCTTCTCCGTAAATCCGGAGGCTCGCCGCCACCATGACCTGGCTGCAGCGCACCAGCGCATCCTCTGGTACGAACACGAGCGCGAGCGCATGGACTACGACATAGACGGAGTCGTCCTGAAGCTCGACGACACGCGCGCATGGGACCGGCTGGGATTCGTGGGAAGAGAGCCACGATGGGCCACGGCGTTCAAGTTCCCACCCCAGCAGCGCACCACTCGATTGCGGGCCATTGAAGTCAACGTCGGGCGGACAGGCGTGCTGACGCCCTTCGCGATCCTGGAGCCGGTGGTGGTCGGCGGCGCCACGGTTTCCATGGCGACGCTCCACAATGAAGGCGACATCCTCCGCAAGGACATACGTCCCGGAGATATCGTGATCGTCCAGCGCGCCGGGGAAGTGATCCCCCAGGTGGTAGGACCGGTCCTCAGTCTACGCACCGGCGGCGAGCAGGAATTTGCCATGCCCGCGGAGTGCCCTTCGTGCCACACGCCGGTTCGAAAGGATGAAAACGAGGCGGCCTACTACTGCCCCAACTCGAGTTGTCCGGCTCAGCAGGTGCGCATGATCGAGCACTTCGCCGGCCGCGGTGCGATGGACATCGAGGGGCTTGGAGAACGGATGGCGTCCACGCTGTTTAACGCTGGACTTGTGCACGATATTGCGGACATCTATTCGCTCACGCCAGAAGCGTTGATGACGCTGCCAGGGATTCGCGACAAGGGTGCAGCGAACCTGATGCGTGGCATTGAGGCAAGCAAACAGCGTCCGCTCATGAACGTGCTGTTGGCCCTTGGCATTCGCCACGTCGGTTACGAAACGGCGCGGCTTCTCGTGGACCACTTCGGCGACCTCGAAACACTGCTCGATGCGCCAGAGGAAGCGCTCCAGGAAGTGGACGGCATCGGCCCGATCGTCGCGGCCAGCATCGTCGCGTGGGCGGCCCGCGCGGAGAACCGCGACATCGTCCGGCGGATGGCGCAGGCGGGCGTGCGCATGCAGCAGGAACGCATGGAGCGCCCGGCGGGCCCGCTGACGGGCCTCACCTTCGTCGTCACCGGGCGGCTCGAAACGATGTCGCGCAACGAGGCCGAGGACCGAATCCGCCAACGAGGCGGCAAGGTCGGAAGCAGCGTGACGAAGTCCACCACGGCGCTTGTCGTCGGGGCAGACGCAGGAACCAAGCTCGCGAAGGCAGAGAAGTTGGGCGTCCGTACGATGACCGAAGAGGAATTCACGCACCTGCTGGAAGATGGCCCCGGCACTGGCAGAATTGATGGTGCATAAAATATAGGTCGCTTTTTCGAAGCATTAAACTGGAAGATGTCGCGCTCAGTGCTGACGGGGGTATACTGAACATAGCGTCGCACGCTGGGCTCGGCGCTGATTTGAGAGATCGGGTCCGCGTGCCTTGGCTTTTTTCAATCCGCTCTCCAGCCTCTTCGGCTTCCTCTCGCACGACATCGCGATAGACCTCGGAACCGCGAACACGCTCGTTATGGTGCGTGGACGTGGCATCGTGATCGACGAACCTTCGGTCGTCGCGATCGATCGTGGCACGAAGAAGATCCTGGCCATCGGCGCCGAGGCGAAGCGCATGGTCGGGCGAACCCCCGCGAACATCATCGCCGTGCGCCCACTCCGCGATGGCGTCATCTCCGACTTCGAAGTCACCGAGAAGATGCTGAGCTATTTCATCCGGGCGGTTCACGACCGAAGCTTCCTCGCGCAGCCGAGGGTCGTCGTCGGCATCCCCAGCGGTGTCACGGAGGTTGAAAAGCGCGCCGTCCACGACGCCGCCCTCAACGCCGGGGCACGCAGCTGCTACCTCATCGAAGAACCGATGGCGGCTGCCATCGGCGCGGGTCTGCCAGTGATGGAGGCCGCCGGCTGCATGATCGTCGACATCGGCGGCGGTACAACGGAAGTCGCCATCGTCTCGCTCGGAGGCATGGTCGTGAGCACATCCATCCGCGTCGCCGGCGACGAGATGGACCAGGACATCATCGCCTACGCCCGCCAGGTGCATAACCTCCTTATCGGCGAACGCACGGCTGAAGAGATCAAGAAGGTGGCAGGTTCTGCCGCACCGTTGGAACCCGAAGAGACTGTTGAGATTCGCGGGCGCGACCTCGCGACCGGCCTGCCGAAGGCCGTTGAGGTAAGCACTGTGGAAATACGCGACGCGCTCGCGGGGTCGATTAGCGCTATCGTGGAAGCCGTGAGGTCATCCATCGAAGTCACGCCCCCGGAACTCGTGAGCGACCTCATGGCGCACGGAATTGCGTTGGCAGGCGGCGGCGCCCTGCTTCGCGGGCTGGACCGGCGCCTCATGCAGGAGACGCGCTTCCCCGTTTATGTCGCGGAGGATCCCCTTCTCTGCGTGGTGCGTGGGGCGGGGGAAGTCCTGGAAGAGCAACAACTGCTGACCAAGGTTCAATCGCAACTGGCCTCCCGCCGAGGCGGACGCTAGCATCGGGAGGCGCCTCCGGATGGCCGTATGCTGATCTTCTCGCGCTACACGTGGTGGGTCGGAGCGATGGTCGGGCTCGCGCTCGCGCTCGCCGCCGCAGGCGCCACCGGCGTCCTCAATCCAGTCCAGGGGACGTTCATTTCGGTGACTTCTCCCCTGGAAAATGTGCTCACAGCCGTGGCCGATCCGGTGGCGTCGTTGCTTTCCGGCGCCGGAGATATCGACAACCTTCAGGCCGAGAACCGCGATCTCCGTGTCGAAAACGAATCGCTCCGGAACCAGATAACGCAGCTGCAACAGGATGTCGCGGAAATCGATCAACTCCGGCAGGCATTGAAGATCACAGAATCTGAAGGCACTGCCCAACGGTTAGCGGCAAGCATCGTGCACCGTGACACATCTCCATTTGCGGATGTCGTGAGCATCAACCGAGGCTCAAGAGATGGCGTCAAGAAAGGCATGGTCGTTCTCTCCGCCCAGGGCTCACTCATTGGAACGGTGACGAAGACCTTCGATGATTCAGCTTTCGTCCGGCTCATTACCGACGGGACCAGCAGAGTCGCCGCACACGTACAGGGCGCGCAGGCGGCGGACGGCATCGTGAGTGGCGGACCAAATCGCAAGCTCACGTTCGAACTCGTACAGGCGGACATCAAAGTCGGCGACACTGTTGTGTCGTCGGGTCTCGGAGGCAGCTATCCGCCTGACATCCCGATCGGGAAAGTATCGTCGGTATCCGGCACGAACCAGGACATCTACCGCGACGTCGCGATTGAACCACTCGTCCGCATGTCCACGGTACAGACCGTGCTTGTCCTGACAAGCTTCCTGCCACAACGTATCGACCTGGATGACGAATGAAAGCGATCCTTGTGACGTTCGGATGCGTACTGGCAGCGGCCGCGCAGGTGACCGTTGCACCGTTGTTCCCCGCCGGCGCGGCCGTCGCTGATGCCGGGTTGATCATGCTCATGGCCCTCGCGTTCTTCGCCGGTCCCACTACTGTAATGTTCGCCCTGCCCTTCTTCGCGGTCTGCGCGGGCTTCCTCACCAACAGGGAGCCGGGGCTGTTGCTGCTCGGATATTTGCCCCTTTTGCCTATGGCCGCCTGGCTGGAATCGACGACCGTCCCCCTCACCGGGATCGGCCGGTTCCTTATCACCGCCGCCATCACCGGCATCTCCGTCCGGCTGGCCCAGACGATTGGCGCGGCCGCAAACGGGGCGAGCATTCCTGTGTGGACCACGCTCTCCAGCGTCTTCATACCGGGCCTCGTCTTCGACCTCTGTTTACTGACGCTCGTCTATGTGGTGTGCCGTTCGATACGATTGGAGCCACAGCGTATGACCCTTGGGCGGGGATGGTAGCCAGATGAGCGTGCTCGACGGCGGTTTCCGCGGCCCTTCGGGTCCAACCCGAAACCGGCCCCATGGCAATCTTGGCGTGCTCCGCATTGCCGTCGTCGCTATGTTCGCGATCCTCGCGGTTCGCCTGGCCACAATGCAGCTCATCAACGGCGACGAATACGCTCAGCGCGCGAGAGAGAACCACATCCGCGCCACGAACATTCTTCCGCCCCGCGGACTTATTTACGATCGACAGGGTACGCAGTTGGTCGAGAACGTCGGAATCTACACGGCGACGATTGTTCCTGAACTTCTCCCGGATACCGAGGACGAGCGCTACCGCCTCTACCTCTGGATGGAAGACAACTTGAACGTGCCGGCGCTGGAAGTTCAACAGCGCGTGAAAGAAGCGGAAGCCAATGGCCTTGGATCGATAGCAATCGACATTCAGAAGTACCTCACCAAAGAGCAGGCGCTCTTGCTCGAAGAGGCATCGCCTCGGATGCGCGGCCTTTCACTGACGATCACGCCCGGACGCGAATACCGCACCGATGTCTCGTTTTCGCACATCCTCGGATTCGTCGGGCCACAGGACGCGGCCGAGTACAGAATCTTCCGGCCCAAGGGGTATCAGCTCAACGAACGCGTCGGCAAAGGCGGGCTCGAGTCGTTCTACGAGTCGGAGTTGCGCGGACAGGCGGGGCTTGCCGCAAACGAAGTCGATGCACAGGGGCGCATCACCCAAACGCTGGCGACCAGGGCCGCCGTCCCGGGAAACAGTTTGAAACTCTCGATTGACAAAAACCTGCAAGAGTATGTGTACCAACTGCTGGAAGACACGAAGCAGGAGGCGCAAGAAGCGGCGGCTGTCGTGATGAACGCGAAGACCGGCGAGGTCTACGCGCTCGTTTCGTACCCATCGTTCGATAGCAACATCTTTTCCCAGGCCGATGCGCGCAAGTCGGAGTACGAAGCGCTGCTCCGCGATCCGAACAAGCCGATGCTCAACAAAGCCTTGAGCGCCGCCGCGCCCGGGTCGACGTTCAAGCTCATCACCGCGGCAGCGGCGCTCCAGGAAGGCCGCATCACCCCCCAGACCGGCCGCACCGTCGATAGCAAGACACTGATCGTCAAGGGCGAAAATGACCAGGGATATCCGCTCGAGGACTGGCGCGCACACGGCTACGTCAACCTGTACAGCGGCATTGCCTGGTCTTCGAACATCTACTTCTTCCAGGCGTCCTGCGGAATCCTCGGCGAGAACAAAGGCCTCGGGAAGGATGTTGAGGATTCGGCCGTCCGCCTGGGAGCCTATGCGCGCATGTTCGGCCTGGGGCAGGCTACGGGCATCGACATCGACGCCGGCGAGGCGGACGGCGTCATTCCCAGCCCGGAGTACAAGCGTCGCATCTACAGCGGTCCGGAGTTCAACAAAGAAGACCGCGAGTGGTACTACGCGGATACCTGCTTCATGGGCATCGGCCAGCAGGACGTTCAGGCCACGCCGCTCCAGATCGCCCGGATGACGGCCGCCATCGCGAACGGCGGCAAGTTGTTGACGCCCTACGTCGTCTCCGAAATCATCGGTCCTGATGGCAAGACGGTGGAAACGACAAAGCCTCAGTACAAAGAGGTGAACGTCGACGCCAAACACCTCGCCGACATCCGCCGTGGGATGCACGAATCGGTTTCCTATGGCGCGGGCCTGAGAGCCGCCGTCCCCGGCCTCGATATCGCCGGGAAGACGGGTACCGCCGAGTTCAAGGTAGACGGCGTCACTCTGCAACACGCGTGGTTTACCGGCTTCATGCCGTTCAACGACCCCGAAGTCGTCGTGACGGTCTACTTCGACCTGGGCGTGGGCGGCGATAAGGCAGCCCCGGTGGCGGGCAAGATCCTCGACTACTGGTCGAAGACGGTCGGTCAGTGAGCACCCTCGCAGGACGCCCCTCGCTTCTCTCTGGCCGCCAGGCCGCGTTCCGCGGCTGGGATCGCTTCGACTACGTTCTGACGTTGGCCGCGCTCGCGCTCGTAGGCTACGGCCTGGTGCTCATCTATAGCGCGTCGACCCAGGAATACAGCGGCCCCGCGATGAGCTTCGCAAACCCGGTGATGAAGCAAGCGGTCTTCGCCGCTGCCAGCGTCATCGCCATGCTCGTGGTCTCGAAACTCGACTACCACTATCTGACGCACTACGCCGTGCTCCTCTACATCGTGGGCATCGCCTCGCTCGTCGCAATCCTCATCATCGGGCACTCAGCCTATGGTTCGACCCGCTGGTTCAATCTCGGCCCGATCCAGGTGCAGCCTTCCGAATTTGCCAAGCTGGCCACCATCCTTCTGCTCGCCCAGTACTTCAGCGAACACGGCGGCGACGCGCGAGACCTCCGCACCCTCATCATCTCGCTCTTGATTGTCATGCCGGTAACGTTGCTCGTTTTCATTCAGCCCGACCTCGGCACGTCGATCGTCTTCCTGGCGATTTGGCTCGGGGTGGTAACCATTGCGGGCGTGAGCAGAAGCCACCTGCTCATCCTTGGGGCCGCATGCGTGGCCATCCTGCCATTCGTTTGGACCTTCGCCGTGGCCGACTACCAGGTCGAGCGCATCTCGGTCCTCATCGATCCCTATGAGGACCGTGACGGGCTCGGCGCCGGCTACAACAATATCCAATCCGAGGTTGCCGTCGGATCCGGGCAACTTACGGGCAAGGGCCTGCGCAACGGCGAGCAAACGCAGTTCGGCTACCTCAAGGTACCCACCAAGGACTTCATCTTCAGCGTGCTCGCTGAGGAGTTCGGTTTCGTCGGCTCCTGTTCACTTTTCGCGCTCTTCATTCTCCTCTTGATGCGAGGAATCCGCGTGGCGCAGATTGCCGGCGATACCGCCGGACAACTCATCGCTGTGGGTATCGTCGTGCTCATCCTGATGCAGACGTTCATCAACGTGGCGGTCAACGTGAGCATCTTCCCCGTGACGGGCATCCCGTTACCGTTTGTGAGCGCCGGCGGCAGCTCGCTCATGAGCATGTTCATCTCGCTCGGCATCCTTCAGAGCATCATCATGCGCCACCGGGCCTACAGGCAGGCGTAGCGCCCCGCCCGCGCCCGGCGATGGTGCATTGCCCACGTCCCGACAGGCCCCTACCGTGACGACCTATGCACCCGGAGAGTGACCTGTGACCGACCGTCGACTGCTTGTGGTTGGGCGCGATGGCGTATCGCTGGCCGAACCCGGCGAACCGGGCGCGCTCTGGAACCGCCGCCCGCTGGTCGAACGCGGACGCTGGCCCGCCTGGAACCCGGTGTTCGATGTCATGGCCGTCTCCGTGGAGACCAACGGACGAAGCGAACTACGCGTCGTCGACTTCGAAGGTCACACCGAGCGCGTGCTCTTCGCCTCGCCGGAGGGAGTCGCCCCGGTCATCGCGCCGCGCGTACCGCACTACCCCATGTGGTCTCCGGGCGGAAACGTCTTGAGCTACGTGGCTCAGAGTACGTACGGGCTGACGCTCTTCCTGAGCCACCTGGAAGGCACGTTCGGTCCCGACGCGATTATCAACGGAGCGCCCCTCTTCAGCGCCTGGTGCACGGACAACAACTTCCTTGCCGTGCACGCAGGCGAAGAGCTCGCAGTCGTCGAAGTTGAAGGCAGCCGAACGACGGCAGAGATTTCGCAACGCGCGCTGGGGTTCCGCACGCCCGCGTACAGCGATGACGCTGAGGTGCTCGCCTATGCGCTCCCGGAGGATGGCGGCGCTGTCATTATGAAGGCCAAATTCCAGGGAACCGGCGGCGTGGAGGTCGCACGTTTTGCGGGCGGCGTCGCCCTCGGATTCCGCCCCGGCACGCAAGAACTAACGGTCGCCATGACCGCGGACCCCTCAACCGGCGGCTTCGACGAACTGTGGTCCATCGACCTGGGCCGCGACGGGGCTCCGTCGCGAAAGCTCGCCCGCGGACCGTTCGTATCGTTTCTCTGGGCGCCGACTGCTGATCGCCTCGCAGTGGTGGCGCCGGCGTTTTCAGGCGACGGCCGCTATGTCATTCGCAGCCTCAGCCCGGAAGGCAAGGCCATCGCAGCCTCGGAGCCGTTCCTGCCCTCGGAGGATTACCGGATCTACCTGGCGTTCTTCGACCAGTACGCCAACTCACATTCACTCTGGACACCCGACGGCTCGACGCTCATTGTTGGCGGGCGCCTGCCGGGCGACGGGGTGTCACCGTCCTTCGGGGACCCCGAGCCGTCCTATGTGATGACGTGGGCGGCCGAGCGCGGGGCGGCTTTTGAAACCGTCGCCGCGGGAGAGATCGCGTTCTGCGCGCCACTGCCAAAGCAGATCCACTGAAGCTCCGCCGCGCGCTGCCGGCGATTTGACGTAAACGCCGGGTAATCCGCGCGTTGATGCCGTACTTCGTCAGACGATACACTCGGAACATTCGGCCCGGACACCCTTCCCGAAAGCTGGGGAACTCAATGCAGATCACTCGCGAAGCTACACAGCCCTCCGCCGGCGAAACGTCGGCCCGTTGGGCGGTGTTCGTTTTTCTCATCCTGGCCATGGTCGCATTGGCGTTTGGGCTTGGCTACGGCCTGCACGACCTGCGAAGTGACGACACCATCGCCGTCGCGAAGTCGGGCTCCACCACGTCGGTCACCGCCTCCGGAATCGCCGGGACGCCGGGCGCCAAGATCCTCGATGAGATACTCGCGCTTCTGCAATCGCAGTACGTGGACAAGTCGCAGCTCGATCCAAATCAGCTCGCACAGGCAGCGATTACAGGCGTCCTCAACTCTCTGAACGATCCTCACACCGCCTACCTGACGGAGGATGAGCTACGATCCGGTTCGCTGGAACTGCACGCGACCTACGACGGCATTGGCGCCTCAGTTTCGGACCAATCGGGCCAGGTGCAGATCGTTGCACCATTCCGCGAATCGCCGGCAGAGAAGGCCGGAATCAAAGCGGGCGACATCCTCCTCGAAGTCGATGGTGAACCGACCGACGGCTGGAGCGATCAGGAGGCTGTCCGGCGCATCCGCGGCCTCCGGGGAACGACCGTGACGCTGAAGGTGAAGCACCTCGACGGCACCGAACAGACGATCAGCATCGTCCGCGGCGAAATCGACATCCAGAGCGTCTTCGTCGAGCCGAATCTCGAGGTGATCCCGGGAGAGAGCGGCACGAACCTCGTGGACCGCGACGGCAAAGTCGCATCTGACATCGCCTACATCAACATCTCGCAGTTCCACGAAAAGACTCTCGCAGAGCTGAAGTCGGCCCTCACGGGCGTCGAAGCAAAGTACAAGGGCCTGATCATCGACGTCCGCGGCAACCCGGGCGGCCTCCTGAGCGCGACCGTTGCCGTGGCCGACGAGTTCATGAACTCCGGCGTGGTGCTCTCCGAAGTCGACGCCGCCGGGAAGAAGAGTTCGTGGACAGCGAAGCAGGGCGGCGCCGCGACCAGGATCCCGATCGTCATCATCCAGGACCGCACCAGCGCGAGCGGCGCTGAAGTGCTCGCTGCGGCTCTCCGCGATGCCGGGCGCGCGAAGATCATCGGCACCCGCAGCTTCGGCAAGGGCACCGTGAACCAGCTCCAGGAACTCAAGAACTGCGGCGACCCGAAAGGGTGCGGCGCGCTCTACCTCTCGATCGGCCGATGGCTCACGCCCAACGGCGAACAGATCGAAGGACTGGGTGTGAAGCCCGACATCGAACTCGCGATGTCGGCCGACGAGTACATCGACCAGGGCGACATCCAGATCTTCCTCGCTATCGACACCCTTCGCGGCAAGTAACGGCGGCGATTTCGCAAGCACACAAACAAGGCGGGACCGGGGATCGGTCCCGCCTTCGTTTATTCGGCGAACCGCTTCTTCTAGACTTTCAGGCGCCGGAAGATGGGCCGCGGCACGAGCTTCATTACCATCATGACGTACCGCAGGATCGGAGGGGTCCAGACGAGTTCGTCGCCGCGCGCGATGGAGCGGGCGATCGTCGCCGCCACCTTTTCCGGCGTCGTCGAGAACGGCGCCGCCTTCAAGCCCCCGGTCATCTTCGTGGCCACGAAGCCCGGCCGGACCGTGAGCACCTGGACACCCTGGTCGCGCAGCGCAAAAGCGAGCCCTTCGGACAGTGCATCGAGCCCGGCCTTCGATGCGCCGTAGATGAAGTTCGAGCGCCGAGGCCGCTGAGCGGCCACGGAGGACAGCACGACGAGCGTCCCCTGGCCTTGCCGGCGAAGCCGTTCGCCGGCGTGGAGCAGCGCCGAGGCGCCACCGAGTGTGTTCGTTCGCACGATCCGGAGCGCCGCGGCGGGGTCCCTCTCGTTCGCTGCCTGGTCCCCCAGGAGCCCGAACGCGACGAGCACGACATCCACCTGACCGAACCGCGCGAACACATCGTCGAAGAACGCCTCGTGGCTGGCGGTGTCATCGGCATCGAAAGCTGCGGTCTCCAGGTCGACCTGTTCGCTGCGAAGCGAAACGGCCCGGGCTTCGAGGCGTTCGGCACTCCGGCCCGCGAGGAGAATGCGCCGCGCCCCACGCCGTGACCGCGCCTCCGCGGTCGCGGCGGCGCGGTCGGCCTCACCGCCAAGCACAACACGGTTGCGAAT
>CAYYSD010000039.1:0-22172 GCA_964474285.1 uncultured Anaerolineaceae bacterium | reverse complement strand
CGCGACGGGTGGCAACGCGGCGATCTATTACGGGCTTGGGGTCACGGAGCTCAGCCAGGGCTCAACGATGGTCATGGGCATGGCGAACCTGGCGTTGGCCACGGCGACCATCGGCCGGCGCGGGGTGGGCGTCAACCCGTTGCGCGGCCAGAACACCGTCCAGGGCTCATGCGACATGGGTTCGTTTCCGCACGAGTTCTCCGGCTACCGGCACGTCTCGGACGAGGCGGTGCGGGCGGTGTTCGAAGAGGCGTGGAATGTCGGGCTCAAGGGCGAACCCGGCCTGCGCATCCCGAACATGCTGGACGCGGCCGTCGATGGCACGTTCCGGGGGCTGTACATCCAGGGCGAAGACATCGTGCAATCGGATCCGAACACGAAGCACGTGGCTGCCGGGCTGGCCGCGATGGAATGCGTCGTCGTGCAGGACCTGTTCCTGAACGAAACGGCCAGCTATGCCCACGTCTTCCTGCCGGGGACATCGTTCCTGGAAAAGGACGGGACGTTCACGAACGCGGAGCGGCGGCTGGGGCGCGTGCGCCAGGTGATGCCGCCCAAAGCGGGCCTGGGCGACTGGGAAGTGACGATGGCGCTCTCCAACGCGCTGGGCTACCCCATGAACTACACGCATCCGAGCGAGATCATGGCCGAGATCGCCCGGCTCACTCCGACGTTCGCGGGCGTAACCTACGAAAAGCTCGACCGGCTGGGGAGCGTGCAGTGGCCATGCAACGACGCGGCCCCTGAAGGCACCCCGGTGATGCACCGCGAAGGCTTCGTGCGCGGCAAAGGGCAGTTCATGATCACCGAGTTCGTCGCGACCGATGAGAAGCCAACGGACCGCTTCCCGCTCCTCCTGACCACGGGACGCATCCTTTCGCAGTACAACGTGGGCGCCCAGACGCGAAGAACGCCGAACGTGCTCTGGCATGACGAGGACGTGCTGGAGATCCACCCCTGGGACGCGGAGAACCGCGGCATCAACGACGGCGACCTGATCGCGCTGACGAGCCGGGCCGGCGAGACGTCGCTGCACGCCGTGATTTCGGAGCGCATGCAGCCGGGCGTGGTATACACGACGTTCCACTTCCCGGGGAGCGGCGCAAACGTGGTCACGACCGAGTTCGCGGACTGGGCGACGGACTGTCCGGAGTACAAAGTCACGGCGGTGCAGGTGCGACGCACCGGCCAGGCTTCGGAATGGCAGCGCGAGTACGAGAGACGGCGCGAAGCGACGACGCACATCGCCGTGGGCGCGCCCGGCCAATGACGCAGGCGGAGAGGCCGGGATGAACCCTGACGTGATGGTGCACAAGGTGAACCAGATCGCGCTGTTCTTCGGCAGCTATCCGCACGAGGAGGCGGTCGAGGGCATCGCGGACCACCTGCGGAAGTTCTGGGAGCCACGCATGCGGCGGCAGCTCATCCAGTACACGCAGGACGGCGGAGCGAATCTGCACGCGCTGGTTCCGGAGGCCGTGGGGCGGCTGGGCGGGTCAGGTTCTGTTGAGAGCTCCAGTCGCGCGGGATAGAGTGAGTATGCTCCGGCTCGCCGGATAAAGGTTCCCGACATGGCCACGTCAGTCGAGTTGAGTGAGAAGTGCAGAACCGGCTGGCCGAATTGGCCCGGCAAACGAACCGTTTCCCCGAGTTTCACCTTCAAGAGGTTATCGAACACGGCCTGGCAGACGACGAAGACTACTATCGCGCTTTCGCGACTCCAGACCGCGTCCATGAGGGGCGAAGAGCGAACATATACGCTCGAAGAAGTGCGAGAACAACTCGACCTGGACGATTGGGATCTCGGAATCGGCAATGAGGGCGCCCCTGCCCTGGCGGCGAGGTTGCCATCTGGCCAGCGGTAAGGCTTAGCTGTTGCGTTGGACGAAGCGTCCGATGCGCTCCAGGGCGCGTTCGATCTGTTCGTAGCCGCTGGCGTAGCAGGCGCGGACGAAGCCTTCGCCGCCAGCGCCGAAAGCGTTGCCCGGGACCACGGCGACGCGTTCTTCGGCGAGCAAGCGCTCGCTGAAGGTCGTGCTGTCGAGGCCCGTTGCGGCGATGGAGGGAAAGGCATAGAAGGCGCCGCGCGGTTCGAAGGTCGGCAACCCGATGGCGCGGAAGCCGTCGACGATGAGGCGGCGGCGGCGGTCGTATTCGGCCACCATCTCCTGCACGAAGGTCTCGCCATGGTCGAGGGCGGCAAGGCCCGCGTATTGGGCCGCCGTCGGGGCCGACATCATGACGTACTGGTGCACCTTCATCACGGCTTCGGCGAGCGGCGCCGGCGCAGCCACCCAGCCCAGCCGCCATCCGGTCATCGCGTAGGTCTTGCTGAAGCCGCCGAGGAGCACGGTGCGGCCGTGCATCCCGGGCAGAGCGGCGAAGCACGTGTGTTGCCCGCCATAGGTCATCCGGTCGTAGAGTTCGTCGCTGATAACCGGGAGGTCGTGCTTCGCGGCCACTTCGCCGATGGCCATCAGGTCTTCGCGGCCCATCGTCGCGCCCGTAGGGTTCGAAGGGTAGCCGATGAGAATCGCCTTCGTGCGCGGCGTGATGGCCGCCTCGAGGTCTTCAGGGAGCAGGCGGAAGTCATTCGTCGCGTAGGTAGGTACGGGCACAAAGCAACCGCCCGCCATCAGGGTGGCGGGCAGGTAGGCGACGTAGCAGGGGTCGGGGCAAAGCACTTCGTCGGAGGGATCGAGGAGCGCCCTGAGCGCGATGTCGAACGCTTCGCTGGAACCGCTCGTGATCACGATCTCCGTCTTCGGGTCGTACTTCACGCCGTAGAGCCGTTCCAGGTGCGCCGCGAGCTTTTCGCGCAGCTCCAGGATCCCGTAGTTCGAGGTGTAGTGGGTCTCACCGAGTTCGATGCTGTGGATGGCCGCCCGGCGAATGGGCTCCGGCGTGACGTAGTCGGGCTCGCCCACACCGAGGGAGATCACGTCCTCGATGGTGCTGAGAAGGTCAAAGAACTTGCGAATCCCGCTGGGCGGCACGGCTTTCATGCGCCGGGATACGAAACGGGCTGAGTCGTCGCCGGTGGTGGCTGTCATGGCATACTCCCTCTCCCCGCCTTGGCAGCCCGCGAAAAAGGCCGCCAAATTGGCGGCCCTGTTGGTGCTCGACACGCGATACCGGGTTCGCGAACCGCCTTACTCAGCCAGCGCGCAGCGCGCAGCGGCAGCAGCGGCGGCGAACGTGGTGGCGGCAGGAGCGAACGCGATGTGCATCGTGCTGAAACAATCGGTAATCCAGCCGCTACCGTCAATAGGAACGTTGCCAGCCTATTGCCGTGCCCACGTCCCGGGACGAAGCCGTTCGCGCGCTCCGGCGAGGGCGGGGAGACGTTCGCCGGCGAGGAAGGTGAGCGTCGGTCCCTCTTCGGGCAGGTTCGATCTCCATGCGATGGAAGCCGGTGTCATGCGCCCGGTTGTCACCATCAACGCCGCCGTGGCGCCGACGGCCACCGCGGCGCCATAGAGCTCACGCACCTGGGCCGGGGTGACGGCCGTGGCCGGCGCGTAGCGCTTGCACTGCACCGCGAGCACCTCATCGCCGTGGAACGCCAGCAGGTCGAGGCCACGGTCCCCGGCGCCGCCCCGGTGCTCCACAACCCAGCCGTCACGCGCGAGCCACGCCCCGACGGCGCGTTCGAAGGCGGCCGGCGAAAGCACATCCAGGCGAACCGGGCCACGCCGCGGGCGCACAACCGCCGCCAGCGCGATCAGCGCCAGCGTGGCGGGGGCCAGCGAAGCGCGCGGCTCTCCCGGGCTATCGATCAGCCATGTGAGCATTTCCCGCGCATTATGACACGCTGGACGCGGGGGTGGAAGCCAGGCCGACTGTTTCGAACGAAGCGCACACGTCGAGCAGGTTCGCCAGCATCCGGGCCGTCGCTCCCCAGATGAGATCGTCGCGGAACTGGTAGGCCGGAAAGGTGAAGTCCTGCCCACGAATGGTGCGCCGATCCGGGACGTGGTTGTCCGGATTGGCGAGGTGCGAGAACGGCACCTCGAGCAGGTAGGCGACTTCATGCCGGGAATACGACCACTCCGCTCGAGGCCGCTTGAGCCACCCCACGAAGGGCGTGACGCAGAAGTTGCTGATGGTCACCAGGTCATCGAGCTGGCCCAGCACTTCGACATCGTCCGGGTGCACGCCGATCTCTTCGTGCGTTTCGCGCAGCGCGGTGTGCAAGAGGTGCGGATCTTCGGGGTCGACTGCGCCGCCGGGCAGGCTGATCTGGCCCTTGTGCGCATCGACGGTCTCCGTGCGCTTCTGGAAGACGACGTGCGGTTCGCCATTGTGTTCATAGAAGAGCACCAGCACAGCGGCCGCCTTCACATCCGGCGGGGCATCTCCCCGTTCGTCAAGGCGCTGGGGCGTGTAGGCGGAGAGGGCCGCGGCAAGGCGATCACGCATTGGGGAGACATTCCTTCTTTCGGACGCACCGATCGTCCGACGCTCCCGCGCCGGTGTCAACGAACGTCATTCGCGGGTGAGGGCGCAGGTCGCATCGAACTCCAGGGAAACGCGCGTTCCCGTGATGGAGAAGCGGTAGCCCTTCGCGTCGTAGGTGATGCGGGCGACGGCGTCGGCGGGCGCACCCCTGGTCTTCGCCACCTCCCACAGCGAGGCGAGGGAGCATGCTGGCGCTTCAACGAACGTGACGGGAGCGGAGGAAGGGGCGCTCGACGTGCGGTCGAGACCCTTGTTGGTATAGCGCACGGTGGTGCTAACGTCGCCGCCGGTGGTGGTGCGCTGGCGGCGCTGGCCGGGCTCATAGGCGCGGATGGTGATCTCCTGGTGCCAGGGGCCGTTTGACGTCCCGCCTGCACCGACAGGCGGCGCATTGCCCGGGCGGGGCACCTCCCGCGCGAATGTGTACTCCACGGAGGGCTTCGGGGTGTACGACGCCTTCAGGTCCAGCGTCCCATCGGCCCGGACGAGCGAGACCTCGATCGAAACGAGTCGCGCGCCTGGTCCAGCGTGGTCCGCGACGGCCGGCAGCGCCGCGAAGGGATCGAACGCGCGGGCGTCGCCGGGCAGGTCGCGCGTGTCGGCACCGCCAAGTTGCTCCACAAGGCCCATGAACGGCACCCGCTCCGGCGCCACCACGGCGCAGACGCCCGCGACGAGGCCCGTCAGTCCGAAGAGGAGCCCAATGGCCACGAGCAGGAGCACCCAACGGAGCGAACTCCCGTAGCCGCGCGCACCCGGAATACGGATCATGCCCGCGACCATACCGCCCGCCGGGAGGAGTGTGCCAGCGGTTAAAGCGTGCCCTTGGTGCTGGGGATGGCGCCGCCGAGGCGCGGATCGATGCGGGTCGCGGCATCGAGTGCGCGGGCAAGTGCCTTGAAACACGCCTCGGCCTTGTGGTGGTCGTTCACCCCGGTCAGCGTCGTGATGTGGATGGCCCCTTTGAGGGCGAAGGTGAACGACTCCAGGAAGTGGTTCAACAGGTCCGGAGGGAACCCGCCGAGGTCACGGCCCAGCAGCTTGAGGTCGAGCACAGCGTAGGGCCGCCCGCTGAGATCGACGGCCGCGAAGGCCAGCGCCTCATCGAGCGGCATGTAGGCTGAACCAGCGCGCACGATGCCCGTTTTGTCGCCCAGCGCCTGGGCGAACGCCTCGCCCAAGGCGATGCCACAGTCTTCGATCGTGTGGTGCTGGTCGATGTGCAGGTCGCCGGTGGCACGCACTTCGAGGTCGAAGACGCCGTGCCTGGCGATGTGGCTGAGCATGTGGTCGAAGAAGCCGATGCCTGTTTCGGTCACGAACATGCCCGTGCCGTCGAGGTTGAGGGAGATGGTGATGCTGGTTTCGGCCGTCTTACGCGAAATCGTGGCGGTGCGAGGGTTCATGCGTCCTCCAGGGCGCGAAGTTCGGCGACCAGGCGGTCGGTGTCTTCCGGACGCCCGGCGCTAATGCGGATGTAGTTCGCGAGGTCCGGGCGATCGTAGTAACGAACGAGCACACCCTGGCGCCGGAGTGCCGCAGCGACATCCTTCGCCACACGCCCTTCCACGCCGAAGAGCACGAAGTTCGCCTGCGATGGGAGCGGCCGCAGCCAGCCGAACTCGCTGAGCAACCGCACCATGCGGTCGCGCTCGGCGACGATGCAGCGCACGGTCTCGAGGATGGTGGCGCGGTGTTCGAGGGCCGCACGGGCCGCCACGTCGGCCGCGACGTTGACGTTGTACGGTTGCTTGATCGCCATCATGCGCGAGGCAATGCGCGCATCGGAGACGGAATAGCCCACGCGGAGGCCTGCGAGCCCGGCCCACTTGCTGAACGTCCGCAGCACGACGAAGTTCGGATGCTGGCGGATCAGCGGAATCACCGATTCGCCGTCGAACTCCACATACGCCTCGTCGATGACGATGAGCGCTTCCAGCGAGGCGAGGGCATCGAGTTCCACGCGGCTCAGCGAATTGCCCGTCGGGTTGTTGGGCGACGTCAGGAAAACGATGCCCGCACCTTCGTGGACGGCCCGGCGCAGGGCCACCACGTCCAGGTCGAAGTTCGGGCGTCGCGGCACCTCGATGGGCTCCGAGCGCGCTATCTTCGCGAGAAAGCTGTACATCCCGAACGTGGGTGTCGCAATGGCGACCTTCTCCGGCATCACGAGCCGGATGAGGACGTCGATGAGGTCGTCGGCGCCGCTCCCGGCCACCACCTGGTCCGGGTCCGCGCCGACGTAGTCAGCGATGGCCTCACGGAGGGCCGTCTGGCCCGGATCGGGGTAGATGTTGAGCGCGGCGGCGGCCACGGCTTCGAGCACTTCCGGCGCCGGTCCGTGGAGGTTCTCGTTGGCATCGAGCTTCACCAGCCGCTCGACGGGGATGCCGATTTCGCGCGCAAGCACGTCCAGCGGCTTCACCGGCGTATAGGCTTCGAGGTCATCGAAGTCCGGGCGGATGAGCGAGAGCGGGTCCACCGTCATCGCCCCCGCAGGCGGCGCTCGGCGGCGGCCGCATGCCCGCCCAGGCCTTCCGCCTTTGCGATGACGGCGGCAGCCGAGGCCAGCTCCTCGGAATCGACCTCGGCCAGGTTGACGATGGCGATCGACTTGAGGAAATCGCGCACGCTGAGCGGGCCGCTCCAGCGCGCGGCGCCGCCCGTGGGCATGGTGTGGCTCGGGCCGGCGGTGTAGTCGCCGAGGGCTTCCGCGCTGCCTTCGCCCAGGAACAGGCCACCGCAGTTGCGCACCTTCATCACGTAAGCGGTCGGATTTTCGACCGACAGGCAGAGGTGTTCCGGTGCGTAATAGTTCGCCAGTTCGATGGCGTGGTCGATGTCGTTCACAAGGATGCAGCCGCCGCGGTTGTCGATGGAGGCGCGAGCGATCTTCGCGCGTTCGATCTTCGCCAGCTGGCGGCCGAGGGCCCGATCGACTTCGTCCGCGAGGTAGTGCGAAGGGGTCAGGAGGATGGGGCTGGCCAGCATGTCGTGTTCGGCCTGGGCGATCATGTCCGCGGCGACCAGTTCGGGGTCGGCGCTTTCGTCGGCGATGATCACCGTCTCGGTCGGGCCGTAGACGGAATCGATGCCGACATCGCCGAAGACCTGCTTCTTGGCGATGGTCACGAACAGCCCGCCGGGGCCGCAGATCTTGTCGACGCGGGGAACGGTCTCCGTGCCATAGGCGAAGGCGGCAATGCCCTGTGCACCTCCTGCTTTGAAGACGGCGTCGACTCCGGCGATATCCGCAGCCACGAGCTTCACGGGCGGGATGGTGCCATCGGGAAGGACCGGGCTCGTCATGTAGAGTTCGTCCACGCCCGCCACCCGCGCCGGGATGGCGCACATGATGACGGTGCTCGGCAGCGGCGCGCGGGTCCCGGGGATATATAGCCCCACCTTCTGGATGGCGCGGGTCACCTGGCCCAGCCCGTCCTGGTTGAAGTCGAGCGAAGCGCCGCGCATCTGCATCTCGTGATAGCGCCGGACACGCCCCGCGGCGAACTTGAGCGCCTCCACGACGTCGTTGCCGACGGAGTCATAAGCGTCGCGGATTTCGTCGCGCGTCACGCGGAGGTCCGGCGTGGCCGCACCATCGAAGCGCGAATTGTAGAAGCTGACGGCGTTGTCCCTGTCTTCGCGCACATCGCGGATGACACGGCGCACGACCTCTTCGGGCGCAAGCTCCTGTCCGAAGGCGCGGAAGATGAGTTCGCGCGTGTCCATCGGCAGCTCGTCGTTCTCGAGGGGCTTGCGGGAAAGGAGCAGCTCCTTCCCTTCCTCGGCGTTCCGGATTATTCGCATGCCAGGTACCTCGCGACGGCGCTCCGCGCGGCGTCGGTGGATCGTTCAAGAAAGGCGTTGAGTTCAGCGTCGGTGATGTGCGCGATTGTCTCATCCAGCAAGTCCGGGAGCGAATCCAGGAAGTTTCGCAACTCGTCGCCTTCGCCGACGCCGCCGAACTTCAGGTGGTTCGTCATCATGCTGCGCATGCGGTCCCAATCCATCCCACGCTTCGCCACGTCGTGGCTCACGACACGCCAGCGTTCGAGCGTCTCGGGTTCGATGAAGCCCGACTGGATGTTTTCCACCGTGCAACTCAACGCCGAACAGATCTCTATCTGCAGCTCGGGGTCCGAGTTGTATTCGCGCTCCAGATGAAACTGGAGCAGACGATCCATGACGTTCGCCCGGACCTGCCCACCGAGGCGGCTGTAATTGGAGAAGAACGGCCGGTAGACGCCGGTGATGTATTGCTCATCGAGGATGAGGTGGCTCACGTAGCCCGCGACCCACGCTCGCGTCTCCTCGTTCAGCAGCCCGGGATCGAGCAAACGTCCGTAGGTCGCAAAGAACGCCGCCACGGAGTCCTGGTGGTCGGGACCTTCCAGGTCGAAGAAGTGGGTGTCAAAGCGGTCCCCGCGTGTGATAACGCGGATGTCGGGCGTAGTGCAGCCGAGGAGGTAGGGCCCGGGCTGGCTGACAATTGTCTCCTCGCCCAGGTCGCGCGCGATTTGCCGGGCGAGAACCATGTGCAAAGCGATGGGGGGCATGGCTCATGTCCTTGCGGCGATGGCGGCGGCCTCGAAGCGCCTCAACAGATCCTCAAGCAGGTCCCGCCGCGTCGTCACGGGCTCGCGCCGGGCGATGACGCAGGCGGTCGATTCCATGAACGGGTCCAACATCTTGAGGCCGTTCGCGCGGATGCTGGTGCCGGTCTCGGTGCCTTCGATCAGGAAGTCCGCGTCCTCGGGGACGAATCCTTCGCTGGCGCCCGCCACGGGGATGATAACGGAATGCGCGATGCGGTGATCGCGCGCGAACCGTTCCGCCGTCGCCGGGAATTCGCTGGCGATGCGCACGGCGCGTCCGAGGTCGTTCCAGATGGCAATGGCCCCTTCCGTCGTGTAGGCCGGGAACTTCTCATCCACCACAGGCCCAATGCGGTAGCGGTTCGTACCCAGGTCCGCTGCCATGAAGACCGGCGAGGCCGGGAACTTGCAGAGGTGTTCGTGGAGCAGGTCACGCCCGCTGATGCCAATATCGAACATGCCCAGGGCGACCATCGCGGGCATGTCCTGTGGGCGCACCACTTTCACGCTCAGCCCTTCGACGCGGCTGTTCGGCCGCCGCACGAACGCTTTCTCGTCGTAGCCATCGAACTGCAGCCCGGCCGCCAGGAGCGACGCGGGCGCGTGCCGCTGGGCGTGCCCATCGGGCACCGCCAGGCGAACCACATCGAGGCCCCGCGTTCCCGTCGAAAGCGTCACCGCCGACCCGGCCGGCGGCGGGATCGAAACCGGGTCCGCTGCCGTGAGGAACGGCGCCAGTCTCGCCAGCAGCCCCGCCAGGTTCTTCGTCGCGAGCGCATCAGCGTTGGCGATGAGCGCGAGACCGCCAACGAAGAAGCGGTGCAAGGGCAACAGCCCGCGATCGCGAATCGCCGCCTCGGCCGAGACCGGCACGACCACAAGGTCCGCATCCTCGGGCGGATAGGCTTCGGCTGAGCCATGGATGGGCTGCAACCGGTAGCCCGGGATGCGCATCTGGACGGCGAGCGCATCGGCAAGATTCGGCAACTCGGAGACGATGCGCGCTCCCGCCAGCGAGGCCCCGGAGGGGAACTGGTCCGGCTTGAATCCCGTCGCTTCCGCGCCGGCGAGCCAGACCTCAGTCTTCGGCCCGGGCAACGCACCGATGCGCACGATCCGCTGGAGCGGGAAGCGCACCTGCATCTCCTGCAGCCAGACTTCGCCACAGATGCCGAGGTCGTAGTTCCCGAGCGCCACCTGGATGGGGATGTCCTTTTCGCGGAAGATGCGGAGCACAAACCCTTCGTCGTGGACTTCGCTGCGCAGGATCCGGGACGAGGCCTCATAGCCCGGAGCCGCGATGCCCGCCCGGTCGAGCATCTCTCCGACGGCGGCGCGCGCATCGCCAGTGGGCAGGGCGAACTTGATGGTCATTTGTAGTTCACGAGCAGAACGACGAGGTCATCGAGCGCCGAAAGCTGCGCCTGGCCTTCCGGCGTGGTCGCGAGCAGGCCCCCCGGGCCCACGCGCACGCTCACGGGAGAGGCCCCATCGCCATCCGCGAGGGTTGCAGCTATGCCGCTGCGGTGCAGTGCCCGCGCGACAGCCAGGGCGTGCCCCAACTCGCCGGGGGCTTCCGGGATGACGCGCACCGGCGCCGGCTCGCGCGTCGAACCGGACACGTGCGACGCGAGGCGGGCCGCTTCCAGCCCGAGCCCGCAGGCGGTTTCCGCCCCGGCCAGGCCGGCCGGCGCATAGCGTCCGCCGCCACCCCATTGCTCGCCGCCGCCTTCGAATTCGTAGACAACGCCGGTGTAATACTGGAAGTCACGCGGCATCGCGAGGTCGACCGCCACCGTCCGGCCGGACTCCTCGAGCGCCATTGCCACGTCCTGCAGCTCGTCGAGCGCGGGCAAGGCGCCCGGGGCTGCCGTGGCGGCCAGGGCAGCCAGGTTCGACAGCAAGGCTGTCCCCTGCCCCGTCCGCAGCGCCACATCAACGAAAGCCGAGAGGGCCGGCTGGTCGCCTATAGCCGGGCGCAATCCTGCGAGGCCTGCGAGCGGAGCCGCGCCCTGCGCCGCCGGTCCCGCCGCTTCGAAGATGGCGCGGACAACGCCCACATGCGAAAGACGAACCTCCGGCTTCAGACCCAGCGCATCGAGGGTCTCGCAGGCGATCGCCGCGACTTCGAGGTCGCCTGTGCCCAGCGGAGCGCCGAGGTACTCAATGCCGCACTGCCAGTCCTCACGGTCGTCGCCGCTTTCACTGAAGCGAAAGACGTTCTGCACGTAGAACAGGCGGGCCGGCAGCGGAATCGCCGCCAGGGCAGCGGCACGCGCCACGGGAATGGTCGAATCCGGGCGCAGGACGACGCGTTCGCCGCTCCAGCCGTCCCAATCGAGGAAGGTGTAGACGCGTGACAACATCTGCGGGGTCAGCGCGCCTGTCGTGGTGAACAGGCTGTAGTTCTCGATCGTGGGGGTGCGGACTTCGTCATAGCCCCATCGCACGGCCGCGTGGCGGAAGGCGTCTTCAACGCGACGGAAGGCGCGCATATCGGCGGGAAGCAGGTCGCGCATGCCCCGGCTGCGCTGGATGGCAGGAAGTGAAGTCATGGTCATAAGGCGCTTTCGATGATAGCCCGAACGGTGTTAACTCGCGAAGCCACTGTGCCACTGGAGGTTGGAGCGTGATTCGCGACGCCGTAGGCTAGACCCGTGGCGAAGACGCTCACCCCAACACATGCCCGTGCCCTGTTGCTCCACGCCCAGGGGATGACAGCACCGCGCCCGGCGGCGGCCACCCCGGAGGACGCCCTGGCCGCCATCCGGAGGATGGACTACCTCCAGATCGACACGATCAGCGTCGTCGCGCGCAGCCCCTACCTCGTGCTCTGGAGCCGCATTGGCGACTACGACCAGCGCTGGCTCGACGAACTCCTGGCCGCCGGCGACCTATTCGAGTACTGGGCTCACGCCGCCTGCATGATTCCATCCGAGCACTTCGGCCATTACCGGCGCGTCATCCGCGAAGGTATGCCCAGGCGCCTCCGCGCGGCCACCCGCTGGCTCGACAACAATGCCGGCATGGTTGAGCGTCTCAGATCCCACATCGTCGAAAACGGCCCGGTCCGATCGGCCGATTTCGAGCGGACCGACGGGCGCAAAGGCAACGGCTGGTGGGACTGGAAGGAAGAGAAGCTTGCGCTCGAAATCATGTTCACGGCCGGGCACGTCACCGTCGCCCGGCGGCAGGCCTTTCAGCGTGTCTACGATCTCGTCGAGCGCGTCCGCCCCGGTTGGGACGACGACCATGCGCCGACCATCGAAGAGGCCCGCGACGCGCTGGCGCTGAGGAGCGTGCGGTCACTGGGTGTTGGCCGGCTCGACTGGGCGCAGGACTATCGCTACACGATTTCCGAGCCCCAGGCTGCCGCCCGGGCACGCCTCAAGGGGCTTGCCGCGCGCGGTGAACTCATCGAAGTCGAGGTCGAGGGATGGAAGCAGCCCGGGTACGTCCACCCCGACTGGCGCGACACGCTTGACGGCGTCGGCGACATCCGCCCGAGGGCTGAAACATCGCTCCTTTCGCCGTTCGATCCGATCGTTTCGGACCGCGATCGTGGGCGCGAGCTCTTCAGTTTCGACTACACCATCGAGTGTTACACCCCGGAGCCGAAGCGCCGCTACGGCTACTTCACCCTGCCCATTCTCGAAGGCGACGCCATCATCGGCCGCCTCGACGCGAAGGCGCATCGCGCGAACGGCCTGTTCGAAGTGAAGGCGCTCCACCTGGAGCCGGGCGTCGCCATCACCGCGGAACGCGTCGATGGCCTACGCGATGTCCTGAGGCGTGCTGCGGCCTGGCACGGCACGCCGGAGGTGGTCGTCCGCAAGAGCGACCCGCCGGCCCTGGCGAACGCGTTCGCCTGAAGTTTGCGGCTAGGCCGGGCGAATTGAAACGTCTTCCGCGGAGAGCAACCGCGACACTCCACCGGCGATGGTGACCCGGAGCACGCCGTCCTGCATGATCTCCTCCGCCTTCGCCTCGTAGGGCTGGCCGCCCGGCGGCGTCACCAGGATTTCGCGGCCCAGGATCATGCTGTGCACGCGGTACCTGTCCAGCAGCTCGCCCATTGGCATGGCGAGGTTCTCTTCGATCCCGTTGCAGATGCGAGCGAGCAACGTCTCCCGCTCGACGGCCCGGCCGAGCTCCCGGCGAAAGCTGGTGGCGATGTCGCGCAGCTCCGGGTTCAGCGTGGGATCGCCGTTGACGTTCACGCCGATGCCAGGGAAGGCAATGGGAGTCCCTGAGCCGACCTCCGCATCAATCAGCATGCCCGACAGCTTGCGTTCGCCGACCCACACATCGTTCGGCCACTTGATCCGCGCCATCTCAAGCCCGCTTTCCTGGCAGGCTGTGGCGACCGCCAGCGGGAGGATGACGGGCAGGCGCCGGTGCTGCTCCATTGGCAGTTTGAGCACCATCGTGAAATACAGGTTTTCGCCCGGCGGGCTGACAAACGTACGGCCCCGGCGCCCGCGTCCAGCAGTCTGCTCTTCTGCGAGCACCAGCGTCCCATGCGGGGCGCCGTCATCCGCTTCGCGCCGGGCGATCACCATCGTGGTATCGACGACCTGGCGGTAGACGAAGAAGCGGCCGACCGACTCGGTGGTGAGCGCTTCCTGGAAGCGGCGAATAGCAAACGGGCGAGCGGCGAGCGGTATCAGCGGATCCCCTCCGGCATGCCATACGTGGCATGTGCGGAGAATCGGCATTCGAGGGCGGTTGTTCATCCCCCAAATTGGGGAGCGGCGTCCCTGTGGAACGTCTGCAACGGTGGTGTCCGCGGAGCGGAGCCGGCTCCAGGCGCGAGAAGCGTCCAAAATTTTGGGCAAAAAGAGGGCCGGGCGAAAGATTGCCCGGCCCGAATTCGTAATTAAGACCGAAGTCTCAGAAAGGAGCCACCTCCGTTGCAAAGACGCGATCGTAACTACGACTGTGACAGTCCATGCGCACCACCTCCTTTCTTGCCACGAAACGTATCAATCCCGCCGGAGGTCGTCAAGGGGGCGAAACACACGTGTTAGCTGCCAATCGTGTTCACGTTGTTCATCTCGATACTGTATCCTGCCGATGTAGAATCTCCGGCCTTTAGCGAGCGGAGGCGCCAGCCGTGCAGATCCTGGACGTAGCACTCTTCCTGGTCGTGGTGGCCGCCACGATCCTCATGCTGCGAATGGTCTTCCGGTTCATGGATCGCGCCTTTCCGAGCCTGGGTGGCCTTGTCCAGATGATGCAGTCCGTCGCGCTCACGGGGAGCCTCATCCTCGTCCTGCGCCTGCTCCAACACCGTGAACTCCCTTCGGTGTCAGACCTCTATGGGGTGCCGGCGGCGAAAGCACTCGTAGCGTTTGTGCTCATGCTCATCATGATGGCGATCATGTCTGTGACGATCTTCCCGCTGTTCAACTGGCTCGATCGCATTTCCCGGCCGCCACCGGGGGCAGATGCCGTCCCACCGGAGGAGGTTCATCGCCGCTCCCGCGACAACAGCTGGGATGGGTTGCTGTGAGCGCGTTGCCCGAGGTGGTGACTGCACAAGACCCGGCACCCGGCAGACCGGGCCGCTGGTGGACGTTCGCGTTCCTTGCCGTAGCCCTCGGCTGGGGATCGCCGGCGGCTTACATCCTGAAACTTGGGACGGCGGATACCCGCCTTGCTTATGGGTTGGCACTTTCAGGTACCACGGGCGCCATGCTGCTCTTCGGGGTCATTGCGAGCCGCATGCCACGGGCTTACCCGATGGCTCACCTGGTGGCAGCTTCACCAGGCGGCCTGCGCTGGCATAGTCGGGGCCGAACTCATGGCCTTCCACGCAGACACCCACGCAGTACCGGACATCGCTGTTTGGGCGCTTTGCTACGCTTCCGCCTATTGGTTGGTGTCGGAAGTCGTCCCACGCGGAGTGCGCTGCGTTCGCACGAGCAGCGAGGCGAGCAGGCGCCCGGTTCATCGTCACTGACGGCGCAGCAACTGAAACTCACTTCCCGTACCCAACGACGGTACGCCACGCCTGCCCGTTCGCCCTGAGCCCGGTCGAAGGGCCTGGTCCGGGGCTCGACCAGTCCAGGCGCCCGCCGTCCGTTCAGATCCAGGCAGCGCCGGGGTTGGTAACGGAGTGCGGTCGGTGATCGCGTATCCAGCGGCGATGGAACGCCGCGACTACCTTCAAAGCGGTCGCGCGCGCTTTCGCCATACCGGCCCGGCGGGCTATGCTCTGAACGTACGTGTACGAGAGGCGACGCGTGGCCCCCGCGTGGGGTCAAGTCTATGCGCCGCACTTTCTGGAGGAAGCCCTGGTCACCCCTGTCAGCATGAAACAATTGCTGGAGGCC
The DNA here is from genome assembly GCA_964474285.1 of uncultured Anaerolineaceae bacterium. Lineage (GTDB taxonomy): Bacteria > Chloroflexota > Dehalococcoidia > Tepidiformales > Tepidiformaceae > JACRBT01. Next base: position 6,775 of record CAYYSD010000039.1, on the reverse strand, counting down.
GGCGTTCACTTCGGCCACCAGACCCGCCGTTGGAATCCGAAGATGCGCCAGTTCATCTTCACGGAGCGCAACGGCATCCACATCATCGACCTTCAGCAGACGGTCACCCGACTCGAAGACGGCATCAACTTTGTCCGCGATGTCGTTGCGAACGGCGGCGAGGTGCTGGTCATCGGCACCAAGAAGCAGGCCCGCGAGACCGTTGAGATGGAAGCCAGCCGCGCGGGCATGCCCTTCGTGAACAACCGCTGGCTGGGCGGCACGCTGACGAACTTCCGGACGATCCAGAGCCGCATCCGCCACTTGCAGGGCATGGAATCCGCGATGGCGAAAGGCGATTACGCTCGCCTCACAAAGAAAGAACAGCTCGACATCACCAACGAAATCGAGCGCATGAACCGCTACTTCGGCGGGATCAAGCACATGGACCGTCTGCCCTCCGCGGTGTTCATCATCGACACCGTGAAGGAAGCGATCGCCGTCGCGGAATGCAAGCGGCTCAACATCCCGATCGTTTCGCTGGTCGATACCAACTGCGATCCGGACCCGGTCGCGTATCCAATCCCGAGCAATGACGACGCCATTCGCGCGATCAAGCTCATCCTCGGCAAGATCGCCGATTCGGCGGCCGAAGGCCGAGCCGCGCGCGAATCCGGGGCCGGAGCCGGCGTCCACGCCGACGACCTCGTGAAGGCAAGCGACGAAGGCCTGGAGACCGGGTCCTTCTCGGCGAGCCCTGATGAAGTTCAGCCTGTCGCCGCGGAAACGTCCGTGACCGTCATCTCCGCCGCTGCCCAGGCCGCCGCGGAAGCAGCACCCCAGGAGTAGATTCGAAGTGGCGGAAATCACCACAGCACTGATCAAGGAGCTTCGCGAAGCCACCGGCGCGGGCGTCATGGATGCGAAGCGCGCGCTCGAAGAGGCCGAAGGCAACATGAACCGCGCCAGGGAAGTTCTGCGCGAGAAAGGCGTCGCGGCCGCTGCGAAGAGGGCCGATCGCGCCACGAACCAGGGCGTCATCGAGGCTTATATCCACGGCGGCGGCCGCATCGGCGTCCTCGTTGAAGTCAATTGCGAGACGGACTTCGTTGCCAACACGGACGACTTCCGCACTCTCACCAAGAACATCGCGATGCAGATCGCGGCCATGAATCCCAAGGTCGTCGCGCCGGAAGACCGCGAAGGCAAGGAGATCGAGGGCACCGACGCGGAGGTCTGTCTCGTGAGCCAGCCGTTCATCCGCGAACCCTCGCGCACGATCGGCGACCTCATCAAAGATGCTGTCGCCCGCACAGGCGAAAACATCCGCGTGAATCGCTTCTCGCGCTTCGAACTCGGCCGCTAAGGCCCAAGGAGGCAGGCGTGCAGGGTCGATATCGAAGGGCACTCGTGAAGCTCAGCGGCGAAGCCCTCATGGGGACACGAGTCTTCGGCATCGACCCTGTCATCCTCTCCGATCTCGCCAGGCAGATCTCCCGGGCGAGCCACGACGGCATTGAGATCGCCGTCTCGATCGGCGGCGGCAACTTCTGGCGTGGCGCTACCGTCGCTGAAACCGGCATGGACCGCGCCACGGCCGACTACGCCGGCATGCTCGGGACGATCATGAACGCCCTCGCGCTCCAGGACGCGCTCGAAAAGGCTGGGGCCGACGTGCGCGTGCAGACAGCGATCCCGATCGCCCAGGTCGCCGAGCCCTACATCCGCCGGCGCGCGATCCGCCACCTCGAAAAGGGCCGCGTCGTTATCTTCGCGGCCGGCACCGGCAACCCGTTCATGACCACGGACACGGCGGGCGCCCTTCGCGCCATCGAGACGGACTGCCAGGCGCTCCTCATGGCCAAGAGCGGCGTCGACGGCGTCTACGATTCGGACCCGCGAAAGAACCCGGACGCAACGAAGTTTGAACACCTGACCTATATCGATGCGATACAGCGGCGCCTGGAGGTCATGGATACCACCGCGCTGAGCCTGTGCATGGAGAATCATCTGCCGATCGTCGTTTTCGATGTTCGCCACCCGGATGGGGTCTACCATGCACTGCGCGGCGATCACATCGGCACGATCGTCTCTGCCCATCCCGAGGCCGAGCCGGTCAAGACGTTCTGAACCCGGCAACCTGCAGGAGGACGCACAATGGTGGACGTGGAAGAGGTCCTTCTTGGAGCGGATGAGCGCATGGATAGCGCCGTCGAGGCGTTCCGCCGGGAACTGAACGGCGTGCGCACCGGCCGCGCCCACCCGAGCCTGATCGAGACGCTGCCCGTGGACTACTACGGCGCCACCACGCCGCTCAAGCAGCTCGGCAGCATCAACGCGCCGGAACCACGTCTCCTCACCATCCAGGTCTGGGACCGCGGCGCGGTGAGGGCCATCGAAAAGGCCATCCAGTCGTCCGATCTCGGCTTGAACCCGGCGATTGACGGTCAGATCATCCGTCTCCCGATCCCGCCGCTCACGGAGCAGCGCCGCAAGGAGATGGTGAAAATGGTGCACAACAAGGCCGAAGACGCCCGCGTTGCCGTGCGGAACGTGCGCCGCCACACCCACGACGAGCTGCGAAAAGCGGAGAAGGATGGCTCCATCTCCCAGGACGACTTGAAGCGCCAGGAAGAGGAGCTTCAGAAGATTACCGACGGCCACATCGCCGTCATCGATCGCGAGGGCAAGAAGAAGGAGGGCGACCTCCTTGACGTCTGAACCGGCCCTCGCGGCGCCGGGCGGGGTAGTCGCGCCAGACTATCTCGGAGACGTCATCTCGCCGATCTCCGGGGGGCGCGTCCCCCGGCACGTGGCGATCATCATGGATGGCAACGGCCGCTGGGCCACCACGCGCGGCCTCAGCCGCGCCGCCGGGCATCGCGCCGGCACCGAGAACATCCGCCGCGTCATCGAGCGCTTCACCGACCACGGCGTCCGCTACCTCACGCTCTATGCCTTCAGCACCGAGAACTGGAACCGCCCGAAGCCCGAAGTCCGCGCGCTCATCCGCCTGCTTCGCTACTTCATCAAGCGCGAACTCGAGAACTTCCGGCGAAACAACGTCCGGCTCCAGTTCCTTGGCCATATCGAGACCCTGCCTGAATGGCTTCAGAAGCAGGTCCTGGACGCCGTCGAAGTGACGAAGCCCAACACGGGGCTCACGCTCAACATCTGCTTCAGCTACGGCGGACGCGATGACCTGGTAATGGCGGTGCGCGCACTAGTCCAGGCCGGCATTCCCGCCGCCGGGATCACGGAGGAGACCGTTGCCCGCTTCGTCTCCACCGCCGGCATGCCCGACCCCGACCTCATGATCCGCACCGGCGGCGAGCAGCGCATCTCCAACTTTCTCCTGTGGCAGTGCGCGTATGCCGAGCTGTATTTCACCGACGCGTACTGGCCCGATTTTGGCCGCGAGGACATCGACATGGCGCTAGCGGAGTATGGCCGCAGGAAGCGCAAGTTCGGCGGCTTGCTCCCGGAAGACATCGAAGCGCTGAACGGGTGAACGCCTCACCCGCCGAACCCGGCCACCAGCCCACGAACTTCCAGCTGCGCCTGGCCACGGCGGCCGCCGGGCTGCCACTGGTCGTCGCGGCGATCTGGATCGGCGGCTGGTTCTTCGCGGTGCTCCTCGGGCTCGTGGCGCTGCTGGCCGCAACCGAGTTCGTCCACGGCTGGCTCTTTCCCACGCGCCCGGTGCGCGAAGCTTTCCGCCTGGCGCCGGCCTTTGGGGCGGCCGCAGTGATGGTCGCCGGCGCCCACTTCAGCACCGCCTACGTGGTGTTCGGGTCCATCCTCGGCGCCATCCTCGTCGTCTCGGGGTATCTCCCGTCCCGCGCCTTCGGCCCGCGCAAACCGTATCGCGTCGTGGGCGGCAGCCTGCTTTATGTCGGCCTGCTTGTTTCCACCGCGGTCCTCGTCCGCGATGCTGCGGACGGCCGCAACTGGCTTCTGTTGGGCGTGCTTTCGACGTTTGCCGTGGATACCAGCGCCTACGCCCTCGGCCGTGCAATTGGCCGGCACAAGCTCGCGCCGAAGATCAGCCCGAAAAAGACGATCGAAGGTGCGGTGGGGGGGTACGCCGCCGGGGTGGCCTGCGTGTTCGCGCTCAACGAACTGTTCGATACCGGCGTACCGGCCGGGACCGTCGCCCATTTCGCCCTGGTCATGCCGCTGTTCGCGGAAGCTGGAGACCTGATCGAGAGCTGGATGAAACGCCGCATGGGGGTGAAAGACGCGTCAGGCCTGCTCCCGGGCCATGGCGGCTTCCTGGATCGCCTGGATTCGCTCGTGTTCGTGATCCCGTTGCTTTACCTGTTTCTGCGCGTGCGCGTGCTCTGATAGCCTTGTTCCCCGGCGCCACATGAAGCATTCCACCCAACACCACCGCGAACCCCCGCGAACCCTTCGCTCCCACGCACTTCCAGCATTGGCAGGACTCCTTGTCCACATCCGATGACGTCGAAGGCGTGCCTCATCGCCACCTGCGCCCATCGATCGACGACTTCGTCTTCGAAGGCGAAGAGGTACCGCTCCTCCTGCGCAAGAAGGTCATCGTTACGCTGGTCGGCGCCTTCGTCGTGCTGGTGGCGGCGTACCTCGTGATCTCCGAAGCCTTCGGCTTCTCCTACAACATCGACGCCGAGCCTTTCCAGGAGTGGGTCGAAGACCGGGGACTGCTGGGTCCGCTTGTCTTCATCCTGGTGATGGCCGTTTCTGTGCTCTTCGCGCCCATCCCCAACGTGCCCATCTTCATCGCCGCCGGGCTTGCCTGGGGCCCCGTGCTGGGAACGGTCTACTCGATGATCGGCATGATGCTGGGCTCCGCGATGGCCTTCTATGCGGCCCGCTGGCTCGGCCGCAAGCACCTTCCCCGCCTCATCGGCCACAAAGCGGCCGCCCGCCTCGACGACCTCGTCGGGCACATGGGAGGGCGGGTCGTATTCTGGGCGCGAATGCTTCCGGTTGTTAACTTCGATTGGATTAGCCTGGTTGCCGGGTTAACCAACATCCGATTCCGGACGTTCTTCGTGTATAGCTTCCTTGGAATGCTCCTCCCCACCGTAGTCGCCGTCGTCGCCGGTGATCAGCTGGGGAAGGACATCCGGGTGACGCTCGCCATCGGGGGCCTGTGGGTCCTGGGCATTGTCCTGAGTGCAGCCTTTTTCTGGTTGCGCCGCCGCCGACACATCGCCGCCCGCAGGGCAGCGAGAACAGCAGCGACGATCGAACCCTGAATCGCACCGGCAGGCCTGATCAGGCGAGTGCCGCCGGTCGTAATTGGGGGAGAGGACGTGCCCGCAGTAGGGGTTCTTCCTATCCGAGGCCCAAACATTCGCGCGCACAATCGGGCCATACCCGCAGCGAGATAGAGCAATGGCAATGCAGCGCCCCACGTACCTGACACTCCTTCGGCCGGCCGGCGAAGCTCCCCTTCCCGACCAGCCGCGGCCGGTGCGCGCGTTCACGCTCTCGCATGATCCGCTCTGCGGCATCCCCACGCGCCAGTCGCTCATCGAAAAGCTCGAGACGCTCGGCGACCTGTCGCCCAATTCGCCGCTCTCGTTCATCCTCGTGCGCGTGGAAGGCCTCGGCGAAGTGAACCGCCAGGAAGGCTTCGCGGAGGGCGATGCGGTCCTACGGCGCGTCGCCGACATGCTCACGACCCTCACGCGCCCGACGGACTTCATTGGCCGCTTCACGAGTGCGAGCTTCGGGGTTGTGCTCCAGGGGGCGGGAGCAACGGCGGCAAGCGCGGCTGCCGCACGCCTCGAACACCACCTCCGGCAGGTGACTGCCAGCCCGTCGCCGATCACGATCTCCGTGTCCGCCGCCACGGGACGCGGCCTCCATTGCGCCATCCTGCCGCTCGCGGCCGCTGATTCGCTCACGAGCGCGAGCTGATGCACCGGCCTTTACCGCGTTCCGGATTCCGTCCATCGCGTTCCTGAATCTGCCGTAAGGCCCGCGCGTTTCCCGTGTCTAACAGGGAGCGACTCCCCGTCGCAGCGGGCGGAGCGCCTGACCAGCGCTCCGCCAACCCAACCATCGCGTCAGCGGACGAGCGGGATGGCGATGTCCGCCGCGTCCCCCGGCTGAAGGTCGCGCACCACTGCCACTTCTTTGCAGTTCGTGAAGAACGGGCAGCGGACGCATTCGTTCCACACCTTCTGCGGAAACTCCATCACGTGCGCGATGCGGAAGCCCTGCTTTTCGAAGAAGCCCGGGCGGTAGGTCAACGCGAACACCCGCTCCAGGCCGAAGCCACGCGCATCCGCCACGCAGGCTTCGACGATGGCCGCGCCGATACCCTTTGCCTGGAGGTTTTCGCGTACCGCCAGCGAGCGCACCTCGGCGAGGTCCGCGCCCATGATGTGCAGTGAACCGCAGGCGACCACCTCGCCATCGATGCGGGCCACTTTGAAGTCGCGGATAGCTTCGTAGATTTCATTGATCGGCCGGTGGAGCATGTCTCCTTTGTCGGCCCAATGGGTGATGAGCTTGTGAATGGCCTCGGCGTCAGAAAGCCGGGCAGGCTCGATGCAGTGCATGGGATTCTCCTGGAGATGGCTGAAGGCGTTCGTCTGGTGGCGGGCGCGTTCAGCCTGCGCGGGCAGGGGCGACGTGCGTTGCGTCGCCCCGGGAAACTCCATGCATCGTCGATCGGTCCATTGCTCTACTATTCTACGGGAGGGCCGGTTCGAAGCGCATTCGGCGGCCCGGATATCACCGGACGGAGTCGACACCGCGATGAGCAGCATCGATGCGGCGCTGGCCGCGCTGCGTGATT
>CAYYSD010000038.1:14192-22316 GCA_964474285.1 uncultured Anaerolineaceae bacterium | reverse complement strand
GGCCCGAAGTCGCCGCTCTGGTAGACTACGGGCGCCGCTCTTTGCCGAGCACACTGGCCCAGGGAGTCCCCCATGTATCGTCGCCTGTTCAACGGCATTATCGAACGCGGCAAGACCAGCGAGTTCCTGGCGGCGATGCGCGAATCCAACCAACACCAGTCGGAGCGGGGCATTCGGGCGCGGACGACCGTCTGGGGCCACGTGACGGGCCAGACCAACGCGGTGATGATCGCGAGCGACTTCAACACGCTCGACGACCTGGAAAAGTTCACGGATCTCGCGACGGAGGACGCGCTGTTCGCGGTCGTTCGGCGGGCGGTACGAGCCCAAATGCTCTATGAGCACAGCGAAGTCCACATCCAGCGGCTTTCGTACCACTCGGAGGGGCTCATTTCGAGCGAAGAGGCGACGACGCCGCGCCGCTACATGCGGACCCTTTCGGGCGAGGTGTTGCCGGGCCGCCACCGGGAGTTCGTGCAGTCGATTTCCATCGCGCTCGAGTACCAGAAGAACCGGGGCATCGACGCCTGGACGAGCGTCTGGTCGGCGATGACCGGCGGCACGAGCCGGGTGGAGATCGTTGCCGAGTTCGATTCGCTCTCCGAGCTGGAAAAGTTCGACGACATTGCGCTGCAGGACCAGGAGTTCGCGCGGCTGCGGCGCGAGACGCGCGAGACGATGGTGTTCCTCACGAGCCAGGTCGAGATTCTTCGCAACCTGCTGTAACAGGTGGCGCCCCGCCGGATGCGAAGTACCCGACCCAAAACAGAAACGGGCTGGTCGGATTGACCAGCCCGTTCGCAATGTTGGGGGTGCGCCGCCTAGTGGCAGGCGCGGGCCTGGCCGGAGCCGTCGGCTGTCTGGAAGCTCGAACCGCAGGCGCAGCTCTTCGTCGCGTTCGGGTTGAAGATGCTGAAGCCACTCTTCATCACGTCTTCGACGTAGTCGATTTCAGCGCCGGAAAGGTACTGGGCGCTTTCAGGGTCGACAACAATGCGGACGCCGAACTGCTCGAGGACGATGTCGTCTTCTTCGAGCGAGCGGGCGAGGGCCATGCCGTACTGGTAGCCGGAGCAGCCGCCGCCGGCGACGAAGACCCTGAGGGCGCCTTCCGGCAGTTCGCGCGCCTGGAGAAGCGCGAGGGCTTTTTCGGCAGCCTTTTCGGTGATGTTCACGAGGATGGGCGTCTCGACGGAGGATTCTGCAGTGGTCATACGTACTCCCGGCGCCGGTCCAGACCCGGCACGCGTGTTTAAGGACGAGGAAATCATAGCGCCTTTCGAATGAGCCCGTCTATCCGCGCTTTCCCGGGTGGCCTACGCTAAACGCATGGACCGCATCTATCTCGACCACGCTGCCACCACGCCCCCGGATCCTGCCGTGCTTGAGGCGATGTGGCCGATGTATTCCACATCGTGGGGGAACCCTTCGAGCATCTATGCCGAAGGCCAGGACGCTCGAAAGCACCTGGAGAACGCCCGCAAGGCGTGCGCTGACCTTCTTGGTGCGGCGATCAAGGAGATCGTGTTTACCGGGGGCGGAACGGAGTCGGATAACGCGGCCATCCGTGGAGCAGCGTTCGCGCAGCGGGACCGGGGGCGAGGCAATCACCTCGTGACGACGCGGATAGAACACCACGCCGTGCTGCACACGGTCGAGCAGCTGGAACGGGAGGGCTTTCGCGCGACCTACCTGCCTGTCGACCGCGACGGGGTGGTCGACCTGGAGGCACTCGCCGGCGCTGTCGGGCCGGAGACCACGGTTGTGAGTGTGATGGCGGCAAACAACGAAGTGGGCACGATCCAGCCCATCGCGGAGGTCGCGCGCATCGCGAAGGAGCGCAACCGCAACGTGGTCGTCCATACGGACGCCGTCCAGGCTGCGGGCGCGATCGACATCAACCCGAATCGACTCGGCGTGGACCTCATGAGCCTGGCGGCACACAAGCTCTATGGCCCGAAGGGCGTGGGGCTGCTGTACATCCGCAATCGCACGCCGTGGGCCCCGATGCTGTTGGGTGGGAGCCAGGAGAAGGAGCGCCGGGCGGGTACGGAGAACGTCGCGGGGGCGGCCGGCATGGCCGCAGCGATGTCGTTGGCGTGGCGGGAGATGGCGGCGCGCACTGCCCACGTGAAGGCGCTTCGCGATCGCCTGCTGTATGAACTTCCCGAACGCATCCCGGACACTGTCATCACGGGGCCGGCGGATCCGGCCCGCAGGTTGCCAAACAACTTCTCGTGCTGCTTCCGAAACGTCGAGGGAGAGAGCGTGCTGCTGGCGCTGGACCTTGCGGGGATCGCCGCCAGTTCGGGGAGCGCCTGCACGACCGGTGCGCTCGAGCCTTCGCACGTCCTCACGGCGATGGGAATCGATTCGGATCTCGCCCACGCGTCGTTGCGGCTCACGCTGGGTCACCACAACACCAGCGCGGAGATCGACCGCCTGGTGGCGACGCTGCCGCCGATCGTCGCGAAGCTGAGGTCGCTTGCGGGCGGGTAGGCCACGGGCGCGTCAGGGGGTGCGCCGGGCGAGGTCGGCCATGATGGAAGAGGCCGTAATGCGTTGCCCGCTTCGCGGCACGCCCGGACCCTGAGGAGGGAGCGGTGGGGTGATGACGGGGGGCTCAGGGGCGGGGACGAGCGGGGGCGGCGCGAGAACCACAGGCGGCAAATCTGGCTGTGGAACCATTGGCGGCTGAGGAGGGACAACCACGGGCGGCACGGGTGTTTCCGGCGCCGGCGGGATCGGGGTTTCGTCGCGTCGCAGGTGGATCATGATTGGTCCTCCTTCGGGGGCGTCATCCTTCGACCCTAGGCTGGCGGTCCTCGCAGGCGTGATGGGCATAGGCCGTCACACGTGACAACCCGCTATCACTACCGGGGCTTCTGACTGCTCGAGTCGCCGCCGTCTGCGTGTCCTTCATGTTCGTTGGACGGTTGGATGGAGCCACGCTTACGCGATGCGATCGCGAATCCCCCAAAGGTGTGGGGCTGGCGACCTGCTCCACTGTTCGGAGTTCACGAGCGCACGGAAACGCCGCGACTTCGGGGTGAGTCGCGGCGATGCTTCCGGCGGTGCCATGAGTCGAATCGGGTAACTGGCGTCTCAGGGGCTGACAATCAGGATCGCAACCACGGCGCCGAGGACGACCAGGAAGGGCGCGCTGCGTTCGACCATGATGGCTTCCTCCGGGTGCAGCTCAGTGACGGCCGCCGCCGACCCTTCCGCAAGGGCCGGCCGTTGGTGGCGAGTGGGTTCTAGTCAGGATGGAGCCGTTCGATGACGGCCTGGCCGTTTGAACGGTGGCTCGGGATTTCGCCGTGCAGGAGATCACTGCATCCTGAGTTCATGGCCTTTAGGACGCCTTTGAGCGTCTGGTTATTGGCTGCTGCTGCGTTTTCGAGCGTCGCGATCGTGATGTTTCGTTCGTCGCCATGGCTCTCTTCGTAGCGGCGGCATCCACAACTGATACACATGGAAGGTCTCCTTGTCGAAGTGGGGCGCATTGGATTCAGGCTAGCGCGCGGCACATTTCCGCCTCGATGAAGGGAGGGCCGTTGGGCTTGCATTCGCGTGCCAACGCACGGTGCTCGTTTTCGGAACCGCGCACGAACGGCGTCGCACTTGTCACGCCGGAGCGGACGGCCGTGAGCGGCTCAGCATCTCTTCGCGGCTCTGCTCGGCGCGAGCGGCGCCAATGGCCGTTGAAACCTTCTTCTCCTCTTCGGGCGGAGGGAGGATCGCGGGCATGCCCAGTGCCTTGATCCAGAGCTCCCTCGCCCAGCCCATGGTGTGGTAGAGGTGCTCATCCTCTTGTTCCGCCACCTGCTCGTACGCCCCGAGGAGCACAGAGGCCTGCTTGCCCTTGAGCGAGTTGCCCGCCCGGCCGATGAGCGCCCAGTTCTGGTGGTCCTTCGTCTCAGCTTCCACGACGGACTCGGCCGCGCAGAGTTCACCTGCGATGGGGTCCGCTGCGCGTGCCATCTCCATGGCTTTGACGAGTGCATCGGCCTTTGCTCGCACCACCTGCCGGCCGGGAGTCTCCACGCTCGGGTCCATGCCGAGATGGTCAAACATCGTGCGGACGATGCGTTCGTGCTCGGTGGTCTCAACGAGATACTTCTGCCATTCCTCGGCGAGTTCAGGTGCCTTCGCGCAGGCGATGGCTTCCTTGTAGATCCGCTGGCCGCCCTGTTCGGTTTCGAGCGCCTGGTAGAGCAGTTCCGACAGCATGGCGTTGTTCACTCTGTACTCCTGTGTCTGTGTCATGGCGTGGCTGGAGGGCGGCTGTTCGCAGGCTCCCCGCGCTCCATGCCGTTGCGGACGGCGGCAAACTCTTTGCGCAGCCGGTTCACTTCGTCTTCGGGGGCATCCTCCACGTCCACCAGTTCCGAACGCGTCTCGCTGAGCGCGTTCACGATCTCGTCGAGTTTCAGATGAAGCGCAGTCGAGTCACGGTTCTGGGTGTTCTGAATGAGGAACACCATGAGGAAGGTCACGATCGTGGTGCCCGTGTTGATTGCAAGCTGCCAGTTCGACGAGTACCCCACGAACGGTCCTGCAATTGCCCAGCCGGCGACCACTCCGAAGGCGATGAGAAACGCCCAGCTGGTGCCAACAGAACGGGAGGCGAACTGGGCTGCTCTGCGAAAGCCCTCGTGCATGGCCCCGAACCTACTCGCGCGGAGGCGAGGAGACGCCAGCCTGGGAAATGTCGCGGATGATGTCATCCTGGGCGACGCTGCCGGCGATGCCGGCCTCGTTGGTCGTCTGATTGCGGACCATCTCCGCCCCCGGCCAGTGGGCGCCGTCGCCCTCGCGGGGGGCGCTGCTGTGCGCTCCCGAGCCGTTGTGGCGGTCGCCCTGAGGGCCGGTGTGCTTCATCACGCCGCCTGCGAGCGATTCCTCGGCACGTACGGCGAGGTCTCCCACGGACACGACGCCGACAAGGCGGTCCGCATCAAACACGGGGAGCCGGCGAATGTCAGACTGCGACATAATGCGGGCGACGTCCATGGCGTCGTCATCCGGGCGGGCGATGACGACATCACGTGTGACGACTGTTTCGACGCGGCCGTCGCCAGCACCTTGCGCCATGCCGCGTACGACGATGTCGCGGTCCGTCACGATGCCGATGAGCCGGCTGCCTTCGAGTACCGGCAACATGCCGATGTCGTGGTCACGCATGAGCCGCGCGGCTTCCGACAGCGTTGCCGACGACTGGACCGTCACTGGCGACTGGCTCATGAACTGCGAAAGCGTACCCAAATCGATACCTCCTGCAAGAGAACTTCCACGAGGCTATCGCCCGGGGCATTGCTGCAGTGATGCGGGAACACTCGTCGTCTTGCAGTCCAGTTGCACCGTTGCGAGGTTGCAGCGGCGGCTAGATTTTCTCGGCGACGAGCGAGCCCATTTTCGCGGTGTCGACCACGCTCGAGCCCGTGCCGGCGATGTCGGGCGTGCGATAGCCATCGCGGATGACCTGGTCGACCGCTGTCTCGATGGCGGCCGCTTCGGCTTCCAGACCGAGGGAGAGGCGAAGCATCATCGCGGTGCTGAGGATCATCGCCAGCGGGTTCGCCTTCTTCTGTCCCGCGATGTCCGGGGCGCTCCCGTGGATCGGCTCGTAGAGGCCGATGCCGGTGCCATCCTTCCGGCGCTTGCCCAGGCTGGCGGAGGGCATCATGCCCATCGAGCCTGCGAGCATCGCCGCTTCGTCCGTGAGGATGTCGCCGAACATGTTCTCCGTGACGATGACGTCGAAGCTGGCCGGGCGGCGCAAGAGGTGCATCGCGCAGGCATCCACGAGCAAGTGCTCCAGTTCGACATCCGGGTAGAGCTTGCCGATTTCGACGGCGATTTCGCGCCACATCTGGCCGGTGCGAAGAACGTTCATCTTATCGACGCTGGTCAGCTTCTTGCGGCGTGTGCGCGCGAGCTGGAAGCCGACGTGGAGGACGCGGGCTACTTCGTTTTCGCTGTAGCGGAGGGTGTCGACTGACTGGCGGCCGGCGGCGCTGGTCCAGCGCTTCTTGGGCTGTCCGAAGTAGAGCCCGCCGGTGAGCTCCCGGATGACGACCATGTCCGTTCCCTGGAGCACCTCGGGCTTGAGTGTGCTGTCGTCGAGCATGAGCGGGTGAATCTTCACCGGACGGAGATTGGCAAAAAGGCCGAGTTGCTTGCGCATGCCGAGGATGGCGTCTTCAGGGCGAACGCTGGCGTGGGGGTCGTCCCACTTCGGACCGCCAACGGCGCCGAAGAGGACGGCCTGGGATGCCTTCGCCCTGGTCACGGCCTCGGGACGCATGGCCGTTCCGTATTTGTCGATGGCGGATCCGCCGAGGGCTTCTTCTTCGAAGACGAACTCGTGCTTGAAACGCCGCTCAATCCGGGCGAGCACCTTCGTGGCTTCTTCCATGACTTCGGGGCCGATGCCGTCGCCGGGGGTGAGGAGAATCTTGAACGCGGACATGCTGAAACCTCAAGGCAGACGCCGGTGATGGCGCCAGAGTAGTCCACGCCCGGGCTACGCGCCGGGTGTGGCCATGAATCACAAAGCTCGACGTAATCAGTTGAGGGCCACTATGACGGGCTGTCCTGTGCACGTCCAAGACATGATTCGTATCGAATCGATAGCCGGGCAACATTGATGTTCAGTGACGGGGGCCATCGGGCGCCGCGGTCTCTTCGTCTGTCGCCCGGGCGAGTTCGAAACCTTCACGTCATGCACTCGACACGCCTGAGAAACACCGCGGAAACGAGCCGGTAACTCTTCACGCGCAATCTTGCCATCAGCAGTTCACGCATGCAGTGGGGCTCGGAGTGGCAACCAGCGACGGCTGGTTCTGACCGCGGCGGTGGACATGACGCAGGTCATATTTCCACGTACCACGGGGGCACTGAATGTCGAGATCTGTCCGGATCGCGCGCCTTGCGCGACGTCCATTGCTGCTGCTGGGCAGCGGCATGCTCGCGCTGGCCTTTATCGGCAGCGCATTCGCCCAGGAGCCCGAAGGCACCGAGCTGGAAGCGCAGGTCGCCGATCTGCTCGGCGCGCTCGACACGCTCTGGCTCATGCTGGGTGCATTCCTGGTCTTCTTCATGCAGGCGGGGTTTGCGCTCGTCGAAGCCGGGTTCGTCCGTTCGAAGAACACAACGAACATCCTCATGAAGAACGTCCTGGATGCCTGTATCGGCGGCATCCTGTTCTGGGCCATCGGCTGGGGAATCGCCTACGGCGTGAGCGGAGATGCGTCGAATGGTTTCATGGGAGATGGCCAGTTCTTCCTCAAGGCATTTCCCGACGACGGATACGCTGCCTGGATCTTCCAGTTCGCGTTTGCCGCGACGGCGGCAACGATCGTTTCGGGTGCGATGGCCGAACGCACCAGGTTCAGTGCTTACCTGGTGTACACCGCGTTCATCAGCGGTCTCATCTACCCGTTCGTTGTCCACTGGGCGTGGGACTCCAACGGTTGGCTGAGCGCGTTTGCTGAAAACCCGATTGGAACCAACGGATACATTGACTTCGCCGGGTCCGGCGTCGTTCACACGGTTGGTGGCATGGCTGCCCTGGCCGGGGCGATTGTCGTCGGGCCACGGCTCGGCAAGTTCGGCAAGGATGGATCAATCAACGCCATCCCCGGTCACAACATCGCCATCGCCGTCCTCGGTATGTTCATCCTGTGGTTCGGCTGGTACGGGTTCAACCCCGGCTCCACGCTGGCGCTCTCCGGCGGATTCGCAGCCCTGGCTGCGAAGGTGGCGGTGACAACGACGCTGTCCGCCTGTGCTGGTGGCTTCGTTGCGGTCGTCTTCACGAAGCTGAGGACGGGAAAATACGACCTCGGTCTGACGGTCAACGGCATCCTCGGCGGACTTGTCGGCATCACTGCGGGCTGTGCCACGGTGGACCCCTGGGCGGCGATCGTCATCGGTGGAGTCGCCGCGGTGATCGTTATCCTGGTTGTCGGACTCCTGGACAACATGAAGATCGACGACCCGGTGGGTGCCATCTCGGTCCACGGTGTGTGCGGTCTGTTCGGCGTCATCGCCGTGGGCCTGTTCGCCAACGGCAACTACGGCGTCGACGCGTGGGGTCCCGGCCTCGGCTGGAACCTC
>CAYYSD010000038.1:0-14182 GCA_964474285.1 uncultured Anaerolineaceae bacterium | reverse complement strand
GTGGGTGCCGTCGCGGTTCACGCGGGCGGCGGAATCTGGGGGGTGCTCGCAGTGGGCCTGTTCTCGAGCCAGGCGGGGATCGGAACCGCCTATTCGGAAACGGACCAGTACGGGCTTCTCCTCGGGGGTGGCTTCGAACAGTTCGGCATCCAGTTGCTGGGTATCGCCGCCATCGCGGCGTGGGCGTTCGTGACGTCGTTCATCCTCTTCACCGTGGTCAAGATGACGATCGGGATTCGTGTCAGCGAGGCTGAGGAGCTCCGTGGCCTGGACCTCGATGAGCACGGGATCGATGCCTACCCCGACTTCGGCGCCTCCGGCCAGGGCATCTTCGCCCCGGCGGGCCCCAATGGCGGCAGGTAGAATCGCCGGCATCTTGAGTCGAATGGAAGCGCGGGCCGCTGGATCGCGGCAGCCTTCCCCAAAGTTAATGAGAGAAGGGCAATGAAGAGAATTGACGCGATCATCCGGCCCGTGCGGCTCCAGCCGGTGCGGGAAGCGCTCGAAGAACTGGGCTACGGCGGCATCACGATCAGTGAAGTGAAGGGGCACGGCAAGCAGCGCGGCATCACCGAACAGTGGCGCGGCCGGCCCTACCGTGTCGAATATCTTTCCAAGGTGTGGATCCTCCTGGTCGTGAACGATCCCGACGCCGAGAAGGTCATTCAGGCCATCATCGACAACGCACAAACCGGCGAAATCGGCGACGGCAAGATCTTCGTTTCCGATGTGCAGGACGTGATCCGCATCCGGACGAAGGAGCGCGGCCCGAGCGCCGTCTAGTCGCAGCCCTGAGCAGAACCGAGGGTTACTCCCTTGTGCCATCGTCTGACGGCACAAGGCGTGACCCCGGGATGACGAGCGGTTTCGCCGCTAACCGCCGGGCACCGGCATCCACGGAATTCAGGGGAACTGGCATGACGGGAGATTCGTTCGCCAGCCGGGTTCGCGGGTTGCGCCGGGAATGGACTGAACGGCGACAGGTCAGGCGTCTCAGCCTCGATCACAACTTCGAGTCGCAGTACCGCCTGTTCCAGACCCTCCACCTGTGGGCCCGCCAGGCCGCCGTTGAAATACAGCGTGAGTACAGCGGACGGCTCTCTGTGAAGGTTAGTCCGCTGCCCGCGGTGTCCGAGCGGGAACGTTCGTTCTCGGTGGTGATCGACGATGCCTACAGCCTCACGTTTCGTCTCGAACAGCGCGGCGGACAGAGCCCCTGGCGCATCGTGGCGACGATGAGCACCTCGGATTCAGTCGAAGCTGTCTCGCCCCGGCGGGCCGCTGCGCACTGGACGCGGTCCCGCGTGGAGGAGTTGCTCCTTGCCCTCCTCGGAGCCTATGAACGGGCGCTCTCGGAGGATCCCTCGGACGTGCCTCCATCGCGCGCGGTGCGGCGGCGGCTCCTGGGCCAGCGCCATGTGCCGGGCCCCCCGGCAAGGTGATTGCGTTGGCCGAAAGTGTCGCCGCACATACGCTGGGCACTTCCGGCCAATAGAACACCACGGCAAGGCTTCCCGCGACACCAGGCATCCGGTTCGCGAGCCTGAAAGGACTGTGCACGAGTGTTGATCACGTTCGCCCTGGCGTCGGGTGTCGCCGCAATCGGTTTCGCGCTTATCACTGCCCGGCGTCTGCTCGCGGAGGACGAAGGCACGCAGGTGATGAGGGACATCGCCAGGGCCATCCAGGAAGGCGCAGCGGCGTTCCTCAAACGGGAATACCAGTACCTTGCGGTGTTCGTCGGGGCGGTCACTGTCGTCCTGGCGGTCTTTGTGGACTACGACGTCCTCGATCGATTCGGAGATCAGCACGGTCAGTTGACAGACTTGCCCCGGACCGCGTTCGCGTACCTTGCTGGAGCCGTGGCTTCGGCGGCGACGGGATACGCAGGCATGTACGTTGCCGTTCGTGCGAACGTCCGCACCGCCGCCCGTGCGCGCGAGGGACTCAATCCAGCCCTCCGTGTCGCGTTTTCGTCCGGGGCCGTGATGGGAATCACGGTGACCGGCATCAGCGTGTTCTGCATTGCCCTCATCTACCTCGTCACGGAAGACGTGCAGCCGCTCACGGGTTTCGCGTTCGGGGCGAGTTCGATCGCGCTGTTTGCGCGCGTCGGCGGCGGCATCTACACGAAGGCCGCCGATGTCGGTGCGGACCTCGTAGGGAAGGTGGAAGCCGGGATTCCCGAAGACGACCCGCGCAACCCGGCGACTATCGCCGACAACGTGGGCGACAACGTGGGTGACGTCGCGGGCATGGGTGCCGACCTTTTCGAGTCCTACACCGGCTCGATTGTGGCGGCCATGGCCCTGACGACGGTGGGCGTGGTGGGCGCCAGCGAGAACGGGGTGTTCTCGTCGTTCGACGCTTCGGCCTTCGACGCGAAGCCCTACTTGCTGCCGATGGTGATCATGGGCATCGGCATCATCGCCTCCATCGCCGGCACGTTCTTTGTCCGCGCCGGCGAGGGCGCAACGATGGGCAGACTCCTCTGGGCACTGCGCACCGGAGTGTTCACAGCCAGCGGTCTCGTCGTCCTGGGTACCGCGGGCGCGTTGCTGGCGTTGGACCAGCCCATGAAGCTCATCTGGGTGGTGATCATCGGACTCATCGCCGGGCAAACCATCGGCACGGTGACCGAATACTACACAGCCTATGAATTCAAACCGACGCGGAAACTGGCTGAACAGGCGGAGACTGGGGCCGCTACCGTCATCATCGGCGGGCTCGGCCTCGGGATGGTCTCGACCGCCGCGCCCATGCTGGCGGTGGTCGCGGCCATTTGGGCAACCTACGAGATCGCGGGTCTGTATGGCATCGCGCTCGCGGCGGTGGGCATGCTCTCTCCGCTCGGCATGACGCTTGCGACAGACGCCTATGGGCCCGTGGCCGACAACGCCGGCGGTATCGCCGAGCAGGCAGGCCTGCCACCTGAGGTGCGCGAACGTACGGATGCGCTCGACAGCCTGGGCAACACGACTGCCGCCACGGGCAAAGGCTTCGCCATCGGTTCGGCGGTGCTCACGTCCCTCGCTCTGATGGTCACCTACTCGCAGGTAGTCGGGATCACTGTGATCGACATCCTCGATGTCAAAGTCATGATGGGTGTCCTGCTTGGTGGTCTCATGCCGTTCCTGTTCGCCGCCCTCACCTTGGGCGCCGTCGGCCGGAGCGCGATGGCGATGGTGACCGAAGTTCGCCGGCAGTTCCGGGAAATGCCAGGCATCATGACGGGGCAACAGCGGCCCGACTACGCACGCGCGGTAGCCATTTCCACGGACGGCGCGCTGCGGGAGATGATCTTGCCGGGTGCCCTCGCGGTGCTGGTGCCCATCGCGGTCGGCGCGATAGTGAGCCCGGAAGCGCTCGGCGGACTGCTCATCGGCTCGATCGTCTCGGGATCCGTGCTCGCCCTGATGATGGCAAACGCCGGCGGCGCGTGGGACAACGCCAAGAAGTACATCGAGGCCGGCCACATGGGCGGAAAGGGATCGGAAGCGCACAAGGCCGCTGTCGTGGGAGATACGGTGGGTGACCCGTTCAAGGACACTTCTGGCCCGGCGCTGAACATTCTCCTCAAGCTCATGTCCATCGTGGCGGTCGTGTTCGGCCCCCTGTTCGTGGGGTAGGTCGACTCGCAAGGCGCTCGTTGGTGTAGGGCGGGGCATTCGAGGTGGTGGCCATTGACAGGCCTGACTCTCCGGTGATGATGCAGCTTCTACCGCACCAGGAGGGTTGGGCATGGACATCGAAACGAAACTGAAAGAAGTGGGCGTTGAACTGCCGGGGCCGCGCACGCCTATGGCGAACTACGTCGGCGCAGTGACCGCCGGTGACCTGGTCTTCGTCTCGGGCCACGGGCCATCGAAACCGGGTGGCGGGGTGGTCACGGGCAAGCTCGGGCGCGACCTCGAGGTGAAAGACGGCTACGAGGCCGCGCGGCTCTGCGCCATCCAGTGCCTTACTTCGCTCCGCGCGGAAATCGGCGACCTTGCGCGGGTGAAACGGATTGTGAAGCTGCTTGGGATGGTGAACTGCACCGAGGACTTCGCGGAGCACCCCCAGGTGATGAACGGCGCTTCCGACCTGCTCGTGGCGGTGTTCGGCGACGCCGGGAAGCACGCGCGCTCGGCCGTGGGAATGCAGATGCTGCCCTCCAACATCGCCGTTGAGGTGGAGATGGTCGTCCAGCTGCACGGGTAGGCGTCAGGCTCTTGGCGGCCCGGCGAAGGCGGGGAGCCGCTGCCTTCGCTCGGAGCAGTCGATGAGTTGCCCAAGCCGGCGCTGGCGCGTTTCGGGCCGCTTTGCGCTAATCACCCACCACGTCGCTATCTTCCGGTAGGAGGGAGGTTGGGCCTGGAAGAACTCCCAGGCGCCGGGGCGCGACTCGAACGCGGCGGCCTGTTCCGGTTCGAATTCCGGGCGAGCGTTTTCGAAGGAGTACTGTTCGACGCGCGAAGGATCGCGTTGTTCGAACACCTTGAGGCCCGCTGGTTGCATGCGGCCTTCCGCGATCAGTTCGCCGACGCGCTTGATGTTCACGGCGCTCCAGATGGAGCGCTTGCGGCGCGGGGTGAACCTGATGGAGTAACGGTTCGCGTCCACGGAATGGCGCACGCCGTCAATCCAGCCGAAGCAGAGGGCCTCGTCGACGGACTCGGGATAGGAGATGCCGGTCTCTTTCGCGCCCTTCTTGAAGTAGCCGAGGACGATTTCGTTCGCGGCGGCGTGGTGCTCCGCGAGCCATCCGCGGAACTCTGCCCCGGAGCGAAAGTAGACCGGCTCCACGTCGTATACGCCCGTTACTTCGCCCGGTACTTCTCGACGAAGTCGAGGCAGCGCTTCCATGCATCGGCAGAGGCCTCCGCGTGCTGTTCGTACGTGCGATCAAAGAAGCTGTGGGGGGCGCCGGGATAAGTGATGACTTCGTGTTCGACCCCGGCGGCTGTCAGTGCTGCTTTGTATTCGTCCACGGCCTCGGCGGGAATGCCCTGGTCGGCGCCGCCCATGAGCCCGAGGATGGGGCACTCGAAGTCGGTGGCGCGCGCGGCCGGGCCGGTGGAGCCGTCCGCGAAGGCGGGACCCGGGCGGCCGTAGAAGCCGATGGCGCCGGAGAGGCCGTGCCCGGCGGCCGCCTGGAGCCACGAATTCGACCCGCCGAAGCAGAACCCGACCGTGAAGAGCGATGTGCAGGAGCCGCCCGCCGGCGAACGGAGGAAGTCCACGCACGCGCGGACGTCTTCGTTAATCTGTTCCGCCTTCGTCTGCCGGACATGCGGCATGAACTCGAAGTCAGCATCGCGCTTGCCGACACCGGCGGTCCGGCCGAAGAAGTCGAAGGTGACGCTGTTGATGCCCTGCTCGGCGAATCGCATGGCCAGCTCTTCGTAAAACGGGAACAGTCCACGAACGTCGGGCAGCACGACCATGCCGGCGCCGTTCGACTTCTCCGCGCGGGCGACGAAGGCCGCGAACTTCGTGCCGTCCTTCGACGTCAGTACGAGGTCTTCCGTATCGATGGCGGCGCCGGCGATGGGCGCGATGGGCGGATGAGCATCAGCGGGGAAACACATGGGGCAGGGCCTTTCGTTGGCGTTTGTTGCGAACGCGGATTGTACCCGGAACGGGGCCCGCTTGCCGCGCCAAGCCCGGAGAGTTGCTACGCTTCCCGTACCACGAGCGCCAGCAGTACAGGGAGACCATGAACGACTACATCCCGGCGACGGCCATGGTTGTCGTCGCCCACCCCGATGACGCGGAGTTCCTCGCCGCGGGCACCATTGCGCGCTGGGCCAGGCGCGGCTGCGAAGCGACCTACGTCGTCGTCACCAAGGGCGACAAGGGCAGCGAAGACCCCGAGATGACTCCGAGCCGCCTCACCCATATCCGGGAGGCCGAGCAGCGGGCCGCCGGTGCGATCCTTGGTGTGAAGCACTTCGAGTTCATGGGCTATGAGGACGGCTATTTGCAGCACACGCTGCAGCTCCGGCGAGACCTTACGCGGATCATCCGGCATTACCGCCCCGAGGTGGTGATCACGTTCGACCCGACGAACCGCTTCGTCTCCGAGGGCTACGTGAACCACCCGGACCACCGGGCCGCCGGCGATGCGACCATCGACGCCGTGTTCCCCAGCGCCCGAGACAGGCTCACCTTCCCGGAGCTGCTCACGGAGAACCTGATGCCCCACAAAGTGGGGCAGCTCTGGCTGGCTGCGACCGCCCAGCCCAACGTGTGGGTGGACATCGGCGAGACCCTGGAGGCGAAGCGAAACGCGCTGCTCGCGCACCCCAGCCAGTTCGAGCCCGACATCGTCGAGTTCCTTTCGGAGATGGCGCGGGCCGAAGCCGCCGGGCAGCCGTTCGACTTCGCCGAAGCGTTCCGCAGGACGGTCTTCGCCTAAGACTCCGTGCGAATCACCTCGGCTTGCCGCCGTATACTGCGACGCGTGAGCCCTGCAGACATTCCGCCCGGTATCAACTACGAACGAGTCTCACGCTATTTCGCCCAGCACATCCCGGGCGGCGACGTGTCGCTCACGTTCACCGTCATCAGCGGTGGACGTTCGAACCTCACCTACCGGGTAGAGGGTGGCGGCCGGGACTGGGTGCTGCGCCGCCCGCCGTTGGGCCACATCCTGCCGACCGCGCACGACATGGCGCGTGAATACCGGATCATTTCCGCGCTCAGTCCCACCGGCGTCCCTGTGCCGGGCGCCGTGGCGCTCTGCACCGACCCGGAGGTGAACGACCACCCGTTCTACGTGATGGAATTCGTGGACGGCGTGATCATCAACGAGGAGATGCCGGAAGGGTACGTGGAAACGCCCGAAGCGCGCCGGGCCCTGAGCAATGCGCTCGTCGACGCGCTCGTGCAGCTTCACACGGTCGACTACGCGGCTGCCGGCCTCAGCGACTTTGGGCGCCCCGCAGGCTACCTCGAACGCCAGGTCCGCCGCTGGGGCGAACAGTGGGAGCGATCGAGAACGCGCGAACTTCCGGAGGTCGACGAGGTCATCCGGCGGCTAAACGCTTCGGTTCCGCCATCGCCCGCGCCGTCCATCGTCCACGGCGATTTCCGGCTGGGGAACATGATCCTCGGCCGCGAAGCGCCAGAACGAGTAGAAGCGCTGCTCGACTGGGAGATGGCCACCCTGGGCGATCCGCTTACGGACCTCGGCTATACCCTCGTGTATTGGGGCCAGGAAGGCGACCCGGAGCGGCGCTGGGGATTCAACAACATCGCCACGATCACGATGGCGCCCGGCTTCATGACGCGCAGTGAACTCATCAGCGAATACAGCCGGCGCAGCGGAATCAACGTGGATCACGTGGACTTCTATGAGGTGTTCGGCTTCTACAAGCTGGCGGTGATCCTGGAAGGCATCTGGGCGCGCCACCTCGCCGGTGAGACCGTGGGCGAAGGCTTCGAAACGATGGGCGACGATGCCACAAAGCTGGCCGCGATGGCGCTCGAACTGAGTTCGCAATCCAGCGATCCCCGGCTCCGCGGCGAATAGCGAACGCGTCGTTGGGGCTATGGCACAATACTTCCCATGGTCGCCGACATCGGGCACGTTTGGCTTGCAGGAGCCGGTCCGGGAGACCCCGGGCTGATCACGGTCGCCGCGGCGCAGGCGCTCGCCCATGCCGATGTCGTCGTTTTCGACGCCCTGGCGAATCCTGTCCTGCTGCGCGGGGCACGGCGCGATGCAGAGCTGATCGACGCCGGGAAGCGCGCGGGACGTCACGGGAAAACGCAGGACGAGATCGAAGCGCTGATCGTCGAACGGGCGAGGGCGGGCAAACGTGTGCTTCGCCTCAAGGGCGGCGACCCGTTCGTCTTCGGGCGGGGCGGCGAGGAGGCGCTGGCATGCGCGGCGGCAGGCGTGCCTTTCACCATCATTCCCGGTGTGACATCGGCCATCGCCGCGCCGGCCTATGCGGGTATCCCGGTGACCCATCGCGGGCTCTCGAGCGGCTTCATGGTGGTCACGGGCAACGAAGCGGGCGACAGTGGGCCGCAGATCGACTGGGCCGCCGCGGCCCATGCGGACACGCTGCTCATCCTGATGGGGGCCGCCAGCCTCGAACAAAACATGCGGGACCTGGTCGCGGCCGGGCGCGATCCGGACACGCCCGCCGCCTGCGTCCAGTGGGGGACGCGCCACGACCAGCGCAGCGTCATCGGAACGGTGGGGACGGTCGCAGGGCAGGCGGCGGAGGCGGGAGCAGGCTCGCCGATGGTCACCGTGGTGGGCCCGGTGGTCTCGCTGGCGGACGCAATTGCATGGTTCCGGCCAGCCCAGTTGGCGGGGCGGTCTGTGGTCGTGACGCGATCGCGCGACCAGGCGAGCGGACTCGTTCGGACGTTCGAATCCCTCGGGGCCGATGTGCTTGAAGCCCCCGCATTCGCCGCGAACGTCCGCGAATCTGCCCCGGAGCTGGCCGAAGGCGTTGCGGCAACGCCCGATTGGATCGTGGTGAGCAGTGCGAACGGCGTTGCGGCCCTGTTCGCTTGCCTCGGGCGGGCCGGGAAGGACGCACGCGCGCTTCATGGCTCCCGTATCGCGGCAGTTGGCGAGGCGACAGCCGGAGCGCTGGCGAGCAATGGCTTGCGGGCCGACTTCATCCCATCGCGTGCGACCGGCGAGGCGCTCGGGCTGGAGTTGCCGCTCGAACGATCGGAGACAGTCCTGCTCGTTGCCTCGAACCGAACCGGACCCGAACTCGCCGAGCGGCTGCGCAGCCGCGGGGCCGTGAAGACGACGGCGATCGGCTACGACACCGTGGCGGTGCCGCTCTCTGAGGAAGACTGCGCGCGCATCGCCGTTGCCGACGCGATCACGTTCGCCGCCGCGTCGACCGTCGGGAACCTGTGGGCTGCCCTGGGCGACCATCGCGTCTCGCCCGCCACGAAACTGGTGAGCATTGGTCCGCGGACGTCGGCAGCGTTGGTTGAGACGTTCGGGCGCGTGGATGCGGAAGCACAAACGCCCGGCATCGACGCGCTCGTGGCTGCAACGGTGGAGGAGCTGCGGTGGGAATGATGATCGACCTCCAGCCATTAGCAGGTCCGGCGCTGGTGGTGGGCGGCGGCGCGGTAGCAGCGCGGAAAGTGCGTGGCCTGGTGGCTGCCGGGTTCGCCTGCACGGTCATCGCGCCATCGATTGAGAGCGATGTTCGCCTGTCCGGGGCGACGCTCATCGAACGCGAATTCGAAGCGGGCGACCTGGCAGACGGGGCGGCCTACGCACTTGTCTTCGCGAGCACCAATTCGCGCGCGGTTAACGCGCAGGTTGGCGAACTCGCGCGGCAGCTTCGCATTCCGGTGGTGGTCGCCGATTCGCAGGCGGAGAGCACCTTCTTCACGCCCGCGGTGTTTCGCGATGGTGACCTGGCTATCGCCGTTTCCACGGGTGGCGCTTCGCCGGCCCTGGCGCGTTCCATCCGCGAGACCGTGGTGGAGGCGATCGGCTCTGGATGGAGGGCCGCTCTCATCACGGCACGCGAAGAGCGAGAGCGACGGATCGCACGCCGCAAGGCCGAGCCGCGCGATGACTGACCACCTCCTCCTGCTGGGTCACGGGTCACACCTCGATGCGAACTCAAGTGCGCCAGTCCGCAGGCTTGCGGTTGACCCCGCGCTGAAACAGCGTTTCACGAGCGTGCGCATGGCTTTCTGGAAGGAAGAGCCGTCCCTCTCACGCGCGCTGGATGGGTACGCGGCGGGGGATCGAGTCGCCGCGGTGCCCGTGTTCATCTCCAACGGCTACTTTGTCCGAGACGTGCTCCCACGCGAACTGGGTCTTGACCTGCCGCCGGAAGGCGTCGACATTCGCTACACGCCGCCGGTTGGCGACCATCCGCAGCTGGCGTGTGTGGCGGCGCTGAGGGCCCAGGAAATGGACGCATCCGCGGCCGACGCGGTCGTCATTCTCGGGCACGGCACCCGGCGCAATTCGGACTCCGAACGCAACGTGTACGCGCAGGCGCAGCGCGTGCGCGATCTGCACCTCTTCGGCGAGGTGGCGGCCGTCTTCATGGACCAGGAACCGCAGATGCGCGAGGTGTTCGACCTCGTGGCAGCGGAAACTGTGGTGATCGTGCCGCTGTTCATCGCAGACGGCTGGCACGTGGGCCAGACCATCCCGGAAGACCTGGCGCTGGAGGGCGGCGAGCTGCGCCCCAACGGCCGGCGGCTCCGTTACGCGGAGCCCGTGGGCACGCACCCTGCCATCAGTTCGGTCGTCCTCGAACTCGCGAACGGGGCGCTGCGATGACGGCGCCCATGACCATTGGCGAACTCAATGTCACGTTCGATGGTGAGACCGCGATCGTCCATGGCCCCAATCCGCTTGGGATCGAGGAGTTCTGGCTGGAGTCCGAACCTGTGGTGCTGTTCGAACGAGTGCGCTTCGACGACTGTGGGAACTACCGTCCCCTCAGCGGGGCGCGGACGCTGCCGACGGCCTGGGCGGTGCGCTGCGAAGGCCCCCTGACGCTCCCGGATGCGATCGACATCGTCTATCCGTCGGCGGCACTGCACATGGCCCAGTGGGAGACCGGAAGCCTGCGAATCGTGGGACTCGAGACGTCGCTGGAGCGGCAAACGGGGCGCTACCTCGTCGCGGCCGAATTGTCGCCGGCTGGCAGGGCACTCGCGGCGGATGTTGTCTGCGGGCGGTGCGTGCGGCAACCGGTCTGGCGCGAAGGTTTCGCCGCGCCGGCGATCACGGGGAACGAAGGCGCTCAGATGATTCCCTGCCCGGAGGCGTGCAGCGTGCTCGTCTCGTTCATGCGGGAGGCGGCGCTCTGGCAAACGGTGCGGCCCGAGATGGCTGTGATTGACGACGGCGTGGCTTTCGCAGCCTTCGATGTTCCGGGCAACGAGCTGCGGGAGGAGTATCTGCGCGAAGGCCGGCGGCGGCTCTAAGTGATCAGGCGCGGAGCAGGCCGGCCTTGTGAAGCACGACGAGGATACTATCGCGGCCGACCACGCCGAGGACTCTCCCTTCGGCGACGACGGGCATGTGGGTGAGGTCGTCGGTCTCCATTTCGAGCAGCACCTGCGCGAGCCCGCGGTCGGGTTCGGTGGGATGGAGCTTCGATGCGGGCACCATCGCCTCGCCCGCGCTCGTCTTGTCCCAATCGGCGACCGGCACGTCGCGCATCTGCGGTGCTCCCACGATGCCTGCGAGCCGCCCGTCGTCTTCGACGAAGTAGCACACGCGGGGATTCAATTCGAGGACGCCCCGGGCCAACATACCGATGCTCGACGATGACTGGACGACAGGTGGATCGGCGATCATGAGCTGACGGGCAGTGTGGCGGTCGAGTTCGGCCAGAAGGCGCTCCTGGAAGAGCGCCTGGCGCGCACCATTTGTCAGGAAATAGCCGACGAGCATCAGCCAGACTCCGCCCACGACGTCGTTCGCGATGAACACGTCGACCTGGAAGATCGCAAGAGCGCCCAGTCCCATCATGCCCCAGCCGATTGAGCGGCCCGACCATGCAGCGATGCGCGTCGCGAGCGACTGGTTCCGGGTGACCATCCAGGCGAGAGCCCGAAAGATCCGTCCGCCGTCCATCGGATAGGCGGGGAGCAGGTTGAAGACCCCGAGAACGACGTTCATGGAGGCGATCCAGATGAGAACGATACCGGCGGCCGTGCCGGTGGAGGACGAAGCAACCCACCACGTCCCGAAGATAGCGCCGCCGAGGACCAGGCTGAGGAAGGGGCCGGACCCGGCGATGAGGAATTCCGCGAGGGGGCGCGGCGCGTCGCGCATGATCTGGGAGACGCCGCCGAACACGAAGAAGGTGATGTTCTTCACGGGGATGTGGAAGGCGCGAGCGACCATGCAGTGCGCCAGTTCATGGATGACGATCGAGAGGAAGAAGAGCACGGCGCTGGCGGCGGCCATGGCGATGTGGGTGCCCGTGTCTGTCGATTCGAGTGCGTCCGGATAGATTTCGGAACCAAGCAACCAGCCGACGAGCCCGAAGAGCAAGAAGGCGCCCGGTGTGATGCGAAGGGGTATGCCGAAGATGCGGCCGGCGGGGAATGCGGGCATGGATCCATCCTACCCGGTGCGGCGGCAGGACGGGGTAACGCAGCGAAGGCGCCGCACTCCGTGGGGAGCGCAGGCGCCTTCGTGTGTGGAGGACAAGCCGGAACCGTGGCGGGGGCCAGGCCTCAGAAAGGCGGCCTCCGCACATCTCGCCAGCATCGCACGGTTGCCTCGCGGCAACCCGGCGCAAGAGACACGGCCGAAGCCGAACCCGTGCGCGTCCCGTTGGGCGGGAACATCCGATGCGGCAGACCAGCGCGAAACCGTGATTCCGGCGCTGGCTGCGGCCATTCACCGAGCCCTGTTGTTGCCTCCGGGGGAAGGAACGAAGGAGCGGACTTCGTTTCCGGCCCTGGCCGTTTCCGGGTTGTTCGGCGCTGGGTCCGCGGTGGCTTCCGACCACCCCGCCTCCAACAAGGCGAACACTACGCTCCGCGCGGGGGTGTTTTCCAGCGAGTTATGACGCATGTGCGTGGGCTTCACAAACGTTTGATGTGTCACAGGAATTATCGTCGCCGCCGGATTCGAAGCTCCGCGGAGTAGGCGAAGTGCACGGTTGGGGATTATGACTCGACTTCGCGCATTCACACCGCTTATGGAACAGGGGAGCGTAATTCTCGAACCGTCGGGATAGTATCCGCCCATGAAACGAGGACGCGGCCGCCCGCCACACCCGGACCTTCTCACGCCTGCAGAGTGGGAAGTGCTGAATGCCGCGCGCCACGGGATGAGCAACAGCCTCATCGCCCGCAAGCGTAAGACGAGCCTTGACGCGACCAAGTTTCACATCGCCAACATCCTCGACAAACTCGACCTTCCGGACCGCCGGGCGATCCGCCATTGGATCGGCTGGCCCGCCGAAAGTGCCCTCAATGCGAAAGGATCTGATTCGATGTCCCAGGATTCACAGCAACTCGGCCCGCTGGGCCAGGTCTCGCTTTCGATCACGGACACCGCGCGTTCGGTGGCGTTCTACCGCGACGTGCTTGGGCTCCCCCATCTGTTCACTTTCGGCAACCTGGCGTTCTTCGATCTCGGGGGCACACGGCTGTTCCTGACGCCTCCGGAGAACGGCGAGCCGAAGCGCAGTTCTGTTCTCTACTTTCGGGTGGGAGACATTCACGCGAAGCACCAGGAACTGATGGCGAAGGGCGTCGAGTTCTCGAGCGCGCCCCACCTCATCCATCGCCACGAGGACGGCATGGAAGAGTGGATGGCGTTCTTCAACGACCCGGATGGGCAGATCCTGGCGCTGATGTCGCAGGTGAAGTCGTAGGCTTCAGGCCGCGATTGCGGCGTCGCGCCAGTGGAGCTCGAAGACGCGAACCGGTTCGTCGAATCCGCGAAGGACCGTTTCGCCGTGGTCGGCGAAGAGGAATCCCTTCCCGGCGACGAGTTCGCGGACCACGTTTGAGACGAGGATTTCGCGACCGCGGGCCCTGCTGGCGATTCGCGCCGCAGTGATAACGGCGGTGCCGAAGAGGTCGGCGTTGTCGGCGATTGGCTCCCCGGCGTTGAGGCCGACGCGCACCTTGAGGCCGACTTCCGGTTCGGCGTCGTATGCAGCGGCGGTGGCCTTCTGAATGGCGATAGCGCAATCCAGGGCGCGCGTTGGCGAGGCGAAGGAGGCCATGAAGCCGTCGCCCAGTGTCTTCACTTCGGAGCCCCCGTGAGCGCGCAGCGCTTCGCGAACGAGTTGACCGTGTTCCCGGAGCACCTGGTGCGCCCGCACATCGCCGAGCTGCTGCGTCAGCGATGCCGACCCTTCCAGGTCGGTGAAGAGGATGGTGTGAATGGAGCCTTCGCAGTTCTCGTCCGCGAATTCCGGGCAGGATTCGCCAGACACTCCCAGGAAGCTGTCGATCTCCGCGGCGATGGGCTCGAAGTCCCCGATGAACGGAGCCAGGGAGTTCCCATCGAGGACGGCAAGGCGGGCGTTGGGAATGCTGGCGGCAATGTTGCGGGCGTGCGTGAGCGTGAAGGCAGGCAGATCACGGCGGTAGAGGACGAGTGTCGGCGCCTGGATGCGGGGCATGACCTCGGCCATGTTCATCGGCTTCAGCGTCGCGACCATCGCTTAGGCAGTCTCGTGGGAAACGGCGTCTTGCA
>CAYYSD010000037.1:0-22334 GCA_964474285.1 uncultured Anaerolineaceae bacterium | reverse complement strand
GTTATTCGACGATCTTGGTGACGACGCCGGCGCCGACCGTCCGGCCGCCTTCGCGAATCGCAAACCGCAAACCTTCTTCAACCGCCACCGGCTGAATCAGCTCGACCTTCATCGTCACGTTGTCCCCGGGCATCACCATCTCCATCCCCTCCGGCAGCCCGATCGATCCCGTCACGTCCGTCGTCCGCAGGTAAAACTGCGGCCGGTACCCGTTGAAGAACGGCGTGTGCCGCCCTCCTTCTTCTTTGCTCAGGATGTACACCTGCGATTCAAACTTCGTGTGCGGCTTGATCGACCCCGGCTTCGCCAACACCTGCCCGCGCTGCACGTCATCCCGCTCTATCCCCCGCAACAGGCAACCCACGTTGTCCCCGGCCTGCCCTTCGTCCAACAGCTTCTTGAACATCTCCACGCCCGTCACGGTCGTCTTCCGTGTCTGCGTGATCCCGATGATCTCGATCTCTTCGCCCGGCTTCACCACCCCCCGCTCGATCCGCCCCGTCACCACCGTCCCGCGACCCTTGATCCCGAACACGTCCTCCACCGGCATCAGGAACGGCTTGTCCAACGGCCGCTCCGGCGTCGGAATGTAGCTGTCCACCGCCGCCATCAGGTCCAAAATGCACTTGTACTCCGGTGCGTTCGGGTCCGTCGATGTCGACTCCAGCGCCTTCAGCCCGCTCCCACGGATGATCGGAATCTCGTCCCCGGGGAACTCCTGGCTCGACAACAGCTCCCGCAGCTCCAACTCAACGAGCTCCAGCAGCTCTTCGTCTTCCATCATGTCCACTTTGTTCAGGAACACCACCAGCGCCGGCACTTCCACCTGCCGCGCCAGCAGCACGTGCTCCCGTGTCTGCGGCATCGGCCCATCCGGCGCCGCCACCACCAGGATCCCGCCGTCCATCTGCGCCGCACCCGTGATCATGTTCTTGATATAGTCCGCGTGACCCGGGCAGTCCACGTGGGCGTAGTGACGGTTGTCCGTCTCATACTCCACGTGCGCAATCGCAATCGTGATCCCGCGCGCCCGCTCTTCCGGGGCGTTGTCGATCGAATCGAACGCCCGGAACGTCGCCTCACCCTTCAGCGCCAGCACTTTCGTGATCGCCGCCGTCAGCGTCGTCTTCCCGTGGTCCACGTGTCCGATCGTCCCCACATTTACGTGCGGCTTCGTGCGCTCAAATTTTGCCTTCGCCATGGTTCACTGCCCTCCGGGCGGTAGGTGAATGTGGACGGCGGACCGAAGTTCGCCGGGAATCCCGAGACTGGAGCCCTCATCCAGATTCGAACTGGAGACCTCGTTCTTACCAAGAACGCGCTCTGCCGACTGAGCTATGAGGGCGGGAGCTGATAGCGGCAGGCCGCCGGCGCTGGTTGGCTCGCTTGCCCCGGCGCCCACCCGAGCCATGCCGGGCGCCTGTGTTGCGAAGCTGGCCGATAGAGGCGCCAGCTCAGTGGTGGAGGGAGCAGGATTCGAACCTACGAAGCGCGTAGCGCGGCAGATTTACAGTCTGCTGCCATTAACCACTCGGCCATCCCTCCGGGGAAGCCTTCGGATGGAGCCCAGGAGGGGACTCGAACCCCTAACCTACCGATTACAAATCGGTTGCGCTGCCAATTGCGCCACCCGGGCTCGGGGCGAACCCACTAGGAGTCCAACACAAAAACGACCCGCCTGGGCGGATCAAGAACCAAGTATGCGGCGCAGGGCTGCCTACTGCAAGGAGATTTCGCTTCGCGACGAGCGGGGCTGTGGCCGGACGTTCGCGCCTTCGCCGGGTAGTGCTCCACCGTACGGCCGTTCTGGGCGCTTCAGAAGGATTGCCCGTCCGAAGAGTGACATCCTGCTCCCGCGAGGAGGCTGGAAGCCAGGAGATGAGCGAGTCTAAGCCGCCTCGGCGGGCCGCTCCATCGCATAGGCGACATCGCCCAGGCAGAGCAGTGCAGCCGCGATTTCGCCTTCCGCGCGGGCGCCGGCCTGGATAGCGTCATCAAAGAAGGCGAGGATGCGGTCCTCCGCCTGCGGTCCATAGAACTGGTCGGGCCGGGAAACGCCCAGCGTATTGCTGCAGACGATTCGGCCGGACTCATCGCGGCACGCCAGCGCCAGGGCCACATGGTCGACGCCGTAAGGTCGCCGCATCGTCCCCATGGCGCTGCGCACCCACGTCAGGATCTCAAACGCGAGGTCCCGGCGATTGCCGCCGTCCAGGCCTTCGAACGCCCACTTCCGTTCGCGCACGCCAACACCTTCCCGAATGAGCCGGGACACTTTGCGACGAGCAGCGGCCTTACGAAACGAAACAATCATGCCGGGAATATCGGCACGGATCGGGAAGAACTTGGGTGGATGGAGGGTTGCGAGATGAATGCTCCCGTGCTCCGGGGCGCCCGCCCGTGCTGCGGTAGGTAAACGCCATCGATCGAACGCGGGTTTCATGCTGCCCTGCCAAATTGGCCGCTACCAAGGCCATTCGTATACTGGCGAAAGTGTGCCGGCCCCGGTTTCGCGGGCGGCGCTCCCCCAGAGAACGAGGTTCCCTCCACGTGCCAAAGCAACGAAAGCGCGAGCAGCAGCACCTGCGCCAGACGCCTTCCCGCCGGAAGACCTACACCGTTGGCGGTGGCGAATCGTCCGTCTACAAGCCAGGTTTTCCGATGAACATCCTCGGCAGCGTGAAGTGGTTTGCCGTCATCGGGGTTGTCGTCATCGTGTCCTTCATCGTCACGGCTATCCTCACCGGCGGCCGTAACGACAAGAGTTCCGACAACCCGCTCGAACTGACTCCGACCCTGCCACCTTCGCCGACGATCGATCCCAACGCGACTCCCGACCCGAACGCGACACCCACGCCCGTCGTAACCCCCACGCCCCAGCGCCAGTTCAGTGCGGCGCAGCAGGTGGTAGACACCGCAACGAAGAAGTACACAGCCACGCTCAAGACGGACAAGGGCGACATCGTCTTCGAACTCCTCGGGGACCAGGCTCCGCGTACGGTGAACACCTTCGTGTTCCTCGCCCAGCAGCGATACTTCGACGGCATCACTTTCCATCGCGTGGTGAAGGACTTCGTCATCCAGGGCGGGGACCCCACCGGCACCGGCAGCGGCGGCCCCGGGTTCACCACCGAAGAGGATCCGAACGTCCTGAAGAACACACGAGGCATGGTCTCGATGGCCAAGGCTGGCGCCGTCACGACCTTCGGCAGCCAGTTCTTCGTCAACCTGAAGGACAACGCGAGCCTCGACACTGACGGACCAAACCAAAAGCGCTTCTATCCCTGGGCCCGCGTCATCAGTGGGATGGAGGTGGTCGACCAGATCGCCGCTGTGCCGACGAACTCGCAAACGGGGAAACCGCTCCAGGACGTGAAGATCCAGTCAGTCACTATCGCCGAAACCGCGAAATAGCCAGGACGACGATGAGACTGCTCGCGCGCCTGCTGCCCGTTGCCTGCGCCGCAGCCGCGCTTGGGATGGTGGCTGCTTGCGGCGACAGCGACAGCGACAGCGCCAGCAAGGACGGGCTGCGCGGCGACGGCTCCGATGCCAGCTACGTTCAGCTGTTTTGTACCGAGTGGCGCGTTTTCAACGACGAAGCGCAGGCGATCATTAGGAAGGCCACAAACCCAACGACAGGCGGCCAGGCGGCGAGCCAGCAGGAAACGGAGAAGCTCATCGCCGTGCCCACGGGCAAGCTGGCGGCCAACCTCAAGACCATCCGTACGCCGGACGACGTCCGCGCCTGGCACGAAGCCACCGCCGGCCAGTTCGCGAAGGTCTCCGACGACTACAAGAACGGCCGCGTGCCCTCACCGCCATCCGAGGCCACGAATCTGTCGCCCGCTATCGCCGCCCGGCTCCAGGTCATTGCCGCGACGAACTCCGATTGCCGGCTCTACGGCTCCCCGTTCCAGCAGAGGTAGCCCCAGCCTGTCGGCGCGCGTCCGGCTTCAGTGCGTGTGCGAACCGGGCCCGTGGCTGTGGCCGTGGCCACCGAAGTCGTGCGAGTGGCCATGACCGCCGAAATCGTCGCCACCGTCCCCCCCGCCGTCATCATCACCGCCCCCGTCCTCCCACGGTGCGGGACCATCGCCGGCCGAAGCGGACGCCCGGCCCACGAGGGCGAAGCCGCCGAGCGTCTTTCGCGCCTGCTTGCCACACGCGGGGCACGGGAGCAGCTGGAGCACGTCGCTCATGGGCATCCGCTTCTCGAAACGGTTATTGCATGAGGGGCAGAGGTATTCGTAGAGCGCCAAGTTCAGAATCTCCCGAGATGTTGTCGTTGGTGAAGGCCGCCAATACGAAGCTTGCCGTGGTCAGCGTCCGTGCTCCTCAATGCGGTCAGGCTCATAGGGGCTGCTGTGGCGGGCGGCCTGTCGAAAGCGATCGAAGTTGGAATCGTAGCGCCGAACATTGGCGCCGCGCACCACGACCTGGTGTTCGCATGCCGAACCGACCGAGCAACTCTGGCAGCAATAGGGGCGCCCGGCCATGAGATAGGGAGCAGTGGTGTAGGGCGCGTGGCATCGGATGCAGCGTGAAGGCGAGGCGGGCATGGCGGCGGCTCCTGTGATGACCGGCGATGTTCACCCATTGTCGGGCGTCACTCCTCCGCGGGGAAGCGGCGAACCCGGCCGGCGCCGCCGGACATTCTCGAACGCCGCTTGCGGCCATTCCGCTGCCGCGTAATATGTCGCCGCATGCGACCCCGGGCGGTTCTGCCTCTCTTCGCGGGCCTTTGCGGGCTCGCAACCCTGGCGTTGACCGCCATGGCTCCGCGTGCTGCAGCGGTACAGGTTCTGAACAACCCGGGGTTCGACGAATGGGACGGCAACGCGCCGGCCGGGTGGAGCCTCCAGGGCGGCAGCGCAACGCACGTCACGGCAGGAGCACATTCTGGCAGCGCCGTCCGCCTCGAAACGGCCTCCGGGTCGGTCTCGCTTTCCCAATTCGGCGATGCAACCCCCGGCGGGGTCTATCGCGCGTCGGTGAGAATGTCCGGAACGGGATGGGGCACCGCGACGCTGCAGTTTCTCGATGGCGGCCTCTCGCAGGTGGAGACGAACAGCGCCGAGGCGCCCCTCGGCGCTGTGTTCGCGCTTGTCAGCGTCGAGGCGACAGCTCCGGCCCGGTCGGTCTACTTCCGGATTGTGTTCACGGTCCTCGGCGGGCCCGGCGTGGTGGATTCGGCCACACTCGATGTTACCGCACCGCCACCGACGCCCACGCCCGAGCCCACGCTCACTCCCACTCCGGAGCCGACGGCGACACCGGTAACCCAACCCCCGGCACCGACAGCGACGCCGGAACCCACGGTTGCAGGGCCGACTCCGACCACGGTTCCGCCGACTGCGACGCCGGCTGAGCCGCCGCCAGGGGAAACACCCGGGCCGACCGCCGTTCCCAGCACGCCAACGCCAACCCCAACGCCAGAGCCCGCGTTCACGCCCACCCCGACAGTCGCTGCCACGTTCACTCCCACGCCGGCAATCACCCCAACACCTGTCCCCGGAGCAACGTCGACACCCACTCCCACCCGGACAGCAACTCCCACAAAGACGCCAACACCCACGCGCACACCGACCGCGACACGAACACCGGCGCCTGGGCCGGAACCGACGAACACAAGCACGCCTTCTCCAGGAAGCACGGCAACTCCTCGCAACACGCCAACCCCGGCGCCGACGTTCACGCCCACGCGCGGGCCGAACACGCCGACTCCCACGCCCCGCCCTATCGTCCCTGAGTTCGGTGGCCTCATTCGCAACGGCAACTTCGAACAGGAGGAAGACGGCAAGCCGCTCCACTGGTCGAAGTTCGGCGGGACGATGGCCCTGGCCGGCCTGTCCTATCGCGGCGAACACGCGGGACTCCTCGAATCCGACACGTCGTCGCTCAAATGGCTCTACCAGGTCGCGCAGGTGACCCCGGGCGATTGGTACCTGGCCGAGGGCTTCGCGCGCATCGCGGAGGGCAGCGGAGCCGCCTTCGTCCGCATATCGTGGTACGAATCCGCGGATGGCAGCGGCACAAGCAACGACCAGGTCGACGGGGTGGTGGTAGAGGGCGACGGCTGGTCATCAATCGCAACCGGACCGGTTCAGGCGCCGGCAGGGGCGCGTTCTGCCCGCGTGCGCCTTGTCGTGCGGCCGGCCGGCGCCACGACGATGGCCGCAGCCTTCGATGACGTGCGTTTCGTCAACGCCCCGGTGCCGGCCACTATCGCACCGGGATCGCCGTCGCCATCAGCTGCAGGCGGCAGCCCCATCGCCCCGACCGGGCAGACGGGATCAGGTACCACGGCTGCCACGCCACGCAATACGAACGCGCCTGCCACAACAGCCACCACGACGCCGGCATTCCGCGTCGTCTCTTCGAGCGGGGGCCTCGGGCTGCGCCTCTCGGAGTTCCTGAGCGACCCGGAGGAGGCCTCCGACACTGCCTCGGAGTGGGTAGAGCTCATCAACACCGGGAATGAAGCAGTCGAGCTTGCTGGCTGGCAACTGGGCGACGCCAGGCTCCTCGATACGCTGCCGCCGCTCACGGTCCCACCGGGCGGCTTCGTCGTCGTCGCCGCGCGGGCCGCGGTCCTTCCGGCTGGAGTGCCCGTCGTGCGTGTCCCGGACGGCACGATCGGCGGCGGTCTGAACAACGGCGGCGACACTCTGCGGCTGTTGTCGCCTGCGGGAGACGAGATCGACCTGATGTCCTACGGCGATGACCTTTCGGTGTTCGAGCCTGCCCCCGCGGCCCCTGGCCCCGGCAGGACGCTCGGGGTCAAGGTGGCCGGTGGCGACCCCGCAGGCGACAACTGGGCGCTCACCGACCGCCCGTCGCCCGGTGCGCCGAACAGCTTTCCCCCTCCGCCAACGCCCACACCGGCGCCCGCGAACGAACCTTCTGCCGAAGCCGTCGCCGGCGCCCGGACGCGCGTCCTCGCGGCGGACGACAACAGCCCCGTGCCATGGATCGCCGCCACCTTCGCGGCGTCGCTCGGCCTGTTTGGAATTTGGTCCGCACGTGGGAAGATAGCCGGGCGTCTGCGAACGGCGCGAGGGAGGCCGGGACGTGGCGGTTGAACGGTTGCAGAAGATTCTTTCGAACGCGGGCATCGCTTCGCGCCGCGTCGCCGAGGAAATGCTGCTCGCCGGGCGCGTCGCCGTGAACGGCGTCGTCGTCAACGAACTTGGCGCCCGGGCAGACCCCGATGTCGACGAGGTCCTGGTCGATGGCGTCCCGGTCCTCAAGGGCCGCTACCGCTACTTCCTTCTCAACAAGCCGGCGGGCTTCGTCACGACCGCGCGCGATGAATTGGAACGTGAAACCGTGCTGGACCTTGTGCCCATCGGCGACATTCAACTCCATCCAGTGGGACGCCTCGACATCGACAGCGAGGGCCTCCTCATCCTCACCAACGACGGGCATCTCACGGCCCTCCTGACGCACCCGAAGTTCGAAGTCGAGAAGGAATACCTGGTCGGGGTCGATCGGCGGCTCGCGGAGAAGGACCTCCAGCGGCTGGTACGGGGGATCGAAGTCGATGGGGAGAAGCTGCGCGCCACATCCGCCCGTCACGCGGCGGCCCCGCCCCCCGAGCCTGGTGACGAGCCTTCCTCCGTGCCGGCCTGGCTCTTGCTCACGCTCAAACAGGGCCGCAACCGCGAAATCCGCCGCCTGGTGGAAGCCCTGGGAGCGAAGGTCATCAGCCTCAAGCGCATCCGCGTCGCAGGATTGCGGCTTGGCACCATGGGCTCAGGCGCCTTTCGTGAACTTTCGGAAGAAGAAGTCGACGGGCTCTACGCCGCCGCGAACCAGGTGCGCCCACCGTCGCCAGTCTGAAGGTCACGCATCGCTCGCTGTTCGCCGCAGGGCGAAGAGTTCGAGGACGCCGAGCAGAATGAATGCGTCCGCGCCGGCCGAAAGCAGCCAACGGCCCTCCGGCTCGAAGCGGCCCCACATCAACACGAGCGCCGCCCAACCGACCACGCCGCCTGCGATGTTGGCGACTGCCAGCTGGCGGACCATTGCGGGCCTCGTCCGACTGAACCAGGCGAGGAACCCGATGGCGAAACCCGCCACCAGGAACACGCCGGATGCGACCAGCGTGACAGCACGGTCCACGCCGAACCACTCGTGACTGCGACCCGCGAGACCGCACAGCCCGAGCGCAACGAGGAACTCCACGAGCGCATCGGCAGCGAGGATCTGCCGCAGGACCGGGGCGATTCCGGGCCGGACGCTGGTTCGCATGAAGACCTCCATGGCCGCCATCGATTTCCCGGCATTGTCGCGCACCCTGTGCTCCCAGGCACAATGACGCGCCAGGTAATGACGCCCGCAATCTGCGCCAACGGGCCGAATCGTCTACCATCCCGCCGATGGTTCGCGACCTCCCCACCACGATCGCGATCGATGGGCCAGCTGCCTCGGGCAAGACCACGCTTGGTCTCGCGCTCGCCCGTGCGCTGGGCTATCGATTCCTCGACACGGGACTCATGTATCGGGCTGTCACCTACGCGGCGCTGCGTGAGCGCACCCCTGCGTCCGATGCTGATGCCTGCACCGCGTTCGCCCGAGCACTCCACATGGATCTCGTGACGGACGCCGAGACCTTCGACACGCGCATCGAAATCGACGGCGCGGACGTGACCGGCGAGCTGCGGGCGCCCGAAGTCGAAGGCAACGTGAGCGCATATTCTGCGGTCGCCGGCGTGCGCGAGGTGATGGTGCGCCGCCAGCGCGAATTCGCCCACAACGGCCACGTGATCCTCGCTGGTCGCGACATCGGCACCGTCGTGCTCCCCGCTGCGCCACTCAAGTTCTATCTCGACGCTTCTGATGAAGCCCGTGCAGCCCGCCGCGCCGCCCAGGCGGGCGAATGGGGCGTCCGGCAGGATTCGTCCGGCGCGCGAAAGGATATCGTGCAGCGCGACCGGGTCGATAGTTCGCGGAAGGTGAGCCCGCTTGCTGCCGCTCCGGACGCAGTCGTGATTGACACCACCGAACTCACCCTCGACGAGATGATCGCGAAGGCAATGGAGCACGTGCGATGCTCAAGCGACTGAAGGACCGGGTGAAATCGAAGCTGCGCTGGGCCACCTTCGTGCCCGCGTTCTATTGGTGGGCAACGTACACGCTTCGCGGCCTTCTCTGGCTGGTCGTGCGCTGGGAAGTTCGCGGCCGGGAGAACGTTCCTGCGTCCGGAGCCCTCATCGTCGTGTCCAACCACCTGAACAACGCGGACCCGCCAATCCTGGGAGCCGGTATCGCCCGGCGCCGCATTCGATTCATGGCCAAGATCGAGCTGTGGAAGTATCCCATCGGCGTTCTGCCACGGCTCTATGGCGCGTTCCCGGTGAGACGCTTTGAGTCGGACCTCGGCGCCATGCTGAACGCCGAGCGCATCCTCAAGCGCGGCGAAGTGCTCGGAATGTTCCCCGAAGGTACCCGCAGCCGCACGGGTTACATGGGCAAGCCGCACCCGGGCACGGCCATGATCGCCCTGCGCTCCGGGGCGACCGTCCTGCCCTGTGCAATCGGCGGGACTGAGATGCTTCGGAATCCTCTCCACCTGGTTAAGCGTCCGACGTTTTCCGTGACCATCGGCGAGCCGATCGCCGTCGAGCCCGTCCGCCGCCCAACCGAAGCGCAGGTGAGCGAACTTACCGAACGGATCTTCGCCGCGATCCAGGCCATGGTG
This sequence comes from uncultured Anaerolineaceae bacterium, assembly GCA_964474285.1. Lineage (GTDB taxonomy): Bacteria > Chloroflexota > Dehalococcoidia > Tepidiformales > Tepidiformaceae > JACRBT01. Next base: position 12,628 of record CAYYSD010000037.1, on the reverse strand, counting down.
CTGCCCAAATACCTGCCGCCCTATACTGAAACTGAAGGGCAGGCCAACAGCGAACATGGTGCAGATCATCCGGGCGAATGAAATGGGGTTCTGCATGGGCGTGCGACGCGCCGTGCAGATTATGGAAAGCGAAGCCACCCCCGAGAAGCCCGTCTACAGCGTCGGCGAGATCGTCCACAACCCGCACGTCGTTCGCGGCCTTGAACGCGCGGGCGTCATGCAGCTTCCTGGCCCCGATGAAGTCGACGGCGACATCGGCATTGAGACAGCGAAGCGCGTCCAGCAGGGCCGCGTGGCCATTACGGCGCACGGCGTTGGCGAACGTGTGGTCAGGGAACTGCAGGCGAGCGGCCTCGAAATCGTCGATACCACCTGTCCCATCGTCACGCGCGCCCAGCGCTACGGCCAGAAGTTCGTGCGCGAAGGCTGGCACGTGCTCATCTTCGGGGACCCCGGCCACAAGGAAGTGCGCGGGATCATGGGCTGGACGCTCGACGCGAAGAACGTTTCTCACGCAACGATCGCCGAGACCCCACGCATCGAAGACCTCCGCAAGCTCGTGGACGAATTCCCGGGCGGCTTCCCGAACAAGATCGGTGTCATGGCCCAGACGACCCACAAGATGGAAGACTTCGCGAAGTTCGTTTCGAACCTCATGCTCCTTCAGCGCGATCGCAACTTCGAACTGCATGTGGTGAACACCCTCTGCCACGCGACAACGGGACAGCAGGAGGCAGCCGCAGCGCTCGCCGCCACGGTCGACGTGATGGTCGTGGTTGGCGGACGGAAGAGCGCCAACACGCGCCACCTCAAAGAAGTCTGCGAAGAACAGGGCACGATCGCCTACCACATCGAAGGGCCTGCAGAGTTGGAAGGTGCCTGGTTCGCGGAGGCACAGCGTATTGGTCTCACCGCCGGCGCTTCGACACCCGACTACTCGATCGATGAAGTCGAAGCGCGCATCCGCGAACTCGTGACGGCCTGATGCGTTCTCCGTCGCCAGGGTTGGTTTCCGGCGTGCGTCCCGGTTCGCTCGCCGATGAAGCCGGCATCGAGCCCGGCGATGCCATTGTGACCGTCGCCGGCCGCGTCCCCCGGGATGTCGTCGATGTACAGTTCTATTCAGCCGAGAGCGAAGTCGAGGTGCTGGTGCACCGGGCGGACGGACTCGATGAACTGCTCCTCTTCGAAAAGGAGATCGACGAAGACCTGGGCTTCGAGTTCGAACGCGCCACCTGGGACGACGTCACCCTCTGCAACAACAACTGTTTCTTCTGCTTTCTCAAGGGCCTGCCCAGGGGCATGCGCAAGCCGCTCTACATGAAAGACGACGACTATCGCCTGAGCTTTCTCCACGGCAATTTCGTCACGCTCACGAACCTGACGGAAGACGACTGGGCCCGCCTGGAAGAGCAACGCCTGAGCCCGCTCAACGTCTCGGTGCATGCGACCGACCTGGAACTGCGGCGCAAGATGCTGGGGAACGACGCGGCGCCCGACATCATCGAGCAGCTGCGCCGCCTCGGCGACCTGGGGCTGTGCGCGCACACGCAGATCGTCCTTTGCCCCGGAGTGAACGACGGCGCGAACCTCGAACGCTCGGTGCGCGAACTCGCAGCGCTCTACCCGACGGTGCAGACCGTTTCGGTTGTGCCCGTCGGTGCGAGCCCGAAACTGGAAGACTGGTCGCTGAACCGGGATCACATCGAACTCGTCCGCCCAACACCGCAATACGCCCGCGAAATCGTTCGGCTGCTGCGGCCGATCCAGCGGGAGCTTCGCGCGAGATTTGGACGCACGATCGTCCAGTGCAGCGACGAGTACTACATCACGTCGGGCGAACCCATCCCCGCCCGCGTCCGCTACGACGGCTTTCCACAATACGAAAACGGCATCGGCATGGTCCGGACCATGCTCGACGACCTCACGCGAACGCGGAGACGAATCCGGGCAAGGGGGGTGCCCGCCGGCGTCGCTGGCCGCGAGATTGTCGTCGCGTCGGGAACGCTGATCGCGCCCCTGCTTACGAAGGTCGCGGCGGAAATGGCCCTGTTGACCGGCGCGCACATCGAGGTGCGCCCCATCGTCAACACGGTCTTTGGCGAACGGGTGAACGTCACGGGGCTGCTTTGCGGCAGCGACTATGCGGAGCAACTCCGCGGGGCAAAGCCCGACTGTTACGTGCTCCCGCGCCCGAGCCTCGACTATTTCGGACAGCGCTTCCTCGACGGCATGACCGTCGACGAACTCGAGGAGCGAGTGGGCGCGCCGATAACGTTCGCGAGCCAGTGGAGTGAGGTGTTCGACATCCTCGTGCGCGGCCCACGCCGGCCAGTGCGCAACGACGCTCCCAACGGAGCCTTCTGGAGCGAACCTCCGTCGAGATGATCTCGCACCCCGTGTGACTTTTGTCGCTGCGCAGGGTTCGGCCGTCCCTCACGTTCAAAGGACCATGTTCCAGCGCACGATGAAGTCCGACGCCGTTATCGGGGTCAGCATCCACCAGCGGGTCGAGGCGCCAACGCTGCCTGCGCTCCCCTGGGTCTTCGCGGTATGGATGGCTGTGGCGTCGGCGCTTGCCGTCGTCGCGGGCCTGGTGCTCGGCATCCTGGCCGCGACAGAGCTGAGCGTCGGAGGCACCCGCTGGACTCCAAGCGTCCAGGCACACGGGCGTCTCCAGGTCTTCGGACTGGTTGCAACGTTCGTGGTGGCGCTCGCGCTTGAGTTCCTCGTACGGCTCAACGGACGCCCGGCCTTTTCCCTGCGGACGCGTGCCGGGCTCCCGGCGTTGCTCGCCGCCGGGGCGGTTCTCCTCGCCGCCGGGCAACTCTGGTACGACCGCGTGGAGTTCCTCGCCTACGGCGGGAGCGCTGTCTTCCTGGCGGGGACGGCCATCTTCGCCGCGGTGACCTGGAGAATCCCGCTCCAGCGTCCCGCGAACATCGACCCACAGCCGTTGTTCATGCGCGCCGCCGCGGGGTGGCTTGTCGTGGCGGCGGCCCTCTCTGGCTGGGGCGTTCTCGAAACCGAATTCGGCGTCATCCCGCTCGATATCTCCTTCAGCACTGTGGAGGTCTTCCTGCGCGGGTTCGTCACGTTGGCGATCATCGGCGTAAGCCTCCGGGCCATCACGGGGCACCTCAGTCTTCGCCCCGTGACAGCGGATCGGCAGCTCCTGGTCTTCATCGTACTGAACGCGAGCATTGCGGCGTGGCTCCTTGCGGCCGGCCTCGGGCCGTTGCCGCCCATCGGTTGGGTGGAACGAATTGCGGACGCCGCCTTTGCAGGCGGTCTGCTCGCCTTCACCTGGTTTCTCGGCGTCGTGCCAGCCCTCTGGCGGCCGGGCCGGGCCCCACGGTATGCGCGGTTGGTCCCGTTAGCGTGGGCCGGCGCGGTGAGCTATTGCCTGCTGCTCCTTGTGACCGCAGCGCTTCCCGGTGGCCGCAACATCGGGCTCTACGAAGAGGGTGCCATCCGTCACACCTACTTGCTCGGCTTCGTGCTCCCGCTGATGGTGGCGATGACCCATATCGTGCTCGCCCGCTTCACCATCGGCTTCGTCCCGTGGGAAAACGCTCTCACGGCCGCTTTCTTCATGCTCATCGCAGCGTGGCCGTTGCGGACTGTGCCGTTTTTCTTTCAAACGTCGCCGTCTCAGGGCTCGCGCTGGCTCCTCTCCACGGCGGGCTTCCTTGCGATGGCGGCGTTGTTATTGGTTGCCGCGGTTTGCCTCCGCTCGGCACACCTCATGGCGCGCCGCATGCGCCGCGCGCCAATCCCCCGCGCCGTCGTGATACCGTAAGCTCCGATCGGGAGGCTGCGGAATGCCCCGGATACGCGTCGAACCCATCGGAATCGAGGTAGAAGCCTCCCCGGGCGAAACCGTGTTGGACGCCGTCAACGCCGGGGGCTATTACTGGCCCGTCGGCTGCTCGAGGAACGGCGAGTGCACGAATTGCGCGATGGAAGTCGTCTCCGGCCTGGGCCGCATCAGCGCAATGGGGCGCTTCGAACGCCTGAACCTCATCCGCCAGCGGGGGCCGCGCTCCATCGAAGACCCGCGCCTGCGCCTTGCCTGCCAGGCCAGGGCGGACGGCGACATCGTCGTGTTCAAGCGCGGCGTCGAACCGGAATAACACCGGCCAGGCAACGCACAGTTCCGGGAACCGCTAAACTGGCGCAAATCCCCTCAGGAACGCATCTCATTGGAACTCGCCCAACTTGAGGCCTTTCTCCAGGTGGCCCACCACCGATCCTTCAGCCGGGCCGCGGAGGCGCTCTTCCTCACTCAACCCTCCGTGACCGCGCGCATTCAATCGCTCGAGCGCGAATTGGGCGACCGATTGTTCGAACGCACCGGCCGCAGCGTCACGCTCACCGATGCCGGCCACGCGTTCATGCCCCACGCCCAGCGCGCCCTTACCGCCGTCCAGGAAGGTACCGACGCCATCGAAGCCGTCCGCCACGGAGATGTCGGCAGTCTTCGTATCGGCTCCAGTTCGACGATCGGCGCCTATCTCCTGCCCGCCATCCTCCGCAAGTTCCGCGATGACCGCCCGCGTGTGCATGTGCACCTTCGCTCAGGTACGAGCGAGGAGGTCATCGAGGAACTCGTGAGCGGCGAAGTCAACGTCGGCATCTGCCGCCTGACCCAACACCCCGAGGTTGAGTCGGTTCACCTCTTCAACGATGATCTCGCGCTCGTCGTATCGCCGCGGCACCCGTTCGCGGCGAAGGGGAGGGTCAGCGTCGCGGAGGCAGGTCATGAGCCGTTCCTTTTCTTCGAACGCTCCTCGAGCTATCACTCGCTCGTGTACAGCATGTTCCTGCGCGCCGGAGTCGTCCCCGAATCTGTCATGGAGCTCGACTCGATGGAAGCGACGAAACACATGGTCGAAGCCGGGCTCGGTGTCTCCATCCTTCCTCTTATCGCCGTGCAGCGCGAGCTCGAAGCGGGCCAGCTGAAGCAGGTCGACATCAAGGAGATGGAGCAACCGGCCCAGCGTGAGGTCGGTGTGCATGTGCTGCGTAACCGCATCCTGACGGCGCCGCTGCAGGACTTCCTTCGCGTGCTCACTTCCGAATACGGGATCAACCACTCGTTCGAAGGCCGCCGGGCGGGGAGTTAACCCTCGCCCCGGAGGTGTGCCGCCAGGAAGCCGGCGCCGTGTTCGAACTCGTAGAGCGGAACGTCGAAGTGGCCACCGGGGTTCAGGTGCAGGCGCTTGTCGGTGCTGCCGAACGCGTCGTAGAGCACGAGCGAGTTCGCGCGTGGAAAAAGCGCGTCGTCCTGCTGGATAAGAAAGATGAGCGGGATGGTGACCCTGGGCGCCGCCTCGCCGAACAGCCGCCGCACCATCACCTGGTCAGGGTTCGCTTCCGGTCCGAGCGCGATGCCGTTGAGGCCCAGCACCGCAACCCGGATGCGCGCTTCCACCGCCAACCAGGGAAGCCCGTAGCGTGTGCCCATCGAAAGGCCGAAGTACCCCACCGGCCCATCGAGCCCAGGGAGCGACTGCACGGCGTCGAGCGCCGTGGTCCAATCGGCGATCATGTGGTGGTACAGGTCTTCGAGGGGGTTGACCCGCCGCTTTTCGCGTTCGGCCAATGCGGCCTCCCGGTCCAGGATTGGCCCGCCGATACGGTCGCCGTGTTCGACTGCGTCGATGGAGAAGGCGGCGATGCCATGCTCGCGCACCAGCGACTCCGCCAGACCGCTCACGGAGCGCATCCGCTTATGTCCGCCGCCACCGTGCCCGATGACCACAACCGGGGTGCCCGGGGTGTCACGTTCGGGCGACCACAGCGCGCCGGGCACGGTCCGGCCCTCAACGTTGAGTTCGAACCCGCGATCCCGAACCCCGTCGACAGTCGTATCCGAGAGCACATTCATGGCACGGGAGTCTACGATGCCCACCGCGAAGGGTCTTCTGAAGTCCCCCACGATGGCGCGCTGGCGGTTCGCCGCCGGCAGGACACGCCGGGTAAACCGGTGGGAATGTCACGCAAAAAACACTTGACAAGCGATACCCCGGGAGTACTCTGGGATCAATCCACCCCGGCGCGAGCACTCGCGAAGATGGGTGGGATCAAGAATCCCAGGAGGTGCCCCATGACCTATGTCAAGCTGCACGACCTCTACGGAGTCTGGATCGTTCAGAGATAAGGTCCGCGCTTCGCGGGCCAGGCACAGGCATCGCGGCAGGGTCCTCCATGCATAAACCACCCGGTGCGAGTGATTGAACACTTCGCCGATTGCTCCCAAGAGGAGTGGCAGGGAGAGTACCGGGCCAGGGACGATGCCACACGCCACCCTCGTACACAAAGTGGAGGGTCGGGCACAAGTCAAACACAACGGCGGGCCCCGGAAGTTTCCGGGGCCCGTTTTGCGTTCCACGAGCCGGCGAAGCTACCGGCCGGCCACCCTGTCATCAAGCAGCTTCTTCCACCCGGCAACGTCCGCCGGAGTTCCGGCCAACAACTGGCCGTTGATGAGGATGCCCGGCGTGCCGCGCACCCCGGCTGCGACCCCGGCGCGCACTTCGTCCGAAACAGCCGTAGACGTCTCCGGCGAAGTCAGGCAGGCGTCAAACGCGGCCCGGTCGAGCTTGATCTCGTCGGCATACGCCTTGAGACGGGCATCTGCGAAGCGGCCAACGTTGACCTGTTCCCGCACCAATTGGCCCGCTTCTGCCTGCACGAGAAACAGTTTCTTGTGATAGGGCCAGAACTGCCCCTGGTTTGCGGCGCACTGCGCGGCAATCGCAGCGTTCGACGACTCTTGCCCGAGGATGGGGAAATTGCGGAACACGAAACGGACCTTTCCCGTCTCGATGTAGTCCTTGATGATTTCCGGCTCCACCTGGACTGTGAAGTTCAGGCAGTGCGGGCATTGGAAGTCTTCGTAGACTTCCATCACCACCCTGGCATCGGTCTTTCCCATCTCCTTGTCGCGAAGCATGGACGCCGGGTACGTGGTGTTGCGGATGCGTTGAGCAGCAGCATTGTCCGCTGCGGACGACGTTGGCGTCCCGGCGGCGGCCGTCCGGCTGCCGGGCTGCGTCGTTGCCGGCGTGCTTCGAGAGTCCGTTGCCGGGGCGGCGTCGTCATCATCTCCGCCGCAGGCCGCGAAGGCCAGGGCGAAGAGCAGTGTCGCGAACGTGATTCCAAGCGTCCGCCACGGCTGAGGCACAGTGGCATCAGTCATCCAGAAATCCATTCACGAGTCCCATGAACAGCTCGAATTGGTCGTGATGGACCCAGTGCCCCGCATCCTGGACAACTTCCATACGCCAGCTCTGGTATGGCGACAGGTCGATCTCACGTTCGCGGCGCGCCATCCAGCTCTCCTGTCCCACGATCACGAGGTGCGGACACGTAACCTGGGCCCAGAGGTCCGTCGCATCCGCCACGTTGAACTCATAGGGTGACCCGGCGCGAGTAAAGTTATCGAACTTCCAGACGTACCCGCCCTCGACTGCGCGCGCGCCATGGACCGTCAGGTGACGGGCCAGCTCCGGCGTCAGGTGCTTGTTCGCTTCAAGCATGCGCTCCGTCGCTTCATCCAGGCTGGCGTAGACGTGCGGCTTGCGCTGTTCGAGTTCGTGCATGCTGCGAATCCATGCGCTCATCCGCTCGTGTGCGGTGCGGTGTCTCTCGCGAGGGGAATCGCGGCGCCCATCACCGCGCCCGAGCCCTTCGATGGTGATGAGCCGGGATACCTTTTCCGGGAACGAACCAGCGTACTGGAGCGAGACCACACCGCCCAGGGAGTGGCCAACAACCGTGTACGGTCCGCGTCCGATGGCCTCCGCCAGCGCGTGCATGTCGAGGGCGTAATCGATGATCGAGTACGTGCCTCCATTCGCCCAATCCGAATCGCCGTGGCCGCGAAGGTCGGGGGCGTAGACGCAGTAACGGTCCACCAGCGCCATCGCCGTGCGATCCCACGATCGCGCGTGGTCGCGCGTGCCGTGCACCAGGAGGAGCGGCGGATTGGCTTCGTCGCCCCAGACGACGTAGTGCATCTTGAGGCGTTGAGAGATGTAGACGCGGGATTCAGGTTGCATTGGCAATGAGTGTAGACATACGCCTCAGAATGGACCAAGACGCTCAGTCGCCGGCGATGACGCTCAGAAGTCGCTGGAGCGACAGATGGCTCCTTGGCCGCCAACCGGCGCCCAGTAGCCCGATGCCTTCGACAATGGCCTGGCGGTCGGCGCCAACCGCCTCGAGGAAACGCTCCAACTCGGCGGCGACCGCTACCCGTTCGGCTTCGGTCGCGACGCGACAAAACGCCCTGGCGGCCCTGGTCGAAGACCTGTGGTCCATGCGGTAGTCCTCGTGAAGATAACCTCTCAGGAACCTCGAGAGGGCGGGGTAGTCGCTTCGGGAGACCAGCGGCCCGGTGTCGTCCGTGTTCATGGTTACTCCTGCGGGTAGCTGGTGAGAACGAAGTAGTCGCGACCGTCCCATTTCACCACCACGAGTGCCGAATCCACGTCCTTCGGTTGCCCCCCGCGACGCATGCTCCGGCCGACGGCCTCCTTGAGGTCGATATCGAGCACCAGGTTGGGTCGATCGCCGCTCCTCCGGACCCAGGCATCGACCTCGTTCTTATTCTCCACGAATGCCTGGTAGACAACCCGTTCCGCCGTTTCCAGGTCGAAGTAACTCGATGCGGCGGAAATGGAACGTTCCCTGCGAAGGCGGTCGGCGAGCTGTGCATCGGTCTGTCCGACGTGGCGCTCGATGGTGTGGCCGCCTTTTCGCTCGTCCGAGCGGAGGTCGTAGCGGCCGGGCTCTGGAGTGGCACTCGCGGATGCTGTCGCCGGTCCAGAAGTGCGTGCCGCCGTCGCCCGTGGCGCCGAGGTTCGCGCAGCGGTCGGGCTCGCCCCGGAAGGCGGTGTCTCCGTGGAGGCCACCAGCGTTGGTTCGCCCTCGATGTCCGAAGCGTTCGACGAAGCGTTGCCGGCGAGCCCGGCCACGAGGTAAGCGGCCGCCAGCACGAGCGCCACCGCCACGATCGGCGCCCATATCCGCAGCTTCGCTGTCACATCCACCTCACCGGGGGAAGCATATCTGGCGTTCTCGCGAGGGGATGGCCGCCGCGCTCACACTTGCCGCGGCCTTCCCGCCGCATTCTCAATGCCGGAAGTGCCGCGTCCCCGTGAGCACCATCGCGACGCCGTACTTGTCGCAGCAATCGATACCGTCCTGGTCGCGCATGCTGCCGCCGGGGTGCACGATCGCCGCCACGCCCGCCTGGCACGCCTTCTCGATCGAATCGCCCCACGCGAATGGAAAGAACGCATCGCTGGCGAGGGATGCTCCGCGCACTTCGTTGCCAGCCTTTTCCATCGCGATCTCCACACTCTTGACGCGGTTCGGCTGGCCGCTGCCCATGCCGAGCAGGCGCCCGTCCTTCGCTACCGTGATCGCGTTGCTCTTCACGTGCTTCACGCACCGCCAGGCGAACTTGAGGTCTTCGAGCTGTTGCGCCGTCGGCTGCGTCTTCGTCACGACGCGGAAGTCGATGTCCTCCGGACCAAGGTCATCGGCATCCTGTACGAGCCAGCCACCGCCGACCTGGCGGTACGAGCGTCCGCCCTTCGCCCGCGGGCGGGCCTCCAGGATGCGCAGGTCTTTCGACTTGCCCTTGAGTACCCGCAGGCCTTCTTCGGTGTAGGCGGGAGCCACGACGATTTCGTAGAACATGCGCGTTTCGCCGTCGTTGGGGCTGCGAAATTCGCGCAGTTCGCGGGCGAGCGCTTCGTCTACCGGGCGGTTGAACGCGACGATGCCGCCGAAGGCGCTCGTCGCGTCAGCGCGCACCGCGAGCCGGTAGGCTTCGAGCATGTCCTCGGACGTCGCCACGCCACAGGGATTCGTGTGTTTCACCACCACACAGGTGGGACCCGCGAAGTCGTTCACCGCATTCCACGCGGCGTCCGCATCAAGGTAGTTGTTGTAGGACATCTCCTTGCCGTAGTGCTGCACGGCGGTTGCGATGCCGCCCCGGCCGTGCTCGGCAAGCGAGAGGTCGGTGAAGAACGCAGCCTTCTGGTGGGGGTTCTCGCCGTAGCGCAACTCCTGAGCGAGCCTCATTGGGACGGTGAGCCGCTTCGGTGTTTCGCCGGGATGCGCCTGTTCGTGCAGCCACTCGGACACCTGGCTGTCGTATTCAGCGACGTGGGCGAACGCTTTCCATGCGAGATGCATACGCGCCTCGCCGGAAAGCCCGCCATCGTCCGTGAGGTGGTGCAGGACCGGGCTGTAGTCGTCCGGATTGACCACCACGATCACGTCGCGGTGGTTCTTGGCGGCGGCCCGGAGCATCGTTGGCCCGCCGATGTCGATGTTCTCGATGCCTTCTTCGAACGAAACGCCGCCTTCGCGCGTAACCGTGGCGCGGAACGGGTAGAGGTTGCAGCAGACGAGGTCAATCGGCCCGATGTTGTGCTCAACCAGTGCCGCCATGTGGTCCGCCTGGTCACGCCGGGCGAGGATGCCGCCGTGGACGCCCGGGTGGAGCGTCTTCACGCGGCCGCCAAGCATCTCCGGGGACCCCGTGATTTCCTCCACTTTGCGAACCGGGATGCCCGCCGCCTGGAGAGCGGCGAACGTGCCTCCGGTGGAGACGAGCTCCCACCCGAGGGTAGCCAGCCCGCGTCCAAAGTCTTCGATACCTGCTTTGTCGTAGACACCCAGCAATGCGCGCACGAGAACCTCCCTGTGCAACCTGGGCCGTGCGGAACGCGAACGCAATGAGGAGAGCGTTGCCCGGCCTCACACGTTTCGCGTCCACGCGGCACGTCTGTCGGCCCAGGCGAGCGGCCATGCTTCAGTCGGGCTCCCCCGCGGTCTTCCGCGTAGCGCCAGTCACCCGACGCCTTGGAGTTTAGCACAGCAGGGATCCTGTACAGTTTGCCAACACGCCTGCCCCGAGAGGTTGGAACCATGGAAACCTACGCCGCCATTCGCACCAAGCGCGACACACGCAGTTTCGCCCCAACCGCGCTTCCCGAGGACGTGCTCCATCGCATCCTCCAGGCGGGCCGCATGGCCGGGAGCGCGAAGGCCGCCCAGCCGGTGCGCTTCATCGTGGTGCGTGAACAGGAACAGAAGGACCGGCTGGCGGCCTGTGGACAGTTCACGCCCCACGTGCCGAAAGCGGCGGCCGTTGTCGTCCTGGTGCTCGTCCCGGAGCTGGGCCAGGTGGGGAAGCCCTTCGCGCTCTTCCGCGGCCCCTTCGACGCCGGCCGCGCCGCGCAGAACATGATGCTCGCCGCGTGGGAGGTGGGCGTCGCGAGCTGTCCGGTGTCCCTCCACGACGAGGCGAAGGCAGCAGAGGCGCTGGGCCTGCCCGAGGGGCACTACGCCATCAACGCCATCACCTTCGCCTACCCCGAAGGCCGCGACCCCGTCCTGGGGACACGCCCACGGCTGCCCCTCGACGAATTCGTCCACTGGGAGCGCTGGTGACGCGCGGGCGCCTGGGACCGTTCCTTTCAAGGCCGGTGGTTCTCTGGTATACATGGCCGGCGGACACCACCCCACGGGATCTCCGGGAGCCACGCACATGACGGACCGAACCATTCGCGGCAAGACCGCAATCGTCGGAATGGGCGAAACGCGCTACTACAAGCGCGGCGCATCGCCCGACCCCGAGTTCAAGATGACCCTCGAAGCGATCATCGCGGCGGCAGACGACGCAGGCATCGATGTCCGCGAAATCGATGGGCTCGCTTCCTACAGCAACGACCGCAACGACCCACCCCGCATCGCTGCGGCGTTGGGCCTTCCGCACCTGGGCTTCTCAAACATGTTCTGGGGTGGCGGCGGAGGCGGGGGATCGGGCGCCGTCGCCAACGCCGCGGCCGCAGTCGCAGCGGGATACATCGACGTTTGCGTGGTGTATCGCGGCCTCGCCCAGGGCCAGTTCGGCCGCTTTGGCCAGGGGGCGCCGAACAAGTTCGCAGTCGGGCCCGGGGCGTTCACCGCACCCTATGGCGTGATGTCGCCGGCGCAATCCTTCGCCATGCGGGTGCGCCGCTTCATGCACGACCACGGCGTTCACCAGGACGCCCTGCGCGCGATCGCACTCACGAGCTATGACCACGCGCAGCGCAACCCGCGCGCGGTGATGCACGGCCGCCCGCTCTCTGTCGAAGACTACGAGAACTCGCGCTGGATCGTGGAGCCGTTCCACCTCTTCGATTGCTGCATGGAGAACGACGGCGCGGCCGCGGTCGTGGTCGTCTCGGCCGAACGGGCCCGCGACCTGAAGCACAAGCCGGCCTACATCCTCGCCGCCGCGCAGGGCACCGACTATCGCCAGGCCGCGACCGCCCACAACGCCCCCGACTACGCCACGTCGAACTTCAAGACGCTCGCCCCGCGACTCTATGCGATGGCCGGCGTCGGCCCCCAGGATGTGGATGTGCTCCAGAGCTACGAGAACTTCACCGGCGGCGTCATGATGAGCATGGTCGAGCACGGCTTCTGTCAGCCCGACGAAGTCAACGGCTTCTTCACCGTCGACAACTTCACCGCCGACGGCGGCAAACTGCCGCTCAACACCAGCGGCGGCAACCTCGCAGAATGCTACATGCACGGCCTCGAACTC
>CAYYSD010000036.1:0-22463 GCA_964474285.1 uncultured Anaerolineaceae bacterium | reverse complement strand
CGCGCTTGGTGACGAGGTTGTAGACGTTGTTCGACCAGTTCTGGATGGTCGTGTAACGCACGCGGGCATTCTTCTTGACGATGATCTCGACAACCGCACTGTGGAGCGAGTCGGTGCTGTAGATGGGGGCGGTGCAGCCTTCGACGTAGTGCACCTGGCTACCCTCGTCCGCGATGATGAGCGTGCGTTCGAACTGGCCCATGTTCTCCGCGTTGATGCGGAAGTAGGCCTGGAGCGGGATATCGACCTTCACACCCTTGGGCACGTAGATGAAAGAGCCGCCGGACCACACGGCGCTGTTGAGCGCCGCGTATTTGTTGTCGCCGGGCGGAATCACGGTGCCAAAGTATTCCTTGAAAATGTCCTCGTGTTCGCGCAGCGCCTGGTCGGTGCTGAGGAACAGGACGCCGAGCTTCTCGAGGTCTTCGCGGATGTTGTGGTAGACGACTTCGGAGTCGTATTGGGCGCCGACGCCGGCGAGGTACTTCTTCTCCGCCTCGGGGATGCCGAGCTTGTCGAACGTGTTGCGGATGTATTCCGGCACGTCGTCCCAGGAGCGTTCGTCGCGGTCCGTGGCGCGGACGAAGTAGCGGATGTTGTCGAAATCGATGTCGTTGAGCTGGTCGGTGCTCGCCCAGGTGGGGTTCTTCTGCTTGTTGAAAAGATCGAGGGAGCGCAGGCGGAACTTTCGCATCCACTCCGGCTCGTCTTTCATGTCGGAGATCGTGTTGACAATCTCCGGAGTGAGGCCCCGGTTGGACTTGAAGAGCGCTTCATCCTTGTCGAAGAAGCCGTACTTCGTTTCGTAGTTGTCGGTCTTAATCACGGGAGCGGTGCTCATGCGTGGACCTCCTTCCTGGCCGCCAGCGCGGCCTCCATCGCGTCGTAGCCCGTCTCTTCGAGTTCGAGCGCAAGTTCGGGGCCGCCGGAGCGGACGATGCGCCCTTCGATGAGGACGTGCACGAATTGTGGGGTGATGTAATTCAGCAAGCGCTGATAGTGGGTGATGAGCAGAAGGCCCATCTCCGGGTTCATGAGGGCGTTCACGCCTTCGGCGACGGTCCGGAGGGCATCGATGTCGAGGCCCGAGTCTGTCTCGTCGAGGACCGCCATGGTCGGTTCGAGCATCGCCATCTGAAGCATCTCGGCGCGCTTCTTCTCGCCGCCACTGAAGCCGTCGTTGACGTAGCGGCGGGCGAAATCCTGGTCGACCTTGAGGACGTCCATCTTCTTGAAGAGCAGCTCGCGGAATTCGCGAATGGGAACGTCCCCGCCGCGCCTGGCGTTCACGGCCTGGCGGAGGAAGTTCACCATCGTGACGCCGGGAATGGCCACTGGATACTGAAACGCGAGGAAAAGCCCGGCGCGGGCGCGCTCGTCGACTTTCATCGCGAGGAGATCCTGGCCGTGGAAAAGGACCCGGCCGCCGGTGACGACGTAGTTCGGGTTGCCCATGAGGACGTTGGCCAGCGTGCTCTTGCCGGAGCCGTTGGGGCCCATGATGGCGTGCACTTCGCCGCGATGAATTGTCAGCGAGAGACCCTTGAGAATCTCTTTGTCGCCAATGTTCGCGTGGAGACCAGAGATCTCCAGGAGGGGTTGACTGGTCATGAGGCTCCTTTGCTCAATTCTTCCGGCGCTGCGGCCGGGGCAGTTCTCACGATGTATTCGCAGCACGACGCACCATCGACGATCCGGTGGACTTGTTCGACATCACCGCCCATGAGCAACTCGATTGCCTTCTTGTCGGAATCGCACGGGAGCCTCGAGATCTCCGCGGCGCGAAGGTACGGGCAGATGCCGTTGACGAGGTGGAAGCCATCGGTCTCCGCCCGCCAGCTATCAAGGATGCCATCGTGGCGGAGGCTCTCGGTGACCTGGACGACGCGAAGGGCGATGTCGCCCTCGTGCGGTTCGATTTCGCCCCGATGGCGGTCGGCGAGCGAGGCAGCGACCTCGGAAACGACCTCGGAGCGTTCGCCCAGGGTCCGCATCATGCGTGCCATCAGATCGACATAGGCCGTGGGGATGACGCCGCGGGCGCGTTCGGTTGCGAAGTAGACGTAGAAGGGCCGTCCCGTCGGCTGCTTCACCGCGCGAACATCCGCCAGGCCATCGGCGCGGAGGTTGTCGAGGTGCCGCCGCACCGCCGCAGTGGTGATGCCGAGCGTCTCGGACAGGTCTTCTACCCTGGCCTCACGCCGTTCGACGAGTAGTTCGAGGATGCGTTCGCGCGTGCCCTGCATAACTCCATTGTACGCCGGGCCGGAGAACACTCAAGCTTTTGATACAATAATGATGAAAAAGTCCAGCTTCCATCCCGGACCGTTACTTCACCCGCGTGTCGAGGACGGATTGTGGGGCCGGAAGCCCCAGGTTGGCACGTGCGAGCGCGGCGGATTCGGCGCGCACCACTGCGAGGGCGCGGGCGAATTCGGCGCCGAGAAGCAGCACGGAGGCGTTGATGAAAGTCCAGAAGAGAAAGGCCAGGGCCGTGCCGAACCCGGCATAGAGCGCGCTGTCCCGGGCGTATGGCGCATGGGCGATGAGGAGCGCGGCGACGTTCTTGGCCAGCTCGAAGAGCACGGCCGCAAAGGCGGCGCCGGCAAGTGCTTCGTTCCATCGGGGCCGGGCCGTCGGCACGAAGCGGTAGACCACTGTGAAGAGGCCGAAGGAGGCGAGCGCGGGCAACACGTAGTAGGCGATGCGCACGGCCGTCCTGGTGTCCACATTGACCCAGCCCAGGTCCCCCGCGCGTTCGAACGCGACCTGAAGGAGCGCTGTGAGCCCGATGGAGACGATGACCAGCGCCCCCGAGGAGAAGATCAGGATGAAGTCGACGACTTTGCCCCGGAGGTAGGACCTCGAATCCTGGTCCTGCCGCGTGGCGTTGAGACCCTTTCGCACGGCAGAGAAGATGCCGCTGCTGGACCAGAGCAAGAGCAGACCGCCGAACCCGAGCCCGGCATAGCTCACATTCTTGAGGCCGTTAACCGCATCTTCCACGTTTCTCTGCACCGTCGCGGTCTGCTGAAGCGGGACCTGCTCGAAGACGAAGTCGACGATGCGATCGCGGTCTACGAACAGGCCGAAGGCCGAAACGATGACAAGCACGAGCGGGATGAGCGAGAAAATTGCGTAGTACGCGATCGCTGCGGCGTAGGTTCCGCAGTGGTCGCGGTCATACAGCCTGAAGGTCGTAAACAGGACGCGCGCGGGCCTTCGCATGAAGCGCGGGCCTCGATCGATGCCCTTCGCGACTGTGTCCCACATTGCCTAACAGGGTAGCAGCGTCCGCCGGTCCGGGTATCGGGGTGTTCGATACCTGCGGTCTTAGCCAAGGCTGACTGGCAGGTGCTTGATGCCGCCGATGAACGTGGAGCGGAGGCGTTCGGGTTCGCCATTCAGTTCGATCTTCGGGAAGCGGCGGAAAAGTTCTTCGAACATCACCCTGATCTCCTTGCGGGCGAAGCCTGAACCCAGGCAGAAGTGTTCGCCGATGCCAAAGGCAAGGTGATCGTTCGGCGTACGGTGGATATCGAAACGGAACGGGTCGGCGAATATGTCCTCGTCGCGGTTGGCGGACGGGTACCACATGATGACCTTATCGCCCGCTCTGATGTGCTCGCCGCGAATCTCGACATCCGCGGTGGCCTCGCGGGCCATGTGCATCACCGGCGAGCTCCAGCGAAGGATCTCCTCGATGGCGGGTTCGATTTGGGACATGTCGTCGAGGAGCAGCTTCTTCTGATCCGGGTGTTCGCAAAGGGCAAGGAGGCCACCGGAAATGCCGTTGCGTGTCGTCTCATTGCCCGCGAGCAGGAGCAGGAAGCAGAAGGCCAGTATGTCGCCTTCGGAGAGGCGTTCGCCATCGACTTCGGATTCGAGAAGGATGGACACCAGGTCCTGACCGGGGTGCGCGCGGCGTTCTTCCATGGTTTCGCGGAAGTAGCCCATCATGCGAGCGACGCCGGCCATGGCAGTGGCTCGCGCGGCACTGCCGGAGCCGCGTTCTTCTTCGGGAACGTCCGACTGATATTCGGGGTCTCCGGAGCCGAGGACCTTGTTCGTGAGTTCGAACATGAGCGGCCAGTGTTCCCGTGCGATGCCCATCATCCCGCAGATGACGGCGAGCGGGAGCTGGCTGGAGACGTCCAGCACGAAGTCGCAGGAGTCCTTCCCGGCGATGTTGTCGAGGATCTCGTTGGTCAGGCGCCGGATCTCAGGTTCCATCGCGTTGACCGCACGCGGTGTGAAGCCCTTGTTTACGAGGCGCCGCATCTTCACATGCCGGGGCGGATCCATCGTGATGATGCTGACGTTGCCCGTACCGGGCTGCTGACCTGAGGCCAGGAACTGCTCCATCGCCTCCGGCCGAATGCCGGGGCCGGCGATGCCCTTGCTCGAGATGAAGAGTTCCGGGTGGCGAGAGACGAAGAGCAGGTCTTCGTACTTCGTGATCGACCAGAAGCCGTTCTGGACCTCGGTTCCCGGGTTCCAGTGGACCGGTGCTTCGCGCCGAAGGACACGAAAGGCATCGTGAGCGCGATTCTCGAGGAAAAGCATGGGATCGTTCAGGTTGATGCCGAGATCTGTGCTGGTGGGCGCGGGCATGGGAACACCGTATGGGAGGAATCCATGGAGTGTAGTGGACGCGCCGGGAGATGTAAATGAACGATCGTTTACTGTTGGGAGTAAGCCCGGTGAGTTCGCAGGAGGCTGATGTGGGCGCTCCTCGCGCTGTAGAATCGCTGGCACATCGCTTGCCCCGGAGGCTCCCGTGGAAGTTCCGCTGCTCCTGAACGATTTCCTTCGCCGCTCAGCGAAGCTCTACCCAAACAAGGTCGCGATCGTGGATGGCGACAGGCGGTTCACCTACCGGGAATACCAGGAGCGCTGCAACCAGCTCGCGCATGCGCTCCTCGGGCTGGGCATCCGCAAAGGTGACCGGGTCTGCATCCTCAGCCCGAACTCGCACTACTTCCTGGAGAGCTACTACGGCGTGACGCAGATTGGCGCAATCCTCGTCCCGCTCAACTACCGGCTGATCGCGGAGGACCACGAGTACATCATCAACCACGCCGGTGTGAAGGCTGTGCTCGTCGACTACGAGTACACGAAGGTGATGGACGAGATCCGCCCGTCGCTGCCGGCGGTCGAGCACTGGATTGTGGCGGACCCGGCCCCGAATCCGGACACACCGGCAGGCTGGACGGACTGGGACAAGCTCGTGGCGGGCATGCCGAAGACCGCCACGCCGTTCGTCGAGCAGGACGAAAACGACACGACGTCGATCAACTACACCTCCGGCACGACGGCGCGGCCAAAGGGGGTGATGCTGACCCACCGAAACGTCTATATCAACGCCTACAACTTCATCGCCCACCTGCGTGTTTCGCATGAGGATGTGGAGCTATGGACGCTGCCGATGTTCCACGCGAACGGCTGGGGCGGCCCGTTCGCCATCACCGCCATGGGCGCGACGCACGTCGTCCTTCGTGCCGTGATTGGCGGCGAGATCTACCGGCTCATCGAACAGGAGAAGGTCACATTCGCCTGCATGGCCCCGGCCGTGCTCAGCACCATCCTGAACTACCCGGACAAGGACAAACACGCGATCACGACGCGCCCACGCTTCACGGTGGCGGGCGCACCTCCTCCAGCGGCCTTCATCGAACGGCTGGAGAAGGAGCTGGGCTGGGAATTCATCCAGATTTATGGCCTCACAGAGACCGCTCCCATCCTGACGGTGAGCGGCCCGGACTTCCACAATGCCGACGGACAGGACTACACCCGCCGGGCGCGGGCCGGTGTGGAGGCCATCGGCGTCGACATACAGATCCTGGACGACGACGGAAACCCGGTGCCGATGGACGGCGTCACCATTGGCGAGGTCTGCGCGCGTTCGAATGTGGTGCTGAAGGGCTACTGGGAGCAGCCCGAAGAGACGGCCAGGGCGATCTACGGCGGCTACTTCCACAGCGGCGACCTGGGCGTGTGGGACGAATTCGGCAACGTGAACATCGTGGACCGCAAGAAGGACGTCATCATATCTGGCGGCGAGAACATCTCTTCACCCGAGGTGGAGGCGGCGCTCTACAAGCATCCTGCTGTGCTCGAAGTGGCAGTCATCGGTGTGCCCAGCGAGCGATGGGGCGAGACACCGAAGGCGCTCATCGTACTGCGCGAAGGGATGACCGCGACTGAACAGGAGATCATCGAGTTCAGCCGCCAGCACCTGGCGCACTTCCGCTGCCCGACCTCGGTGGACTTCGTGGAATCGTTGCCGCGGACGGTCACTGGCAAGCTCCAGAAATTCGTGATCCGCGAACAGTACTGGAAAGGCGTCGAACGCCGCGTGAACTGAATTGAAGCAGGCGCGCCGGCGAGTGCTCTGAGATCCCGCGGTCTCGAACGGCCGGAGGGTAGCGTCCGAGGCGCCAGGGTTCGTAAACTGATATCATTGTGATATCTCGCGTGGAGTTTGACGATGCCAGACCTGCTGATCAGAAACCTTGCGCCCGACACGATGGCGACCTTGAAGGCGAACGCTCAAAAGCACCGCCGGTCGGTGAATGCGGAAGTCGTGGAGATTATCGAACGAGAAATTGCCAGCAGCCGTCGGGCGGAGGCGTTCTGGAAACGCGCTGATGCGCTTCGAACGATGACTGATGGCGTGGAGCAGACCGATACCGCAGATCTGATTCGCGAAGATCGCGACACCGACCACGGGCGTGACTGAACCTCGGGTTGTCGTCGACGCGAGCGTAGTGGCGAAGTGGTTTGTCAGCGAGGTCTTTGCGGAAGAGTCCAGTGCTCTACGCCGTGGTGCGAGCATGCTGTGCCCGGATCACATGGTCGCCGAGGTCGCCAACACGATCTGGAAGAAACACAGGCTCTCCCAAATTGGAATCGTCCGGGCCGGTCAAATCGTGGATCAGCTTGCCGGGCTCCCTGTGCGAATCGTGCCGGCCGGAGAAGTGCTGGTGCACGCATTCGACCTCGCAGTTCGCCATGACTCATTGTACCTGGCCCTCGCGCTTCGAGAGCAGTGCAAGTTCGTAACGGCCGACCTCAAGCTGTTCAACTCCCTGCGAGACGGATATCCGACCACCATGCTCTGGGTGGCGGACATCCCGGCCTGGATAGCTGCTCACGAATGACGTTCGAACCAGTCGAGTTATACAATCGTGTCTAAGACGCGAGACACAACGGCGATTGGAGAGGCCATGAACTACAACGACACCCCCGACGAGGCCGCTTTCCGGGAAGAAGTACGCCAGTTCATCAAGAACGAGGCGCCGAAGAACATGCAGCGCGGCGAAGGGTTCGGCGGGATGGGCGAAGAGTGGCGCGCATGGGTCAGTAAGCTCGCCGAACGGCGATGGGTGGCCCCGGCGTGGCCCAGGGAGCATGGCGGCGCCGGAATGAGCGTGATGGAGCAATTCATTTTCAACTGGGAGATGGCCGAGGCGCGTGTGCCCCGGCCAGGGGGTATCGCGACCGGATTTGCGGGGCCAACGCTGATCGTCCACGGGACCGAGGAGCAGAAAGCGAAGTACCTGCCCGAGATCCTCACCGGGCGGGTGACCTGGTGCCAGGGGTATAGCGAGCCTGGCGCGGGCAGCGACCTTGCGGCCCTCCAGACGCGCGCGATCCGCGACGGCGATGACTTCGTGGTGAACGGGCAAAAGATCTGGACGTCGGGCGGCCACATGGCGAAGTGGATGATCTTGCTCGCGCGCACGGACCCCGAAGCGCCGAAGCACAGGGGCATCACCTACTTCGTGGTCGATATGAAGGCCCCGGGCATCACGGTGCGCCCGCTCATCAACATGGCGGGCACGCACGAATTCAACGAGGTGTTCTTCGAAGACGTCCGCGTGCCGAAGGAGAACATCATCGGCGAGGAAAACCGGGGCTGGTACCTGGCGCAGACCACGCTCAGCTTCGAACGTTCGAACATTGGCGGCGCAGTCGGTGCCCGCCAGGGCGTGGAAGATCTCATCCGCTTCGCCAGGACGAATGCCGTCAGCCAGCTGAACCACGACCGGGCGGTCCGCTACGAGCTTGTCGACCGCATGGTGGAGGCCGGAGTAGCAACCCAGATGAGCCTCAAGATCATCTCGATCCAGGCGAAGGAAGGCGTCGCGCCGGGCCACGAGGCGAGCGTCGCCAAGCTCTACGGCACGGAGCTCAATCAGCGCATCGCCCGCACGGCGATGAAGGTTCTCGGGCTCTACGGTCAGCTGGACTCAAAGACGGAAGGTGTCGATGCGTCCGGGTTCGGGCGCTACCGGTACCAGTACCTGCGCTCGATCGCGAACACGATTGAGGGCGG
The DNA here is from genome assembly GCA_964474285.1 of uncultured Anaerolineaceae bacterium. GTDB lineage: Bacteria > Chloroflexota > Dehalococcoidia > Tepidiformales > Tepidiformaceae > JACRBT01. Next base: position 14,122 of record CAYYSD010000036.1, on the reverse strand, counting down.
CACGAGTGAAATCCAGCGCAACATCATCGCGACGCGCGGCCTCGGACTGCCGAGGGCGTAGTTCCCAACCCCCGCTCGCGGCGCCTCTGACGCACAGGGGGCGCCGCGGCACACGAGGGAGCAGGTCATGACGGAGACCAGGGCGGAAGTGATGGCGCGCATCCAGGCCCGATGGGATGAGTTGCACGCGTTCGTGGGGGGCCTGTCCGAGGCCCAACTCGACCAGCCCCTGAAGGACGGGTGGAGCACGAAGGTGCATCTCGCGCACATCGCGTCGTGGGAACGCTCGCTCATGGGACTGTTACGGGGCGAACACCGGGCCGACGCGATGGGCATCCCCCGCGATACCTGGGAGGCTCACGACACGGACGCCATCAACGCGTTCCTCGCGGCGAAAGCACTGTCCGAATCTGCCGTGGACGTCCTCTCCGCGAGCAGCGCCACCCACACGGAATTGCTGATGTTGCTGGCCGGCCTCGCCGATGAGGACTTAGAGCGCCCCTATTCGTACTTCCAGCCTGACGACCGGCCCTATAACGGCCGGCCCGTGGTGGGATGGATCCACGGCAACACCGACGAGCACTACGAGGAGCACATCGGCTGGCTTCAGCAGGGGCTCGCGAAGTAGGGCCTCAGCGGCTGATAGGCAGCGGGCCGGAAGGCGGCACGGGCTCACCGCCCGGGGACAACAGGTAGCCGCAGTCGGCGGGATGCTGTTCGAGGTTGTAGTGGAACTTGTAGACCTCGATCGGCCCACCGGCCGGCTCATAGCCCAGGTCCTGGAGCGACGCCTGGACCGCATCGAGCGCGAAAGGAATCTCGTCCGCGTCGTCCGCATAGCAGTAGGCGAAGCGGCCGCCGGGGAAGAACGTGGAACGGGCGGGCGCGGGAGGCGTGTAGTCGCTGCGGACAGGGACAGCAGCGCGGTAATGCGCGCCGGAGCCTTCGAGAACCGTCCACCCGAGCGCCGCGATGTCGATGCGCCCGAGAGCAGGCCGATTGCGAAGCCGCCAGGCGTTGAACGTCTCCCACAGCGCAGCTGCCTCAGGCGGTTGCGCGACGAATTCGCCAGCGGCGACGGCCGTCTCGAGGTACGCGAGCCGCATCTCGGGCAGGCGTGCGATGCGGACGATGCGTTCGATGGTCATGCGGGTGCGCGGCGGCCTCATGGAAGGATTCTAGCGGCTTCGGACGCTACTCTTCCCGTGCCGCGCAGCGCATAGCGCCGGGATGGAGTGACACGATGGTTCTCAGCGACCGGACGATTCGCAAAGAGCTCGACGCAGGGCGAATCCTGATCGAGCCACTTGGCGAGGGCGCCATCCAGCCCGCGAGCGTGGATCTGCACCTCGGGCACCAATTTCGCGTGTTTCGCAACCCGAAGATCCCGTACATCGACGTGAAGCGCGAGTACCCGGACCTCACGGAGCTCGTGGAGATCGGTGGCGACGAGCCGTTCATCCTCCACCCGGGAGAGTTCGCGCTCGCCGTGACGCTGGAGCGCGTGACGCTCCCCGACGACATCGTCGGGCGGCTCGAAGGCAAGTCATCGCTCGGGAGGTTGGGGCTCATCGTGCACTCAACCGCGGGCTACGTGGATCCCGGCTGGGATGGGGCCCTCACCCTGGAGCTCTCGAACATCGCAAACCTGCCCATCACGCTCTACCACAGGATGAAGGTGCTGCAGATTTCGTTCCTGCGCCTGAGCGAGCCCGCCGAGTTCCCATATGGGTCGCGGGAGGCTGGCAGCAAGTACCAGGGGCAGTCCGGTCCAACGCCCAGCCGCTACTACCTGAACTACCGCGAACTCGAGTAGACAGGCCTACCGGGCCGTGTATCCGCCATCGACCGGGAGCGTGACACCGGTGATGAAGGACGCATCGTCGCTGGCGAGGAAGGCGGCGGCCGCGGCGATCTCCTCGGGCTGCCCAAGCCGGCCGATGGGGTGGAGGCCGCGAAGGAACTGCTCATAGGACGGCGCTTCGCGGATGCCGGCGGTCATTGGGGTCACGATGTAGCCAGGGGCAACGGCGTTCACGCGCACTTTGCGCGTCGCATAGGTCACGGCGAACTGGCGCGTCAGTTCTACCACGGCGCCCTTTGAGGCCTGGTAGGCGCCGTTTCCGTAGACCATGGGCGGCGGAGGATCGATGGGCGGCCCCATGAGCGCGACCAGGCCCGCAATGGAGGCCGTGTTGACGACACTGCCGCCGCCGCGCTCGGCCATCAGGCGGCACGCGTGATAGAGCCCGTTGTAGACGCCCTGGAGGTTGATCCGGATCACGCGGTCCCATTCGCCCTGGCCGGCAATGCCCGCGTTGTTGAAGAGCACGTCGAGGCCGCCCAGTTCGCCCAACGTTGTTCGAAGGGCGCTTTCAAACGCGTCGGGGTCGCCGACATCGACCTTGAGCGCCGAACCCACGCCACCGCGTTCGGCGATTTGTGCGGCGGTGTGTTGGGCCCCTTCGATGTTGATGTCGGCGCACATCACAAGGGCGCCTTCGGCTGCGAAACGGAGCGCGCTCGCTTCGCCTATCCCGGACGCCGCGCCCGTGACGATAGCTACCTTGCCCTCAAGTTTGCCCATGGTTCACCCCCCGTTGCGCCGGGAACGATACGCATCACAGCGGCGCTGACAAGCCCGCTTCAGCGCGAAGGGCGTTGGGAGAAGGAGGCCAGGCCGGAGTTCAACCAGGTGGCCGCGTGGTCGTTCACTATCGACGGCCACTCGGAGTCTGCTTCCAGCCAGTCCCGTGCGAACAAAGGGGGTGCCTGGACGAGCCACGGCAGCACGCCCGCTTCAGCGTTCGAAAGGACGCCAGCCGCCACCGCCGCGAGCGAGCCCGCATCTGACACCGGGGGCGCTGTGAGCAGCGCGCGGAGTGCAGCGTCAAACGTGGAGGCCCGTGCGCCGTTTGCCTGTGCGGTCAGGGATGACGAGTGGTACCAGTCGAAGAGGGTGCGGACCGGGTCCGGTTCGATGACTGCCGGACCCCAGCCGAACCAGGTTGCCGCGCGACCGTTGCCGTAGTACCCATCGAGCACCTTCGTCGAGATGGCGGGGTAGGTCTCGATGGCCGGGCGGAACTGTCCGGCGCCCAGCGTCTCGTTGAGCATGCCGACGACCACGGAGCTGACGGCATACAACGGGTCAAGGATGCTCGGGATGTCGATGGTGACAACGCCGAGCGCCGGTCCGCCCGACGCCTCCCAGCGCTGCCGCGCCTCGTTGAAGTCGTCCGTGGCCGTTTCGCGATACCCGGCAATGTTCGTTGGAACGGGAGCACCGTGGAGCGGCCACCAGGGAGCGGCGCTCCCGCCGAAGAGCCGCCGCGCCAGTTCCCTTCGGTTCAGCGCGCCGGACAGCGCGATGCGGAGCTGGGCGTTGTTCCATGGTGGTGCGCCGACGAAGAACGTCGACAGCAAAGGCGACGCCGCAGCTGCGGGCGTTTCCCGGAACGACTCCCCTGTGGCGCTGCGAACCGCAGCAGCGTCCCGACGGTCGTGTGCGACATAGCTGTCGATTGCACCGGCCAGGAATCTGCCGGGTCCAAACCCCGGCTCATAGACGCGCAGGCCATCGAGGTGAGGCGTACGATGGCCCCCCCGGTGGGCGGCGAACATCAACTCTCCCGCCGGGCCACGGCCCTCGAAGCGGAACGGCCCGCTGCCAATGACGCTCTCGGGCCGAGCCTCGTGCCACGTCTTTTCGTAGGCTGCGGCAGCTTCCGGCGACTGCATCAGCGCGAAGCGGGCAGCGAGCGCGCGGAGGACCAGGCTTCCCGGCACATCAAGCTCGAGCGAAACCAGGCCCTCCTGTGGCGACGACACTTCCCGGACGCCCGTCATCAGGCCCGCGCGTTGCACCCCGGGAAGCGACGTTTTGGCCAGGGATTGGGCGCGCCGAAGGTGTTCAACGATGTCGGCGGCTGTTACTACCCGTCCCGATTGCCAGCGTGCCGCGGGTTCGAGATGGAGGACGAGCGTGGAGTCATCGGGCTGTTCCCATCGGCGGGCGAGGTCCGTCGCCAGCGACATCGGATTCGCGGCATCCCAGCGAAGGAGACGGGAGTGGGTGCGGCCGAGAACCTCCGCGACGGACGGCTCACCGGTGCGAAGCGCGTCGAAGGTATCGAAGCTGAACGCACCCGGGGCCGAGATGCGCGCGATCCCGCCAGCCAACCGAACTGGACCGGGCAGCGCTGTGGGTGAAGCGGTGACGACTGATGGCGCCGCCGTCGGGGCAGGCCCGGCCGAAGGGGGCAGGGACCCGTTCCCATCGCGGCCGCGACGCGCGGCAGCGGTGGCCAGGCCAGCGGCGCCAGCCATCGCCACACCGGCGCCCGCAAGCAGCGAGCGCCGCGAAATGCGTTTGGAGCCCGGCGATGGGATGTCCACGCGAACCATCCTAGCAAGGAAGGCGTCAAGGTCCGGGTGCGGCGAAGTGGGGTATTCGCTACAGTGGACGGTCGAAGCGCCCGGCGATGCCGGGCGCGCAGGGGGCGCCGTCTGACGAGCGAACTCGTCGGGATCACCGCCCTCGTGGCGGACGAGCTTGCCCCGCTGCTGGCGCGCGGGGAGGCGTCGCTGCGCCTCGGCGCGCCCGAGAGTGCCAAACCCGTCCTCGTGGCGGCGATGGCCATGCGCCACCACGCGCCCACACTCCTCCTTGCCGCGACTCCAGCCCGGGCACAGGCGCTCTTCGAAGAACTCGGCATGTTCGTTCGCGACATCCGCATCGCGCGGCTGCCGGAACAGGAACGCCTTCCCTACGAGTTCGTCCGCGATGACACCGGCGCGGCCTACGAACGGCTCTACGCGCTTTCGCTCCTGCGCGGACCCGGCCCGGCAATCGTGGTGGCGTCGTGGTCCTCACTCTCCGAACACCGTTCCGGGCCGGAAGGGCTGGCTGCGGCAATCCACATCGCGACCGGCATGACCCTGGAGCCCATGCGGTTGCTGGAGCAGCTGGAGGAAGCCGGTTACGCGATCGTGGACTACGCGGACCACCCTGGCACCGCGGTCCGACGCGGCGGTGTTGTCGACGTGTTCCCGGCGGGGGCGGAGCACCCCTTCCGCCTGGAATTCTTCGGCAACGAAGTCGAAAGCATCCGGCGGGTGGACCTCGCGACCCAGCGCAGCGTCGAACGGGTGCAAGTGGCGGACTTTCCCCCTGCCGCAACGGGAACGCGCGAAGCCCGCACTGCCGCGGCCAATCTCGTTGCGCTGGCGGAACCGACTGGTGACGAGTCGGAACGGGTGATCGAGGAACTGGAACTCATCGCCGGCGGAAACCGCACGGACTACGAAGGATTCTTCGAAGGATTGCTATCACGTGCGACCGCACTGGACCACGCCGCGCCAGGCACCCGGCTGGTGCTCGATGAAGCAGACGAGGGGCCCATCGCGCTCGAATCGCTGCTGGAACAGCAGGAGCGGGCGCGCGCGGAGCAGGAGCGCCGCGGAGCCATCCCGACCGGGTTACCGCCCTTGAACCTGGCTGCGGGCGAGCTGCGCGAACGGCTGGCAGCGCTCGGGAGCGACACACGCCTGGAACGCTTTGGCGCGGAAGAGTTTGGGGCGAAGCGGCTGCCGATGGCCGCAACGCCGGGGTTCGCGGGCAAGCTGAAAGTCCTCGCGCTGCAGGCCCGGGAATGGGCGAAAGCGAACCGCCCTGTAGTGATCGCCTCCCAGCAGGCATTGCGGCTCGCGGAACTGATGGACGAGGAAGGCATCGCCTGCGCACTCGCCAGGACGCTGCCGGAAGCACCCCGGCCGGGCTCCATCACGTTGCTGCCTCACGCGGTTGGGGGCGGCTTTGTGTCCGACGGGGGACTGGTGCTGGTCACCGACGCCGAGGTCTTCGGCTTCCGAAAGCGGCGCCGGCCCACACGCATGCGCCCGGGCATCAAACCGGACCTCGTCGGGTCACTCGAGGTGGGCGACTACGTTGTGCACGCGGACCACGGCATCGCGCGCTATTCCGGGCTCATCCGGCGTTCGGTGGATGGGGCTGAGCGCGAATACCTGGAGCTGCAGTACGCCGAGGGCGACCGGCTCTACGTGCCCGCTGACCAGCTCGACGTCATCACCCGGTACGTGGGCCCTGCGGACCACCCTCCGTCGCTGACGCGCCTCGGTTCGCAGGATTGGGCGCGGGCGAAACGCAAAGTCCGGCAGGCAGTGGTCGAAATGGCCCACGACCTGCTGGAGCTGTATGCGAAGCGGGAGCTGGCCAGAGGGCACGCGTTCGGAGCGGACAACGCATGGCAGATGGAGATGGAAGCCGCCTTCCCGTTCGTCGAAACGCCCGACCAGCTGCTCGCGATCACCGAAGTGAAGACGGACATGCAACGCGAACGCCCCATGGACCGGCTGGTGTGTGGCGATGTCGGCTATGGCAAGACAGAGGTCGCCATCCGGGCGGCGTTTAAGGCCGTCACCGAGGGCAAGCAGGTGGCCGTGCTGGTACCGACGACAGTGCTGGCGGAACAGCACGGAGCGACGTTCCGCGAACGCACGGCGGGCTTCCCGGTGCGGGTGGAAGTGCTTTCGCGTTTCCGCAACGAACAGCAGCAGCGTGAAATCGTACGCGCGATCACCTCCGGCGAAGTCGACATCGCGGTGGGCACGCATCGGTTGCTGGGCAGGGATGTGGTGTTCAAAGACCTCGGTCTCGTGGTCATCGACGAAGAGCAGCGGTTTGGCGTGTCGCACAAGGAACGTCTCAAGCAGATGCGTTCTGAGGTCGACTTCCTCACGCTTTCGGCCACACCCATCCCGCGCACGCTGCAGATGTCGCTGGCAGGTATCCGCGACATGAGCACGATTATGTCGCCACCGGATGAACGCCTGCCGATTCGCACGTACGTGACCGAGTGGGACGACGAGATCATCCGCGAGGCCATCGACCGGGAGCTGCAGCGCGGGGGCCAGGTGTACTTCGTCCACAACCGGGTCAACAACATCGAACGCATCATGGCCCGGTTGCGGGATCTCGTGCCGGAGGCAACGTTTGCCGTGGGGCACGGCCAGATGCACGAAGACCAGCTTGAGCGCGTGATGATGGAGTTCGCCGCTGGCGACTACGACGTGCTGGTCTGCACGACCATCATCGAGAGCGGGATCGACATTCCGAACGTCAACACGATCATCATCAACGACGCGAACCGGCTGGGGCTGGCTCAGCTCTACCAGCTGCGCGGACGCGTCGGGCGGGCGGCGAACCGCGCCTACGCGTACCTCCTTTACGATCGCAACCGGGCGATCAGCGAGACGGCGCAGAAGCGCCTGGAGGCCATTTTCGAAGCTTCTGAGCTGGGCGCCGGGTTTCAGATCGCCCTCCGCGACCTCGAGATCCGGGGCGCCGGCAACATCCTCGGGACCGAACAGAGCGGCCATATCGCCGACGTTGGCTTTGACCTCTATTCGAAGCTCGTTGCCGAGGCTGTGGCGGCGCTGAAAGCGGCCGTGCGACCGGACGAACCCACCATCCCGCCGGCAATCCCGCCGGCGCCGCCGGTGGACATCCCGTTGAGCGCGAACATCCCGCAGTCCTATATCAGCGACCAGAACATCCGCCTCGCGATGTACCAGCGGATTGCGGACATTGACTCTGCCGCGGGTGTGGCTGAGATGCAGGCTGAGCTGCGCGATCGCTTCGGCGAGCCTCCACCTGCGGTCGAGAACCTCCTCTACGTGGCGCTGGTGAAGTCGCTTGGGCGACGGGCGCGGGTCGAAAGCATCAAGACCGACGGCCAGATGTTCCACCTGATTGTGCGCGGTGGAACGTCGGAGCAGCAGCGCAAGCGCGTGTCGGCGCTGGCGCTCCCCGGGGTGCTCGTGGGGCCCAACCAGGTGCGCATCGATCGGGCGACCACGGGCGAGGCCTGGATGCAGGTGATCGTTCGCCTCCTGCGGGCGCTTTCGAGCGAACCAGAACCCGCGCGAGTATCCTAGGCCCGTCCGAAGGGGGTGTGGCTTATGGCGATCGTGGTCGAACGCAGTTTCACGATCGAGCGGGGAAAGGCAGCGGAATTCGAACGCCTTTCGCGGGGCGCGGTGTGGCCACACATGGAGGCGCGCGGCTGCAAGATCCTGGGGCTGTTCTCGAACGTGCACGGCGGTCCCTCGGACGAACTGACGCTCCTCACCGCCTACGATTCACTGGCGCACTGGGAGGCAACGCGCCAGGATGCACGGCCGCCGGAAGATTCGCCGCAGGAGCTCATGGACCTCTACGAGCGCAACGCAATTGCCCTGCGCGAACGCGCGAAGCTGACGAAGGTCTCGCAAACGCGCGTGCTGCGCTTGATCACCGACTGGGTGGACCTGGGCGTTCGCCCGGGATAGTCCATGGAACGGTGGGAGCAGCGGGCCAGGAAGCTCGATGCACGGCGCCAGCGCCTGGCGAAGCACGGCCGTTCGCTCATGACAGCCGTCTCAGACGCGGAACGGAAGCGGGCTGCGGAAGCCGAGCGGCGCGCGGCACTGCGAGCCGCTCGGACGAAGCAGCGCCCGTAGCACCGCCACGCAGACGGCGCGATACTGGTTTGGTGGACGAATCGAACCTCTTCACCATGCTCTCTTCCTACCGGCCGGGTTCCGCGGCCTCACCTTTCGAGAACTACTGCACCAGCGGGCTGGCGTATTTCCTGCGGCGCGGCCACCGGATGCTCGGGGCGCTGTTCGCGCGTGCTGCCGGGGCGGATGGGGAGCCTCTCGCGCTCGCGGAACTGCAGGCGACCCTCGGCGGAGCAGGTATGGCCGACCTCGTGTTGACCTTCGAAGGCGGACGGAGGGCCATCGTCGAAGTGCAAGTTGAGGCAGGCGCCGACGAGAGCACGCTACCGGTGATGGTCACCGAAGGGCAGAGCTGGATTGAGCGCCCGGCGTTCATTCTGCTCGGCTTGCCTGGCGCGGAACCGCCGGCGCCGTGGGTACCGATCTCCTGGCTGCAAGTGGTCGAGGCGCTCGAAGACGACCCCGACCCGATCGCACAGGACTTCGTCCGATTCGTCTTGCGCGATGTCCTCGGGCTGGGCGATGTACCGCTGGACCAGGCGGTGGCCACCAACCGGCTCTACGCGCTCGGCGGGGCGGCGCTGCGGAGGCGGTTTGGCGACCGCGTGCGTTACGTAAACAGCGCCTCGCGTCCGATCGCGGGCCGCTACCGCTACCTGGGGACCACATTCGCGCTGGACGGCGGCGAGATGCAGTACTGGGTGGGTATCGTGAACGAGGCTCTGCCCCTGACGGAGCACTACCACCTGATGATGGCAAGCAAAGAGGCCCCGCTCCTCACGCCCGTCGAGCACCCTCGTGCGACGGGCGATTGGAAGTGGGGCCACTGGACAGGCGTCGGCCGGGTGGTGCGCCCGATCACGGCGGAGGTGTACGAGCACCTCCTCGCCAGGCTTGTCCGGTAGCGGCTACCGCAGGTCGACCAGGACACGCCCTTTGATTTCGCCGTTGCGGATCTTCGCTGCTGCAGCTTCGACGCCGTCCAGACCGATTTCGCTGGCGATCGATTCCATGAGTCCTCGCGGCTTGAGGTCGGACCCGCAGCGGTTCCAGATCTCCTTACGCAGCGGCATCGGGCAGAAGACGGAATCAATGCCGAGCAGATTCACGCCGCGGAGAATGAATGGGAAGACGGTGGTGGGCAGATTCCCTCCGCCGGTGAGGCCCGAAAGCGCAATGGACCCGCCGTACTTCATCGTCCGGATGAGGTAGGCCGTGGTGGCCCCGCCGACCGGGTCGATGGCCGCCGCCCAGCGTTCGGACTCCATGGGACGGCTGGATTCGGCGCTGACGTCTTCGCGCGAAAGGATTTCGGTGGCGCCGAGGTCGCGGAGGAAGGCGTGCTCAGACGCCTTCCCGGTGCTGGCAGCGACGGTGTAGCCGAGGCCGGCGAGCATGCTCACCGCGGTGCTGCCGACGCCGCCCGTCGCGCCGGTGACGATTGCCGTGCCGTTGGCGGGGCTGACGCCCCAGCGCTCGAGCTGGTGCACGGAGAGCGCTGCGGTGAATCCTGCGGTGCCGAGCGCCATCGCTTCCTTCGTCGTGAGTCCGGCGGGGACAGGCACGACCCAGTCCGCGGGGACGCGCGCCATCTCTGCAAACCCGCCGGGGTGTGCGACGCCGACGTCATAGCCGATCACGACCACCTCGTCGCCGGGGCTGAAGCGGCTGTCGGTGGAGGCCGACACCTTGCCGGCCAGGTCCACGCCCGGCGTCATCGGGTATGAACGGACGACGCGGCCGGTGGGGCTGCAGGCGAGGCCGTCCTTGTAGTTCACGCTCGACCACTCAACGCGAATGGTGACTTCGCCCGCGGGAAGGTCGCGCTCATCGAGTTCGGTCACCCCAAGGGTGAAGTCATCGCCAAGCTTGTTGACGACGAACGCGCGGTACGACATGTGGAGGCTCCGGAGAATAGATGCGTACAGAGTGGTGAATGTTGCGCCTGCCCGCAAACCGGGCCGGAGGCGAATACAGCCTACCCGGCGCCGCTGGTAGGCTGCGGAAGTGGGGAAACGCACGCTCGATATCGTCCTGACGCTCCTGGTTGGCCCGTTCGCGGTAGTGGTCACCGCGGTGTTTGCGGCGGCCCTGGCCATTGAGATGCGCGGGAACCCGTTCTTCGTGCAGACGCGAATCGGGTTGAACGGCCGCCCCTTCCGGATGTACAAGCTGCGAACCATGCATCACCTGGCCCCCGGGCAGAAGACGGTCTACCGGGTCGAGGACTGGGAGACATACGTCTTCAGCCCTCCCGGCGTGCCGGACCCACGGGTGACTCGCCTTGGTCAGTTCTGCCGGGACACCTCGATCGACGAGCTGCCGAACCTGCTGAACGTCCTGATGGGCGATATGAGTCTCGTTGGGCCGCGCCCGGAGATCCCGGACCTTGTTTCCCAATACCCGGCTGCCTACCACCGGCGCCACGAGGTTCGCCCGGGAATCGCCGGGCTGGCGCAGTGCAGCGGCCGTTCAGATTTGACCTACGCGGAAACGCTTACCTACGATCTGGCCTACGTGGAGGACCACTCGGTTCTGACCGATATCCACATCCTCTGGCGCACGCTGATTGCCGTCGTGAAAGGATCAGGTGCGCGCTAATGGCGGCTCACCCGAACGCAACGCAACGATCCTTCCACCGCATCGTGGCGGGGGACCCGATCCACACAGCCGGCGCTGTGCTGCTCGACATGGCGGTGGTCGTCGCGGCGTATGTCGCGGCGCTGCTGTTGCGCTTCGATGGCGAAGTCCCGCGCACCAACGCCGTGTTCGTCGCGAAGATCGTGCCGGCGATCGCCGGCGGGTACATCCTGGCCAACCTGCTGTTCGGCGTCTACCGGACGGTCTGGGCCTACGGAAGTATCGGCGATATCCTCGCGCTCTTCCGGCCGGTGGCCCTGGTGACGCTCCTGGTGTTCGCCATCAACTTCTTCGTGCATGAGCGCGACCTGCCGCAGTCGGTGGTTCTCATCGCGGGGGCGTTGGTCTTCCCCGGCATGGCTATGGTGAAGATGCGTACCCGCCTCCTCGCGAGAGTGCCCTGGGCGGCGGTGGCTTCGCGGCGCATGCTCATCGTCGGGGCCGAGCAGACGGGCCAACTGCTCGCGCGCGAGCTGCAGAACACCCCGGAATTGAACTACCAGCCCATCGGCTTTGTGGATGACGACGCACGCAAGCACCACACACGCATCCACGGCCTGCCCGTGCTGGGTCCTGTCTCTGAACTCGAGACCATCATCCGCAAGCGGGACGCGGAGGCGGTGGCCATCGCCCTCAAGGGGGCGCGCGGCGCCGATGTCCGGGCTATCGTCGCGGTCTGTCAGCGGCTGAACGTGCCCGTGCGCATGGTGCCGGGCATGGACAACTGGATGCTTGGCGGCCACCACGACGCCCTCCGCGACATCACGCTCGACGACCTCCTCGGCCGCGACCCCGTCGCGATCGATTTCGCTGCCTGCTCGCAAACCGTCAAGGATTCGGTCGTGCTCGTGACGGGTGCCGCGGGGTCTATCGGCTCGGAGCTTTGCCGCCAGGTGCTCACTTTCCAGCCGCGCGAACTTCACCTGCTCGACAACAACGAAAGCGGCCTCCACGACCTTTCCCTTGAGCTCGGGCCGGAGAGCGGCCAGACGGTCCTCAAGCTCTGGATCGGCGACATTTCGGACACGGCGAAGGTGGACTCCATCTTCAACCGCGTGCGGCCGGAGCTGGTCTATCACGCGGCAGCGCTGAAGCACGTGCCGATGATGGAGGACCATCCCGACGAGGCGGTAAGAGTGAACGTGCTCGGGACATTGAACGTGGCCCGGGCTGCGCGAGAGTACGAGACGCGACGTTTCGTCCTCATCTCGACGGACAAGGCCGTGCGGCCCAGCAGCATCATGGGCGCCACGAAGCGCATCGCCGAAGTGCTCGTGCTCGCGTTCGCCCGAGAGAGCGAACTCACCGGCTTCGCCGCTGTGCGCTTCGGCAACGTCATGGGAAGCCGCGGTTCGGTGGTTCCGACGTTCATGCGCCAGATTGAACGGGGCGGTCCGGTGACCGTGATGCACCCCGAGATGATGCGCTACTTCATCACCATCCCCGAGGCGGTCAGCCTCGTCATCCAGGCGGGCACGTTCGGCGGCCACGGCAACATCTACATGCTGGACATGGGCGAGGAAATCAACATCCTTGAGCTGGCCGAGCGGATGATCCGGCTTCGCGGCCTCCGCCCGGGCGACGACATCGAAGTTGTGTTCACGGGGCCCAGGCCGGGCGAAAAGCTGCGCGAGGAGCTGGTTGCCGACTTCGAACAGATGGCGGCAACGGACCATCCGAAGGTCATGCGCCTTTCCGCCTCCGTCGAAGTGACGGAGAGCGAGATCCAGCGGCTCATCGACGAACTCATCGTCGCGGCGAGCGGGGACCTGGACGAACTGCGGAGGCGCATCCACCTGGTGGCGCGGCGGTATTCGCTCGACAGCACCGGCGACGCGCTCCCGGCCGCAAATCAGCCGGCGCTGCTGTGACGCACTACGAACCGCACCCCACGGCGGACGTGAGCCCACGCGCCACCATCGGCGAGGACGCGCGCATCTGGCACCAGGCCCAGGTCCGTGAAGGCGCCGTCGTGGGAGCCGGCTGCATCATCGGCAAGGGCGTCTATGTCGGCGCAGACGTGAGGCTCGGGACGAACTGCAAGGTCCAGAACTATTCGTGCCTCTACGAGGGCGTGACACTCGAGGACGGCGTGTTCATTGGCCCGGAGGTCGTGTTCACCAACGACCGCTTCCCGCGCGCCATCAACCCGGACGGTTCACTCAAGACGACCGACGACTGGCACGTGGGCCGATCGCTCGTGAAGTACGGCGCGGCCGTTGGGTCGCGCTCGGTCATCTTGCCTGCGATCACCATCGGACGCTGGGCGCTCATTGCGGCGGGCTCGGTTGTCACGAAGGACGTACCGGACCACGCGCTTGTGGCCGGAAACCCGGCCCGGCCGATGGGCTGGGTCTGCGTCTGCGCCCATCGCCTGACCGAGGCACGAACCTGCCTGGAATGCGGTCGACGCTACGAACCGGGACCCGAGGGGCTCAGAGAGACAGGCGCATAGGGCGTCAGAGAATCGCGGCTACATCCAAGGCCAGCGCGAGGCCGCCCAGCGACAGGACGGCCGCAAAGACCACAAGAGCGAGGACCCTGGCAGGTTGCCAGCCCGGGAAACGCCTCGCACGCGGGATGCGCATCCCCGCCCACCAGATGGCGCCGCAGATAGCCGCGAAAGGCCCCACGAACAGGATCGCCCCCGGAATCGCGGGAACGAGAGCAAGGGCCGTCCTGCGGCGGTCCTTGAACCACCATGGCGCCATGCATTCGTAGAACCACACGAGGAGCGCTGCGCCCGCGGCCGGGAGCGCGATGAACAGGCCGATCGCCAGCCACGCTGGTTCCAGCAAGGTGAAGTCGACGCCATCGGCGTGAACGAAAAGCGATCCGCCGGTGATCGCGCCCGCAAGCCCCCAGGCTGCCACGATCCCGCGCCGCGGCAGGAACGGCCGGCCGGCGGCCACGATTATGCCGGTGAGGCTGCCCATGACTGCGCATACGACGAACAGGT
>CAYYSD010000035.1:0-22535 GCA_964474285.1 uncultured Anaerolineaceae bacterium | reverse complement strand
GTGGTCGATGGCGCCGTCATCCCCGTCGGGACGATTGAGGCTGTTCGATCCGGCTCGACGCGGGGGAAGCCGGTCATCGCGGGGACGAACCTCGATGAGTCGCGGCTCTTCGGCGCGACGATGCCGGAGATGATGAACATGGACACGCAGGACGCCGTTCAACGTCTCGCCGTGTTGGTGACGGGCGGCACGGCGACTGCCTCAGCCGCGCTGGAAACCTATCGCGCCACCCGAGCGGGAAGGGGAGAACGACACACCGCCGCGGACACATGGTTCGCTGTGCAGACCGACCGCACCTTCAGGATGCAGTCGGTCAGAGTCGCAGAGGCGCATGCGAGCCACTCGACAGCTTACATGTACCTGTTCTGCTGGCCGTCCCCGGCGATGAACGGCGCGTTGGGCGCCTGCCACGGGCTGGAGCTCCCGTTCGTGTTCGGCAACTTCGATGGCGCGCTGGCCAACCTCGCGGGTCGAGGACCGGAGGCGGACGCCCTGTCCGAGCGGATGCGGGGCGCGTGGCTCGCGTTTGCGCGGTCGGGCAACCCTAACCACGAGGGGTTGCCGCGCTGGGACTCCTACGACGCGGATCGGCGGGCGACGATGCGCTTCGACCGGGAGTGCGGTGTGCAAAACGACCCGCTTGCCGAAGAGCGCCGGTTCTGGGATACGGTCTGAGCGGGCGCCGTTAGCGCTCCATGAGGACCTGGCCGCCCTGGAGCACGCGATCGATGCGGATGATGATGGCGGCGCCCTTGCGGTCAGGGTCGCGGCTCAGTTCGACGGGCTCCGTACGGTCCATGACCTGCTGCCGAAGGTCACCTTCGGTGTAGACCGTGGCCTCGCCGAACATCTTCCAGACCTGCCGCGTCTCCGGATTGCGGTAGAAAACGCAGCACTTCGGGTTCTCCTGGAGATTGCGGTAGGTCTGGCCGAGGGCCCGCTCCCAAAAGGCGATGTGCTCGTTGTCCCAGGCCATCCCGCTGCCTTTGAGCGCGATGTCGGGCATGCCTTCAGCTGAAGCTGTAGCGAAGGTCATGATCACCTTGTCTTTGAACGAATTGTTGAACGCGGTGACCATGTCCTCGGTGAATTCGATTGCCAATGCAACTACCTCTGGGTGTGAATGAGAGTGGGCGCATTCTGAGGGGCGGGGGCCGGGGCGTCTACCCGGCGGCCGACTCCTGCGTGACGTCGCGGAAGCCCATGGTGTACAGGTCGTAGTAGATGCCCTGCAACTCCATGAGGCGACGATGGTTACCTTCCTCGGCGATGGCGCCATCCTTGAGGACGATGATCCGGTCGGAATCGCGGATGGTGCTGAGGCGGTGCGCGATAACGATGGCGGTGCGGTTCTCCATCAGCCGGCCCACGCCGCGCTGAAGGATGAGTTCCGTCTGCGTGTCGATGCCCGCGGTGGCCTCATCGAGCATGAGGATGCGGGGCGAGATGAGCATTGCCCGTGCGAAGCTGATGAGCTGGCGCTGCCCCAGGCTGAGGTTGGCGCCGCTCGGCAGCACCTTCGTTTCGTAGCCCTTGTCGAGGCGAAGGATGAGGTCGTGAACGCCAACGGCTTGTGCAGCCGCTTCGACTTCCTCCTGGGTTGCTTCTGGCTTTCCGAAGGCGATGTTGTCGCGGATGGTGCCGCCGAAGATGAAGGGGTCCTGGAGGACGATGCCCATCTGCTGGCGCAGCGACCTCATCGTGACGTCGCGCACATCGTGGCCGTCGACGAGGACAGCGCCCCCGGTGACGTCGTAGAAACGCGCGATGAGGTTGATGATCGTGCTCTTTCCGGCGCCGGTCTGCCCGACCAGGGCAACGTGCTCACCGGGGCGAATCTTGATGCTGAGGCCGTGGAGCACTTCGACGCGTTCTGAATACCCGAAACGGACATCGCGGAGTTCGACTTCGCCGGCGATGTTGTTGAGTTCGACCGCGTCGGGCTTGTCAGCCACCTCCTGCGGCCAATCCAGGATTTCGAAGACGCGCTCCGCCGCGACTGTCGCGCGCTGCATGTTCGTGTATTGCTGCGTCATTTCGCGGATGGGGTCGAAGAAGCGGTTGATGTAGAGCGCGAAGGCAACGAGGAAGCCGAGGCGGAGGTCGCCGTTGAGGACCATGATGCCGCCCACGAAGATGGCGACGGCGAGGGCGGAAGCGCCGATGAGTTCGACGAGCGGCTGCACGAGAGCCGAGGCCCGCCCGGCGTTGACGCTCGCCTGCATGTTCTCCTGGTTCACGTTTTCGAACTGGCGCGAGTTCGCACCTTCGCGGGAAAGGCTCTGGATGACGCGCACGCCGGAGACGTTTTCCTGGATGCTCGCATTCACCGCCGAGATCGTGGCGCGGGCGCGGAGGAACGAGCGGCGAGCGTGGCGCTGCCAGATCCAGATGGTGCCTGCCATGATGGGCACGCTGATGGAGACGAGGGAAGCCAGCCGCCAGTTGAGGAAGAAGAGCGTTCCCAGGATGCCGATGAGGCTGAGCAGGCTGCCGAAGATCGAGATCATGCCGTTGCTCAGCATCTGCTGGAGGACGTTCACGTCGTTCTGAATTCGCGCCATCACGCGGCCGGTCTCGTTTTTGTCGAAAAAGCTTTGCGAGAGGCTGGAGATGTGCTTGAACATGTCGGAGGCGACGCGGTAGAGCGCGTGCTGCCCGACCCATGTCATCTGGTAGACCTGCTGGTAGTGCGCGAGCCACTGGACAGTGTTGTTGATGAGGAAGAGCACGCACATCAGGTAGAGGCCGTTGCGGTTGCCGTCTTCGATCATGTTGATGGCGAGGCCCGGGATGAGCGGGCTGAGGACCGACGTGACGGTGTTGACGAGCAGGAGCGACGAGCCGAAGGCGATGCGAGCTTTGTACGGCGACGCGTAGCCCCACAGCCGGCCGATGACGCGCGGGTCGAACGCTTTCCCGAAGTCTTCTTCTGAGGTGGCCAGGCCACGCTGGTCGCCAGGTCCGCGACCCTGCCCGCCGCCGCTCCCCAGCGCGAGTCCGCGCGCGAAGTTCATGCCGCCGCCGCCGCCACCCATTCCCATCAGGCTGACCCCGCCACGGCGCCCATGCTGTCGGCAGCAAGCGCTTCTTCCTGGTCCCGAAGCTGAAGGTGATGGATCTCGCGGTAGAGGCCTTCCTGCTGCACCAGTTCTTCATGGCGCCCGCGCTGGACGATGTGGCCGCGGTCCATTACGAGGATCTGGTCCGCCTCTTTCACGGTGCGCAGCCGGTGGGCGATGACGAAGGACGTGCGGCCCTTGATGAGGTTCGCCAGCGCCTGTTGGATGAGAAACTCGGTTTCCATGTCGACGGCGGACGTGGAGTCGTCGAGGACGAGGATGCGCGGGTCCAACAGGAGCATGCGCGCGATGGCGACGCGCTGCTTCTGACCGCCGGATAGGGTCATGCCTCGTTCGCCCACCCAGGTGTCGTAGCCGTCGGGAAGGGTCTGGATGAAGTTGTGAATCTGGGCGATGCGGGCAGCTGCTTCGATCTCCTCCTGCGTCGCGTCCGGCTTCCCGTAGGCAATGTTGTCGCGGATGGTTGACGTGAAGAGGAACACTTCCTGGAGGATGACGCCGACGTTGCGGCGAAGCGATTCGAGCTGAACGTCCCGGATGTCCACGCCATCAACGGTGATGCGTCCGCCAGTGACGTCATAGAAGCGAGGGAGCAGGTTGAGCAGCGTGCTCTTGCCGCTGCCGGTGGCGCCCAGGACGGCGATCGTCTCGCCGGGCCGGGCGTCGATGTTGATCCCCTCGACGACAGCGTCCCGCTTGGAGTAGGAGAACGAGACATCTTCGAAGCGGACGTGGCCGTGGACGTCGGTCAGAGCCCTCGCGTTGGGGCGCTCGCTCACCTCGCTGACAGTGTCCATGACTTCGAAGATTCGGGTGCCCGAGGTGGCGGCGCGGGTGCCCATGGTGACGAGGAATCCGAGCGTGCGGGCGGGTGCCGCCAGCTGACCGCGGTACTCGATGAAGGCGACCATGGTGCCTACCGTGAGCGCGTTGCCAAGGACCAGGTGGCCGCCGTAGAGCAGGATGACCAGCGTGATGGCGTTGAGGATGTAGGTGAGGAAGGGCTGGTTGAAGGCGGCGATGCGGTTGGCTTCGAGGCTCTTTTCGCGAACCGACCAGTTGGCAGCCTGGAAGCGCGCAAACTGGCGGTCTTCCTGGGCGAAAGCCTTCACGACGCGCATCCCGATGATGCTCTCCTGGAGCACGGAGGCTTCGACGCCGACCTGCTGCTGCACCACAGCCCAGAGCGGCCGCGTCCTGGTCGACATGTAGACGGCGACCATCCCGACGAGGGGGATGCTGATGAACGTGAGCAGGGCGAACTGCCAGCTGATCGTCAGCATGATGATGGCCACCACGAAAAACAGGCCGAAGGTGTAGGTCGCGCGGAGCAGGCCGAGGCTGAGGAACTGGCGGCAGTTCTCGACATCGACCGTCGCTCGCGACATAAGTTGTCCCGTCTCGATCTGGTCGTGAAAGGAGAAGCTGAGTTTCTGGACGCGGTCGTAGAAATCGCGGCGGATGTCGAAAGCGACCTTCTGTGCGATGAGTTCGCCCATGTAGCTCTGGAGGTAGGAGCAGAGGCCCTTGCCGATGCTGAAGCCGACGATGGCCAGCGCGGAGATGAGGAGCGTACGCTTGTCGCCCCCGGTGATGCCGGAGTCGATGGCCCACTTGAGCATCCAAGGGGTGAGCGCGCCGAAAGCGATCGAGCCAAAGAGGCCGGCATAGCCAAGGGAGACGGGACCCTTGTGGTGTCGCAGGTAGCCGAGGAGCCGGACCAGTACTCGCATGAATGCCCTGTCGGTGGGATGCCAGCCCAACGGACCGGCCATCTCCTACTACACCACACTCTGACGTTCACGTAAAGGGTAGGAGATGGCGATGAGAGCGGCACGCGGCTTATCCGTTCGATGGTTTGCGCTTACCCTTGAGGCATGGCCGTTGAACAGGAAGCCCTCGATGCCGTCGCACTCAGCCGGGCGGAATATGACCTCCTTGTGGAGCGCCTTGGGCGCGAACCGAATGACGTCGAACTGGGCATGTTCGGTTCTCTGTGGAGCGAGCATTGCGGCTACAAGAACAGCAAACCCCTGCTCAGCCTCTTCCCCAGCGGCGGCGACCACATCCTGACGAAGGCCGGGGCCGAGAACGCCGGGGCCATCGATATCGGCGACGGCCTCTGCGTGGTGATGAAGGTGGAGTCGCACAACCACCCGTCGGCCATCGAACCGTTCCAGGGAGCCGCCACGGGCGTCGGCGGCATCGTACGGGACATCTTCGCGATGGGCGCCTACCCGGTGGCCATTCTCGATTCCCTGCGTTTTGGCCCCCCCGACGACCCGCAGAACAAGTTCCTGTTCGATGGTGTGGTCGGGGGTGTGGGCAGCTACGGGAACTGCCTGGGAATTCCGAACGTCGGAGGCGAAGTGGTGTTCGCGACGGCGTACAACGGCAATCCGCTGGTCAACGCAATGTGCGTCGGCGTGGCGGAGACGGCGAAGTTGCTCAGCGCGCGGGCAATCGGAGAAGGCAATCCGCTGCTGCTTGTCGGCGCTGACACGGGCCGCGACGGGATTCATGGCGCCAGCGGCCTCGCCAGCCGCACCGATCCCGAAGCTCGCTTCGAAGAGATGAGGCCTGCGGTGCAGGTGGGCAACCCGTTTCTCGAAAAGCTGCTCATGGAGGCGTGCTACGAACTCGCCTCCGAGCATGGTGACTGGATCATCGGTTTGCAGGACCTTGGGGCCGCCGGGCTGACCAGCTCCGTGGTGGAGTGCTGTGCGAAGGGGAAGAGCGGCGCTGTCCTCGAACTCGGAAAGGTTCCACGCCGCGAGACCGGAATGACCCCGTATGAAGTCATGCTGAGCGAAAGCCAGGAACGGATGCTCGTGATCGCGAAGCGAGAGCACGTGAACGACGTGACGGAACTCTTTCAGCGGTGGGAACTCCACTGCGAAGAGATCGGCCAGGTGGCCGACGGCGACGAGGTTGTACTGCTCGATGGCGGAGTCGAGGTCGGACGCGTCCCGGTGACGATTGCGACGGACCCACCGCTCTACCGGCGAGAAGGAACGCGCCCTGCGGAACTGGCTGCCCTCAATTCGTTCGATCTCGGCTCGCTCAACGACATCGACCCGGCCGATGCGCCGGAGATGCTCTTGCAGTTGCTGGCGAGGCCCAACATCGCCAGCAAGCGCGGGGTCTACCGGCGCTATGACCAGCAAGTGTTGAACAACACCGTCCTCCCGCCCGGTGGCGACGCGGCGGTGGTGCGGATCTGGGGAACGAACCGTGGAATCGCGCTGAAGACGGACTGCAACGGCCGGCTTTGCTACCTCGATCCGTTCGCGGGTGCCGCGATCGCCGTCGCTGAAGCGGCGCGCAACGTCGTCTGCACGGGCGCCAGGCCTGTCGCGGTGACCGACTGCCTGAATTTCGGCAACCCCGAGAAGCTGGAGGTGTATTACACGCTCGAGCAGTGCATCCGTGGCATCTCCGCCGCTTGCGAGGCGTTTTCGACTCCTGTGGTGAGCGGCAACGTGAGCCTCTACAACGAGACCGCGGGACGACCGGTGTATCCGACACCCGTGATCGGCATGCTCGGGCTGATCGAGGACGTCTCGCGCCACCTCAAGGCCGCGTTCGTGCGGCCAGGGAGCGCCGTCTTCCTGCTCGGCGCGAAGCTTGCGCAGCCCGCGGAAGCACTGGCCGGGAGCGAGTTCCTGGAAGCTGTGCATGGCAAGGTGGCCGGGATGCCGTTGGTGGACCTCGCCGCCGAGGTGCGGCTGCACGACGCCATTCTCCAGGCGAACGCCGAGGGTCTGCTGCTGAGCGCGCACGATTGCAGCGACGGCGGCCTGGCCGTGGCGCTGGCGGAGTGCGCCATCCTCGGCGGGAACGGGTTTTCAGGGGAGCCGGAGCTGACGGGCCGGTTGGACGCGGCGCTGTTTGGCGAGGCCCAGGGGCGCATCGTGGTGAGCCTGGCGCCCGGCCACGTTCGGCCTGGCGCAAATGCCGAACGGCTCATAGCGATTTGCGCGGGGCTGGGCGTGCCGCTGACCCGCCTCGGGACCACGACCGCCTCGCAGTCGTTCAGGTTTGGGCCGCTCGATGCGACGGTCGCCGAACTCCGTGAAGCCTACGAAGTGCTCCTGGACTGACTCTTCGGCGGGGTCTCGATTCCCATGGTGCCCTTCCGTGCTGCTAGACTGCGCGCACCTTTTGAGGCCGAAAGGCCTCGCCGCCGGAGGGGACAGATGGATTTCCGTGACAGGCCCGACATCACCGCTTTCCGTGACAGCGTGCGCTCGTTCATCAACGACGAACTGAGCGACGACGAGCGCGGTCTCGAAGTACAGGGGCTCGCTCCTGATGAGAGCTACGCCCGGACACTCGCAGTCCGAGCCAAGCTCGCGGCCAAAGGGTGGTCGGCGCCTGCCTGGCCGGTGGAGTACGGCGGGATGGGCGCGACCGTACGCCAACAGGCCGTTTTCAACGAGGAGCTCTCGTACTATCGCGTGCCCGGTCCCGACTTTATCGGCATCAACTACGTCGGTCCGACGCTGATGCTCTATGGGACCGACGACCAGAAGAAGCGCTTTCTCCCGAAGATCCTTTCCGGCGAAGAGAAGTGGTGCCAGGGATATAGCGAACCCGGCTCCGGCAGCGACCTGGCCTCGTTGCAGACGCGCGCGGTTGTCGATGGCGACGACTTCGTCGTGAACGGGCAGAAGATCTGGACCTCCGGCGCGCACCGGGCGGACTGGATCTTCATGCTGACCCGCACCGACCCGGACGCTCCCAAGCACCGGGGCATCAGCTACCTGCTCGCCGATATGCACTCCCCCGGGATCCAGGTGCGGCCGCTCGTGAACATGGCGGGCTCGCACGAATTCAACGAGGTGTTCTTCGAAGACCTTCGGGTGCCACGTGCCCAGCTCGTCGGCGAGATGAACCGCGGCTGGTACGTGGGCATGGCGACGATGGACTTCGAACGCTCCGCGATCGGCGGAAACGCCGCCAACCGGCGCGACGTTGAGGACCTTGTCGAGGAGGTCCAGGCGCGCGGGACGGCCGTGACTCCCGCCTACCGTTCGGAGGTCGCGGATCGAAAGGTCGAAGTGGAGGTCACGCGGCTTCTCTCCTTGCGCATCATTTCGATCCAGGAAAAGGGCGGCGTACCGAACTACGAAGCGTCCATCGCGAAGCTGTTCACCAGCGAGCTGAACCAGCGCATTGCCCGGACGGCGCTGCACGTCCTCGGGATGGAGGGCCAGGCTCCCCGGGGACATTCGCAAAACAAGTGGAGCTTCCAGTACCTTCGCACGGTCTCTGCGACGATTGCGGGCGGGACGAGCGAGATCCAGCGCAACATCGTGGCGACGCGCGGACTGGGCCTGCCGCGGGGTTAAGGGCTATCGGCCGTTCTCGCGAACAGCGCGGCGTTGCACCTTCCTGGCCAGCGCGTCCGGCCATTCGACGGTTATCTTCATGCTCCCAGTATGCAAGTTCGCAGAAGAGCGCTGACACCTCACCAGGCGATGCGTAGCGGGGGCGGGCCGGGTGTGGCCTAATACGCCCGTGGACCATCATGACGTGCCGCAACTCCAGACGCGGGTTGACCTGCGCGATCCGCTGTTCAAGGCGAATCGCGAGGCGAACCAGGCGCTTGCCGCCGAGCTGCGCGCCAGACTGGATCAGGTGGCGCTCGGAGGGGGCGAAGCCTACGTCGCGCGTCACCGCGAGCGCGGGAAGCTGCTGGCCCGCGAGCGTATCCAACGGCTGATCGACCCGGCCACGAGCTTCCTGGAACTGAGTCCGCTTGCGGCCGGCGGGGTCTACGAAGACGACCTTCCGTCAGCGGGCATCGTGACCGGCATCGGCGTGATCCACGCGCGCGAGTGCGTGGTCATCGCGAACGACGCGACCGTGAAGGGCGGGACCTATCACCCACTCACCGTGAAGAAGCACCTGCGGGCGCAGGAGATCGCGCTCGAAAACTGCCTCCCGTGCATCTACCTGGTCGATTCGGGTGGCGCGTTCCTGCCGCTCCAGGGGGAGATCTTCCCCGACCGCGAACACTTCGGGCGCATCTTCTACAACCAGGCGAATCTCAGCGCGAAGGGTATCTACCAGGTGGCGGCCGTGATGGGGTCCTGTACCGCCGGCGGCGCCTATGTCCCGGCGATGAGCGACGAAACGGTCATCGTCCAGGGCACAGGCACGATCTTCCTTGGAGGGCCTCCACTGGTGAAGGCAGCGACCGGCGAGGAGTCCACTCCGGAAGAGCTCGGCGGCGCGGACGTCCACACCCGCATCAGCGGCGTTGCGGACCACCTCGCGGAGGACGACGCCGACGCGCTCCGAATCGTCCGCTCGATCATCGAGTCGATCCCGGCGCGACGCGAAGCGGCGTGGGACATTACCGAGGTCGAAGAGCCGTATCACGACGCCGAGGACCTCTATGGGATTGTGCCGCCGGACAACCGCCATGCCTACGATGTGCGCGAAGTCATCGCCCGGCTCGTCGACGGCTCTCGCTTTCATGAGTTCAAGTCGCGCTATGGGCCAACGCTGGTGTGCGGCTTCGCGCGGCTGCATGGCTTCCCGGTTGGAATCGTCGCGAACAACGGCATCCTGTTCAGCGAAAGCGCGCTCAAGGGTGCGCACTTTGTCGAACTTTGCGGGCAACGCAAGGTTCCGCTCATCTTCTTGCAGAACATCACCGGCTTTATGGTCGGGCGTCAGTATGAAAACGGCGGCATCGCGAAAGACGGCGCCAAGATGGTGACGGCCGTCGCAACGGTGCAGGTGCCCAAATTTACCGTCGTTATCGGCGGGAGTTTCGGCGCCGGCAATTACGCGATGTGCGGACGCGCCTTCAGCCCCCGGCAGCTCTGGATGTGGCCGAACGCGCGGGTGAGCGTGATGGGCGGCGAACAGGCTGCCAGTGTGCTGCTCCAGGTCCGGCTGGACCGTGGCGACGTGCTTTCGCCCGAAGAGCAAGAGCGCTTCAAGGCCCCAACACTCGCGACATATGATGCGGAGGGCTCGCCCTACTACAGCACCGCTCGCCTCTGGGACGACGGTGTGATCGATCCGTTGGACACGCGCAGGGTGCTCGCGCTCGGTCTCGCTGCGGCCGCGAACAGTCCCATCCCCGGTCCGCGTTGGGGTGTCTTCAGGATGTGACGGGCAGAACGATGCCGAAGCGGTGGCGGAAGACGGCGAACTCCTCCGTGCGCGTTTCGAGCAGCCGTTCTGTTCGCTCTTCACCGCGGGTTTCAACCAACTTGCTGCCGCCGAGTGTGAGCCGGCCCCCCTCGACCGCGCGCGAGGCGAACGGACCGGTGGTGAAGAGCGATTCAGGAGAGGTCTGGAGCCAATGACAGACCGCGTCGAATTCGCGGAAGTCGCGCGGTTGGAGCGTGAAGACGTAGGTTGCGCGGCGGCCGTCAACGTCCCACAGGCTCAAGAACCAGTGGTCGCCGTCGTGGTCGATGACGTACTTGCGCCCCTCGTGGTACTGGGGATCACGATCGAGCAGCCGCAACGGAGCGGCGATGGAGCCACCGAACCCAACATCCGCAAGGTAGGGCTCGTCCAGGTGGACGACGAGCGTCATGTGGCTCAGAGGCATGCCGAGCCGCCCATCGGTGAGGACGCGCCCGCCGAGGACATCGACCCGGAAGCCGATCTGGCGGAGCACACGAGCGAAGAGGCCACTGAGCTCGAGGCAGAATCCGCCACGCCCACGACTGACGATCTTGTCGAAGTTGACGCGCGCATCGACCTGGATCCGAACGCCCGTGTGGATGTCCAGGTTTTCGAAGGGCACGCTGTAGAAGTGGGCGAGGTGCATGCCACGGAGCACATCGAGGGTCGGCTCAAAGGGGCCGTTGTACCCGATGCGGCGGGCGTAGGCGGCGATGTCCAGGACGGGTTCCGGGCTCAGCGTCACAGTGACCAGACTACGTGCCGTTGGCGGGCGTCTCAAGGCCACTTTCCCGCGCAGCCAGCGGACCACGGCTGGTTCACCGTAACGTGCCCCGCGCTACGCTGAGACGACTACCGACCGGAGATCTGCCGCCATGGCCGTCGTTTCCTACTTCCCAATCAGCTTGCCCGAACCTGCCCGCGCGGGCTTCGAACAGACGTGGAAGACGCGCGTGGGCGCCGTCGACACGTTCCCCGGCTTCATCAGCACGGAGCTGCTCGCCCTGCCCGACCGGGGAGAATACGTGGTGTTGACGCGCTTCGAAGACGAGAAGTCGTTCGAAGCCTGGATCACGTCGGACAACTTCACCGCCGGGCATCGCGGTGAAAGCTACGCAAGCTACAAAGACAACCCGTTCCTGAAGTCGCACAAGCTGTTTGAAGTCCTGGGATAGATGGCAGGGACGTTCGCGACCTGCTGGGGCCTCGTGGACGAGCGGATGGCCGTCTACCACGACACCGAGTGGGCCGTGCCCTGTCACGATGACGCGGCGCTCTTCGAGCGGCTCCTGCTGGAGGGGTTCCAGGCGGGACTTTCGTGGTCAACCATTCTTAACCGGCGGGAGGGTTTCCGCGAGGCGTTCCACGGCTGGGACGCACGCCGGATTGCCACCTACGACGACGCGGAAATCGCTCGACTCCTCGGCGACGCCCGCATCATCCGGAACCGTTTGAAGGTCGAAGGCGCGGTGAAAAACGCTCGGGCGTTCCTTGCGCTCCAGTATGAACACGGGAGCTTCGATCGTTACGTGTGGTCGTTCGCACCCCGGGATTCGCCGGTACCCGCGGAGCGCGGCGACGTCCCCGCATCCTCTCCGGAGGCCGCGGCGATGTCGAAAGCGTTGCGGGCGGCCGGGATGACGTTCGTTGGCCCCACCATCTGTTACGCGTTCATGCAGAGCGTCGGCATGGTTAACGATCACCTCTCCGACTGCCCGGCCCGGGAGAAATCGTTACGCAAGACGTAATCGCTTGACACACCCGCCTGTGGCTTAATGCGCGCATGAGTGATTCGCCAACGGTCCAGGGAATGATCGATGCCGGGATGCGGCAGGTGTTCGAACGGCTCGCGGCCGCCCAGGCGGCAGGAACACCGCGGGCAGGCTGGAAGATCGGCGTCAACGACCCCGTCGCGCAGGAGCGCCTGGGGATTTCGGGCGCGCTCGTGGCTGCCCTCGATGGCTCCCGCATCCTGCGGACGGGCGATGTTTATCACCCGCCTGCCGGTGGGAGTCCCCGCCTCGAAGCGGAGGTGGCGATCCGGATGGGTCGCGATGTCCCCGGGGACGTTTCGTTGCAAGACGCGTCCCGGGCCATCGCCGGGATCGCGCCCGCGATCGAGTTTGTAAACGGGGCGAAACCACGAGCGCCGCTCTCCGAACTGATCGGGCACAACATCCTGCACGACAGCACGATGCTCGGGCCAGAGACTGCCTATCCCGGCGAATGCCCGGTGGCCGAAGGTTTCCCCCGCCTCCTGAAGGGCGGCGAGGTGGTGCGAACCGGCTTGCCCGGGAGGGTTCCGGCAAACCTCGGCGAGATCGTCATGCACGTCGCCAGGACGCTTTCAGCGTACGGCGAGGCACTCAGGCAAGGCGACATCATCATCTGCGGGACCTTCTTCGACCCGCCGGATATCGCGCCGGGCGAGCGCTACACGGTCGACTTCGGAGAACCCGGTGGCATGCAGGTCGAGATTGGACAGCCACGAGACCGATAGCGGTCCCGCAATCGTGTCCGAAGGGTGTAGGCTCTGCAGTGGGATGGCACACGAAGTCATCATCCACCCGACATTCGTGGAAGTCCTCTTCAGCGGAGAGGTCGCGGTTGGCTCTGTGCGAGCGGCCGGCGGGTTCAAGCCGGAAGAGATCGAAGCGCTTCGCCAGCTCAAGCGGCTCCTCTTCGACTTTTCGGCGGTCACCAACTTCGGCTTCGACCCGTTGTCACTGGGTTCGGGAATCAAGCGGCTTTCGGACTTCGGGCTGGCGCTCGCCATCGTTTCGACGAACCCTCTGTATTTTGGCATCGGCCGCCAGATAGCACTTTATTCAGGCGTCGAGGGCGATGGCATTGCCGTATTCGTGGACCGGCCCTCGG
The DNA here is from genome assembly GCA_964474285.1 of uncultured Anaerolineaceae bacterium. Lineage (GTDB taxonomy): Bacteria > Chloroflexota > Dehalococcoidia > Tepidiformales > Tepidiformaceae > JACRBT01. Next base: position 9,417 of record CAYYSD010000035.1, on the reverse strand, counting down.
CGTTGATGTGGCTGCTGGGTGAACGGGGGGAAGGCGGTTCGTTCACGAGCTGAGCAGGAAGCCGTTCGCGGAAGAGCCCGTATACTCTCGCTCATCTCAACGGAGTTCACCATGACCGAACAGGCTCCCATTCTCCTCGAAGAGCACGCCGATGGGGTTGCGCTGATCAAGCTCAACCGCCCTGAACGCCACCACGCGCTGAGCCAGGCGCTCTCCGCGGCCATTGACGCCGCCATCGTCAACGCTGAGCAAGACCCGGCCGTCCGCTGCATCGTGCTCACCGGCAGCGGAAGCAAGGCGTTCTGCGCCGGGGGCGACATGCTCGAAATGAGCGGCGTTGAGAAGGCGGAGCGTCCGGCACAGCCTGGCAATCCGTTCGGGCGCCTGAGCAAGACGGCCCTTCCGACCATCGCGGCCGTGAACGGCTACTGCTACGGCGGCGGTGCACGCCTCGCTATCGCCTGCGACATACGGCTCGCTTCGACCACGGCGACATTCCGGCTGCCGGGCGCCGAATACGGCCTCGTCGTGGCAGCAGCCACGCTCCCACGTCTGGTCGGGGCGGCGAAGGCAAAGGAACTCATCTTCACCGCCCGCAAGGTCGATGCCGCTGAGGCAATGACCATCGGCCTCGTGAACCAGGTGTATGCGCCTGAGGACCTCATGACGCAGGCCATGGATATGGCGCGAACCATCGCGAAGATGTCGGTGGACGCGGTTCGCATTTCGAAGGCGGTCATCGACCAGGCCTCGCTCGTCGCCGAAGCGCAACAGATGGAGGATGAGGCGAACCGGGGCCTTCGCGGTTCCCCCGAGCAGACCGCTCGCTTCCGTGACGCGACGACCAAAGTAACGGGACGCTAACGGTGGCCGGGAACGTGGGACTGGACGAAATCGAGGAGTTCATGGCGCGCCAGCGCGCCATCCGCCGGTTCACTGACCAGCCGGTTGATGACGCGCTGGTCGAGCGGATCCTGACGGCGGCGTCCCGCGCTCCGAGCGCCCGGGGCGCGGAACCGTGGCGCTTCATCGTTATTCGCGATGCCGCCATCAAGACGAAGCTCGGCGGGGTGTTCGACGAGCTCGGGAGCCAGATGTACGGGGCGAACGCGCCCGACCACACCCCCTGGGCAGAGGTGCCTGTGCTCGTGGCGGTGTGCTCGGACTACACGTTCGGCCGCACTGAAGGCGGCATTGCGGCGCTGGGGGCGTCCATTTACCCGGCCGTCCAGAATCTCTTGCTGGCCGCCCATGCTGCCGGTCTCGGCACGGTGCTGACGACCCGCTGGAAGGCCCGCGAGGAGACCGTGCGGCCGATGCTCAACCTGCCAGAGACGATGACCGTCCACGCGATCGTGCCCATGGGCTGGCCGGACCGTCGCTACGGTCGCAACCGGCGGCAGCCCGTCGCCGGCCTTACATCGCGGGATCGCTTTGGCACACCCTGGGCCTGAGCCGGGGGTCGTGGCGCGCCAAATTCTGACGAGCGTAAGATAGCGCCGTCACGGTCAACGACTGGCCGTAGCGGAGGGTTCAGAATGGCCGCTGCATCGCTCGGTGTGTTTCCAAAGGCCGAATGGGAGGTTGCGTCCCCCGATGCGTTCGGGTTGGACGCAGCGAAGCTCGATGCCGCCGCGGCCGCCGTGCGGGGCGTCGAGGAGCGCTTCGGCTTCCTGGTCGTCAAGGGCGGCGTCATTGTGCATGAAACGTACTACTCCGGCGACCGGCACTCGAAGTACCGCACGTTTTCTGTGACCAAGGGGTACGGGAGTTCGCTGGTGGGCATCGCACAGACCAGGGGCCTGCTCAACGTCAAAGACCATGTGACAGACTGGCTCCCGTACCACCACCCGGACATCAAAGAAGGCGCGACAATCGAGCACATCCTCTCGATGACCGCCGGACACGACCCGGTGGGTTCCACCTACCAGTACACGAGCGGACCGATCCTGAACACCCTGCCAAATATCCTCTGGCTTGCATCCGGCATGCCTCCGCACCGCTTCTATGAGCAGGAGTTGGCGGCGCCGCTCGGGCTCTCGCTGACGTGGCCGCAGACGGGTAGGGGCTGGTTCCAGATCGGCAACCGCGGCCCGATGCCTGTTATGACCGCGACCCATCGCGACCTGGCGCGATTGGGCCTGCTCTGGCTGAACCGTGGCAGTTGGGACGGCCGTCGCCTCATCGCGGAGGAGTACATCGAAGCGGCGCTGCGGCCCCCATTCCCTGCGGCCCACGGCGGCTACGGTTACCTCTGGTGGCTCAACACACCGGGCTCGTGGAGCAGTCCAGACGGGAAGGAGCAGGGCACGGGCAAGCGACTGCCGACCGCACCCGAGAACGTGTACCGTGCCGTCGGCGCGAACGCGCAGCTCATCTTCGTCATCCCGGATCACGACATGGTTGTCGTGACGATGGGCCACACACCCGGCAGCGGCGAAGGCCGCGCGAGCACCGCCGTCTGGGACGCCATCGAGTCGTTCCTTCCGCGCGAGGGGTAGCAAGGAGGGCAGCACATGACCGGCGAAATCGTTCAAACGACCTACGGAGCACTGCGCGGCGAGGTGGACCGCGGCATCCATGTCTTTCGGGGAATCCGCTACGGCGCCTCCACGGCAGGTGCACGGCGCTTCAAGGCCCCGGCACCGCCGGAGGCCTGGAAGGGCGTCCGCGATGCCGTGGCCTTCGGGCCCGCGACTCCGCAGGCGGGAGTGGTCATCGATCCGGCGACGCCCGACCGGCCGAACCCGGAGCCGACGCCACAGGGCGAAGACTGTCTCGTCCTTAACGTCTGGACACCGCAGCCCGGCGACGGCAAGAAGCGACCGGTGATGGTCTGGCTCCACGGCGGTGGTTTCCGCAGCGGCGTCGGGTCGGCGTCGGTCAGCAATGGTGTGAACCTGGCGAAGCAGGGCGACGTCGTGATGGTCTCGCTGAACCATCGCCTCAACGTCTTCGGGCACCTCTACCTGGAGGACGTGGCCGGGCCCGAGTTTCGCGGGTCGGGCCTGGCGGGCACGCTGGACATCGTCCTCGCGCTCCAGTGGATTCGCGACAACATCGCCGCCTTTGGCGGCGACCCCGGCAACGTCACGCTGTTCGGAGTGTCGGGCGGCGGCCGCAAGATCTGCATGCTCCTGGGCATGCCCTCGGCCAGGGGGTTGTTCCACCGGGGAATTATCCAGAGCGGAGCGCACCCGAGAGGCGTGCCGCGTGAGCAGGCGAGCCGCTTCGCTTCTTTGTTCCTGGACTATGTGGGCATCAAGCCGGCGGACATCCACCGGCTCCAGGAGATGCCCTTCGACGAAGTCACGAAACGGATGGGCGAATTCGTCAGCCCACGCCGCGAAGGGGCGGCGGGACTCGACCGGATGACGCTCTCACCCGTTGTCGATGGCGTAGATCTTCCCGCGGACCCGTTCGGTTCGGTGGCATCGCCGCTGGCGGCCGATGTGCCAATCATCATCGGCAACACCCGGCACGAAATGGGTACGTACCTGGCCCGCGTCCCGGGCATGGACAGGATCGAGATGCCCGCCGTCATCGAGACGGTGCGCCCTGTGCTCGGCGCGCGCACAAACGAAGTGGTCGAACTCTATCAGCGGAACCGCCCGGGGGCTACGCCATATGACATCCTCGTGGCGCTTACGACGGAGGACCGGCGGCTGCTCTCCACCCGTCTCGCAGAGGCGAAGATGGCAGGCGGAACCGCCCCGGTATACATGTACCAGTTCGCCTGGGAGACGGATGTCGCGAACGGCCTCGTGCGTGCGGGACACGGATTGGATGTGCCCTTCACGTTCAACAACGTCTCGGCCCGTCCGACGACGGGCACTCGCGCTGATCGCTTCGAAATGGGAGAGATCATGAGCGAGACCTGGATAGCGTTCGCCCGGAACGGCGTGCCGGATGGGCCGCGCACGCCGCACTGGCCCGCCTACGACACCGGGCGGCGCGCCACCCTCCGGCTCGATGTGCCGCCGTCCATCGTCGATGACCCTGCGGGAGACGAACGCCGTGCGTGGGACGGTATCCCGATCAACCTGCCGTTCGAAGGGCCGGCCTTCGTGGGAGCCTGGTCCGCGGAATAGGGGTCTACGGGCGGTAGGGTGGGGCCGTCTGCCCGAGCTGACTACGCAGGATCCGTTGCGCGTCATCGATGAATTCACACAGCAGCGGGCGCGTGTCGCGCGGATCGATGATGTCCTGGCCGGTCGCCTCTGCCGTGCGAAATGGCGAGGCGATTGCCTGGAGGCGTGCTTCGATTTCTTCCCGCTTCGCCTCGGGGTCGGCGGCGGATTCGATCTCGCGGCGGTAGGCCGCGCTGGTGCCGCCCTGGATGTGCATGGAGCCCCACTGGCCGGACGGCCAGGCGTAGCGCCTGAACATGCCGCTGGGCCGGTGCGAACACTGGCCGGCCACCCCGTACACCTGCTTCATGATGATCGTGATCCACGGCATCTGGCTTTCGCACGTGGCGATGACGAGGCGGGCGCCTGCACGTTCGATACCCTGCTTCTCCTGCTCGAGGCCCACGGTGAAACCGGGTTCATCGGTGAGCGAGACGAGGGGAAGGTGGAACGTGTCGCACAGCTGGATGAGGCGGATGACCTTGCTTCCGCCGTGGACATCGGTTGAGCCACCGAACATCGGGTTGTTCGCGATGATCCCGACGGGATAGCCATTGACGCGGGCAAGGCCCGTGATGCGCGACCGTGCGTGGAGGGGTGCAATTTCGAAGAACGAACCCTGGTCCACAACGCTGTCGATGACTTTGTGGGTGTCGTACACGCGCTTCGGGTTGCGCGGCACGATGCTAAGGAGCCGTTCATCGCGGCGTTGTGGATCGTCAGTCGGTTCCGCTCGAGGAGCCATTTCCCAAACGTTCGAAGGCAGGTAGCTCAGGAATCGCCTGATGATCCGGAAGGCGTCTGGTTCATCCTGGGCGAGGTTGTCGACGACGCCGCTCTGGTACACGTGAATCTGTTCGCCGCCGAGCTCTTCCTTGGTGATGTCGTAGCCGAGCGCTTGCTTGACGACCGGAGGGCCACCGGGGAAGAGCTGGCTCGTGCCCTTCACCATGAGGTTGAAATGGGCCATGCACGCGTTGACCGCGGGCAGGCCCGCCACAGAACCCATCACCGCGGAGACGACGGGAACCGCCTGCAGCAGTTTGGCATCCGTGGCGGAACCCTGGTTGCCGTCGGGCAGATAGGTGCGCCCCATCTCTTCGAACGAGCGGACGCTGCCGCCGGCTGCATCGAGCAGGCGAACATAGGGCAGCCGCCATTCAAGCGCACGCTTATTTGCGGGCAACTCCTGGCCCATGCCGCCGCGCCCGCCGCCCGACCCGCCGCGGACGGTGAAGTCGCCGGCGCTGATGACGACCTTTCGGCCGTCGAGCTCGCCGATGCCTTCGACAGAGCCCTTCGGGCGGAAGTGCTCAAGTTCGCCCGTTTCGCCGTAGGTGGCTTCGCCGACAAGGCCCGCGAATTCGCGCATCGTGCCCGGGTCGACGAGGAGGTCGAGACGCTCGCGAACCGTGAGTTTACCGTTGGCGTGCTGACGGGCGATGCCTTCGGGTCCGCCCATCTGCTTGACGAACTCGCGTCGCCGTTCCAGTTCTTCGATCTCGGGCTGCCACGACATAACGAACTCCTTTGCCCACAGGGCGGCCGGTTTGGCTTTGCGGCGTTGCAGGGACGATACCCGTTTGCACCCAGATACGCGAGAGAATAAGCCAAACAGTTGGCACTCCGGGATGACTGTGCGGGTTCGGACATTTCTTCCATGACCGGTGCGGCTGTACCCTTCGCGCAGTCGTTCGAGGAGTGATGAGATGGCGGCCGACGTTCGTGTACAGCTCCTGCGCGAAGGCGCGCGCATGCCCCACCGGGCCACGGCACTTTCGTCCGGCTTCGATCTGCACGCCTGCATCGACGGGCCGGTTTCCGTGTCGCAGGTCCCAGTGCTCATTCCGACCGGGCTGGCGATGGAGGTCCCGGCGGGTTTCGATGCGCAACTGAGGCCCCGCTCCGGGCTGGCGCGCAAGGGCGTACTCGCGACGTTCGGCACGCTCGATGCTGACTACCGCGGCGAGATCATGATCGCGCTCTACACGACCTCTCCCTCGGTCGTGTACTCCGTGCAGCCCGGTGACAGAATCGCGCAGCTCGTCATAACTCAGCTGGCAGACGTCGACTTCGTCGAAGCTGCGGACCTTTCAGAGACCGCCCGGGGCGGCGGCGGCCACGGGAGCACCGGCCGGTGAGCGCCTACCTGTACATCATGGGAGGTGCGCTCCTCGGGGCGCCGCTGCGGTACTTCATCGGCCGGCAGGTGACGGATGCCACAACTGGCGGGTTCCCGTTCGGAACGGTGGCGGTGAACATCACCGGCTGCCTTCTCATAGGGTTCATCGCCACGCTCACCCAGGAACGTCACATCTGGAACCGCGATGCCCACCTGCTGCTCGTGGTCGGCCTGCTTGGGAGCTATACGACATTCAGCGCGTTCGGTTGGGAAACGCTGACGCTGTTGCGCGACGACCAGGTTCTTCGCGCGGCGGCCTATGTCATGATGAGCACGCTGGGTGGCTTGCTGGCCGTATGGCTCGGGACACTCCTGGGTCGCCAGTTCTGATGCTGCTTTATGGCGTCTAAGCTGCGAGTTGCGTAGTCTCAATTGGTTACGCACTCAAGGATGATCCGAAATGGCCTACGAACTCGATACGCTTGTCGACCTCCAGCCCCGCACCCTCCCAGACTTTGGCAGTGGCGACACTGTCCGCGTCCACGCGAAGGTCGTTGAGGGTGACAAGGAGCGCATCCAGGTGTTCGAAGGCGTGGTCATCCGCCGACGGATGAAGGGCCTCGTTTCCAATTTCACCGTGCGAAAGATCGCGAGTGGCGTCGGCGTGGAACGCACCTTCCCGGTGAACAGCCCCCGCGTCGACAAGATCGAAGTGACCCGGCGGGGCAAGGTTCGCCGCAAGAACCTGTATTACCTGCGCGGACTCACGGGTAAGGCTGCCCGCATCAAGGAAAAGCGCTTCTAGAGTCTCCGATCTCGTCCCGGTTTTTCCGAAGCCCCTCGATGGATTTCGGAGCCCGAAGTGACGACGCTCCCTGCGTGACCCCATAACCCTGGCCCCGCCTACACTGGATTACGTGGTGGACCAATCCCGCATCCGTAACTTCTGCATCATCGCGCACATCGACCACGGCAAGTCGACGCTGGCGGATCGTCTTCTGGAATCCACGGGAACGGTGGCGAAGCGGGACATGGCGGAGCAGCTGCTCGATTCGATGGACCTTGAGCGCGAAAAGGGCATCACCATCAAAGCTGCGGCGGCGCGCATGACCTATCGCGCGCAGGATGGCAACGAATACGAGTTCAACCTCATTGACACGCCCGGGCATGTGGACTTCACGTACGAGGTTTCCCGCAGCCTCGCCGCCTGCGAAGGCGCGCTGCTCGTCGTCGATGCGTCCCAGGGGATCGAGGCGCAGACGCTCGCGAACGTCTACCTGGCGATGAACCAGAACCTCACACTCATCCCCGTGCTCAACAAGATCGACCTCCCACACGCGGAGCCGGAGCGCGTAGCGGCTGAGCTGGAGCGTGTCATCGGTTTTTCGCGCGATGAGGTGATCGTGGCCAGCGCCAAGGAAGGCATCGGCATTCCCGAGATCCTCGAGGCGATTGCGCGGCGCATTCCGCCACCTGCGGGGAAGCCTGAGGCTCCGCTCAAAGCGCTCATCTTCGATTCGAAGTACGACGCCTACAAGGGCGTCGTAGCCCATGTGCGCGTGTTCGACGGCGTGATGGAGGGGCGAAAGCACCTGACCCTGATGCAGACCGAATCGGTCTTCGAACCCCTGGAATACGGCATCTTCAGCCCGGCGATGCGCGCTCTCCCAAGCCTGGGGTGCGGCGAGGTTGGTTACGTTGCGACGGGATTCAAGGACGTCGCCGATTGCCGCGTGGGTGACACCATCACGCTGCAGGCGGCACCGGCGGCAGAGGCGCTCCCCGGCTACAAGCAGTCGAAGCCGATGGTGTTCGCCGGCATCTACCCGACGGACTCCGACCAGTACCAGGACCTGCGCGAGGCGCTTTCGAAGCTGGCGCTCAACGACGCCTCGCTGGTCTACGAACCGGAGTCTTCGGTGGCGCTGGGATTCGGCTTCCGTTGCGGCTTCCTGGGCTTGCTCCACCTCGAAATCATCGGGGAGCGGTTGGAGCGCGAATACAACCTGAGCCTTCTGACGACGGCGCCCAGCGTCGAGTATCACGTGACAACCTCGAGCAACGAAGTCGTGGTGGTCGATTCGCCGGCTGACCTTCCCGATCCGTCGCGCATCGCGGTCATCGAAGAGCCGTGGGCCAAGATCGACGTGATCACACCCAGCCGGTACATCGGCCAGGTGATGGAGCTCGTGACCACGCGCCGCGGCCAATTCGTGCGAATGGAATACCTGGAGCCCGAGAGTGAGATGGCCCAGGGCGAAGCGCGCGTCCTCCTGGAATACGACATCCCCCTGGCCGAGATCCTTGTGGATTTCTACGACTTCCTGAAGAGTTCGACGAGCGGCTACGCGAGCCTGGACTATCACATCAGCGAGTACCGGCCCGCGTCACTCGTGAAGGTAGACATCCTCGTGAATGGCGTCGCGGTGGACGCACTCTCGCTGATCACCCACCGTTCCAACGCCGACCGCGAAGGCCGTGTCCTGGTGAGCAAATTGCGGACGCTGATTCCGCGGCAGATGTTCGATGTGCCGGTGCAGGCGGCCGTGGGTGGCAAGATCATTGCGCGGGAGACCATCCGCGCGATGCGGAAGAACGTACTGGCAAAGTGTTATGGCGGCGACATCTCACGGAAGCGAAAGCTGCTGGAGAAGCAGGCCGAAGGCAAGAAGAAGATGAAGCGGGTCGGGAACGTGGAAATCCCGCAGGAGGCGTTCATGGCTGTGTTGCGGCTGCGCGAAGAGTAACGGCTGCTGCAAGCTGTGAAATCTGCCCGAAACGAGCGCATGGTAAGGTTCGGCCACGGGAGCGGCGACCGGCCATCGGGCCGCTACATGAATTTGGAGACCGGCCATGATCAAAGCGTTTGTCCTCATTGTTGTCGACCCCGCAAAGACCATTGACGTCTATAGCAAGCTTTCGGCGGTCGAGGGCATCGCTGAGGTCTACCAGGTGATGGGGCCCTACGACATCGTTGCGGTGGTCGAAGTGCCCACGTTGACAGACGTGCCGGCGGTGATCAGCCGCCATATCCGCGCGGTGGACGGCATCGAAAGCACCACCACGTGCGTCACGTTCCCGGAAGCCAGCTAACCGCTATACCGGCGGCAACGTAGTGCCTCATAAGTGATGGCTACCGGGTGGAGAGCGCTGCCTCAGAAGTCC
>CAYYSD010000034.1:4418-23705 GCA_964474285.1 uncultured Anaerolineaceae bacterium | reverse complement strand
GAATCACGCATCCTGCCGTTGACCCTGCTGCTGCCCGGCACGTTCCTGGATATTGGGCATGGCGGTGATGACTCGTGGGGAGCTTTCCGGCAACGATCGGGCTCTGCTTCGGAGCCTCTTCGTGGCGCCCATCGATGTGATGTCGACGGTTGGCCTGATCGTGGGGATGGCTGTCGTGGGCCTGACCATCTATACCACGACGGCGGAGCGGATTCGCGATTTCGGGGTGCTGAAGGCCATTGGGGCGCCGAACGGCTACCTCCTGAGGGTGGTGGCCATCCAGGCGATGATCCTCGCTCTCGCAGGTTTCCTGCTCGGTCTCGCCATCGTCTATCTCTCCGGTCCGCTCATCGAAAGCCAGGTTCCGGACATCGGCGTGACTGTCCGGTTCGCCCAGGCATGGCGGGTGTTCACGGCCGTGCTCATCATCGCGTTCCTGGGCGCCATCCTCCCGGTCGCTCGCATCAGTCGCGTCGACCCGCTCATGGTATTTCGACGGTGAGTGCCAACGAGCTGCCCCTTGTGCTCTTCGATGTCTCCATGCGTTTCGGAAGCGGCGAAGACGCGGTAAGCGCTGTACGGAACGTGAACCTCGAAGTGAACGCCGGGGAGATCCTTGCCATCGTCGGGCCGTCGGGCAGCGGCAAGACCACGCTGCTCTCGATCGCCGGCTGCTTGCTCTCCCCCACGGGCGGGCGCGTCGAGATCCTCGGTGAGGATGCAACGAAGGCGAGCCGGGCGCGCAGGGCCGAGATTCGCCTGCGGCACATCGGCTTTGTCTTCCAGGCCTATAACCTGTTGCCGTCCCTCAGCGTCCGGGACAACGTCGAGATTGCGCTCGCCCTGGCCGGGGCGCCGTCCCACGCGGCGCGAAAACGAACCTCCCGAATCCTCGACCTGCTCAAGCTAAGCGCCCGTTCCAGGCTCCACCCGGGCGACCTCAGCGGCGGTGAGCAACAGCGGCTGGCCATCGCCCGGGCCCTTGCCAACAAGCCCGACATCATCCTCGCTGACGAGCCGACGTCGAGCCTGGACTCTCAGCTTGGCCGAAGTGCGATGGAACTCATGGTGGAGGCCATTCGCGAAGAGGAGGCGCGCAGCCTGGTGGTGGTCACGCACGACATCCGAATACTCGACCTGGTCGACCGGATCGTTTTGATGGAGGACGGCGCGCTGAGGGCGGCCGAGAGTGGTGAGATCAGAGCGACCTAGAGTGCCGCCGCTTTCGGAGCGATCTCACTGGCAAGGTACTCCGGGATTTCGTCGCTCCCGAAGTTGAAGTGCTGGAACTGCACTTCTTCGATGCCAAGCTCCGCCAGCCGGCCCAGCTGGTCGATGACCTGGCCGGTCGTCCCCACGATGGAGCCGCGTTCGCGCGATGCCGCCCGGAACTGCGCGGGCGTCATTGTTGCCGGTGCCCCGCGCATCGCCATCAGACGCGTCGTCGCCTTGTCCAACGCCGCATCGTTGGGACCGACCAGCGCGAAGTTCATCATCGAACGGCGCAGCGTCGCGGGATCGCGCCCGGCCGCATCGCAATGCGCCAGCAACACCTCGTTCTTGTGCCGCAGCGCCTCGGCCGGGAGGGCCGTGCAGTTCCATTCGTCGGCGTATTTCGCCACCAGCCGCAACGTCTTCTTTTCGCCACTGCCGCCGATGAGGAGAGGCGGCTTCGGGTTCGGTTTGGGGAGGCAATCCGCCCCATCGAGCTGATAGTGCTTTCCGGCGAATGTGGCCGGACCGGGCGTGTGGAGAAGCTGAATCACCTGGATCGCCTCCTCCAGCCGTTCGAAGCGCTCCTTGATCGGCGGGAAGGCGATGCCGTACGCCCGGTGTTCGGACTCGTTCCAGCCCGCGCCGACGCCGGCGACATAACGTCCGCCGCTGAGGAGGGAGATCTGCGCCATCATCCTGCCCACATCGACCGGTGACCGGAAGGTCACTGGCGAAACGAGTTGGCCAAAGCGGATCGTTGACGTTTCACGAGCGGCCATGACGAACGAAAGGAACGCTTCGAGCGAATCCTGTTGCCGCCCAATGAAGTAGTGGTCAGACCGGAACACGGAGGGAAACTTGAGACGTTCGGCAAGCGCGAGGATGTGGCTCCAGCGCTCCCATGTGAGGCCGTTCTGCCCTTCGATCATCAGTCCAATGCGCATCGTCGCCTCCAGTGCCGGAATCATAACCGCTGCGGTTGGGTAACGGCCTAAGCTGAGGGTGCGTCGGATGCGACACGCTGCAAGAGGCCGGCAACTTCGGCACGAGAACGCCGCCGGACAAAACGAATGTGTGCCCAACGCGGGTCGGTCATGGCGTCCACGAAGCGCCGGTCCATGCGGCGCTTGTTCTTCACCGTGTAGGTGATGAGCGAGTCCTCGCTCCAGAGGCGGAACTGGCCGTAGAAATTCTCCCGATTGGTGTTCCAGAGAAGCTCGCCCGATCGTGAGCGCTTCCATGACCGGAGGACGATGCGCCGAAGCGTCAGGTGCAGCGGGAAATCGAGCCAGATCACCGTGTCGGCGTGCGGCCACGCGGTCGGCATCGCCACTCGTGAGTAGTTCCCGGCAATTACCCAGCGTGGCGCTGTGATCGCCGCCTCGAGCTTCGGCCGCCACTCGTCATCGGCGGAGGGAGTCCAGCCCGGCTTCCAGTGAAGCGCGTCGAGCTCGATCATTTCAAGGCCGCGCAATGAAGCGAGCTGCTCCGCCAGCGTGCTCTTGCCCGCGCAACTCGTTCCTACGACGACCACTCGTTGCCCGATGGGTGACGGCCGGCTGCTTGCGAACTGGGTAACTTCCGTCACTGCGCGGCTCCAGAATGCGGGTACACGAATAACGTCGGAGGGCGATTAGGAGTTACTCCGTCGCCCTGGGCAACTCGGCGGGTTCGTCCAACGCGGAACGGGCCAGTTGTTCGAGTGCCCGGTCCTCGATTGGCGGATTGTGCAGCCCGGCTCGCACGTCGCGGTAGTAACGCTCGATGGGACGGCGCTTGAGCAGGCTCACGCCTCCGACCACGCGCATGGCGAGATCGACCGCCTCGATGCAGTTGTTGAGGGTGTCTATCTTCGCGATGGCGATGCGGTCCAGTGGTGCCATGCCTGCTTCCGACTTCGTCTCCCACGCAAGTGCCGCGTCGTAAACCAACGCGCGGCTGCGCTGCAGGAGCAGGTCGATGCGGGCGATCCGGGTTCGCACGCCCGGGAACTGCTGGATCGTGGGTCCTCCGGCGGGCGCCCGTTCCCGCGCGAACGCAACCGCGTAGTCCCTCGCCGCGTGCGCGACACCGAGGGTCACCGCCGCGACGCCGAGACCGAACCAGGCGCTGCCCGCGGCCGCCCGTCGGTCCGGCCGGCCCGCCTCGCGCTGGTTCAGCAGCCGGTCCGCAGGCAGGAACATGTCCTCGAAAATCGCATCGTGGCTTCCTGTGGCGCGCATGCCCAGGCTGTCCCATGTCTCCTCGATGCGGAACCCGGGATCGTCGCGAAACACCATGAGGTTGCCGAGGACTGGCCTGTCGCCGGGGATGTCGAGGTGTGCGAGGACGATGAAGTAGTGCAGGGCGGGCGCCATCGTGGTCCACGTCTTGCGCCCGTTGAGCATCCAGCCGCCCTCCACCGGGCTGGCCGTCGTTTCCGGGATCCCACCGCCGGCCGGGCTGCCCAGGCCTTCCTCCGAAGCGACGGTGTTGCAAAGCCAGCCATGGGCGACGGCGCCACGGGCCATCTCGGCCAGCCACTCCGGCGGGTACGAGCCCGCCTCACGCTCCGCTCCGAAGAGCTTGAGGTGCATGTTGAGCGCCATCGCCGTGGACCCGTCGCCCCGGGCGAGTGTCTCCTGAACGCGCAGGAACGTCCGCAGCGGCGCTTCGAATCCGCCGAATTCCGCTGGCACCGTCAGCTTGAGTATGCCCGCCGCTCGCAAGTCATCGAAGTTCTCGAACGGGAACGAGCCTTCCCGGTCGTGGAGTTCCGCCCGCAGGCTGAATCGCTCCGCCAGTTCCGCGGCGACCTTCGACCATTCCGCTTCAGTTGGTGCTGCGGCGTTGGACACGGGTCAAGCATACAGGGCGGAGCAGTCGTTCTGTTGCGATTTCGCAATGCGTGGTGGCCGCCATTCTACGCCGAGGCAACGGCCGTGGGAGGATGCTGCCGGGTGAGGAGGTAACGCATGGACGTTATGAACGACATCGCAGGGAAAGCCATCTTTTCGTCCGATGGGACGGACATCGGGAGAGTCAAAGACACGCGGGGAGGCTACTTCTCCGTCGATGTGTCGATGAAGCCCGACTACTGGCTGAGCACGAGGTACATCCTCGTGAACCGCGACGTGGTCGTGCTTTCGCTCCGCAACGCGGAAATCGACGCGCACAAGCTTGATGCCCCGGGCCTCGAACTCGACGGCGAAACGGGCGGCGACGGCGTCATTAGCGCCGAACAGGCGCTGAGTCAGCGCGAACGCATGGAGAGGGAACTCGCCATGCAGAACAGCCGGCTTCCGCGTTAAGCCGGGCGCAGGGCAGCCGGCATTGCGGCGCGACATCTTTACCATCGGGTAGGGTGTCGCGCCGCTTTGCGCTGTAGCCTCTCGCTTATGAGCGTCACTCGAACCACCGTCCGCGACCTCGTGCACGAAGACCTCGCCTGGACGCCGCGCCAGAAGCAGGTGCTCGATCTCATGACGCGCGGCAGGACGAACGCAGAGATCGCCTCGGAGCTCGGCGTCAGCCTCTATGGCGCGAAGTGGCACGTGGGCGAAATCCTTTCGAAGCTCGGGGTCGATTCGCGCGATGAGGCGGCAGAGTACTGGCGTGCCTACAACGGTCTCCCTCTCCGCTTCAGCCGCGCCTTTCGCTCCGTCGGTACGGCGCTGGCCACACGATTGGTCATCGGCGCCACTGCGGCTCTCGTTGTCGTCGCCGCCGGCGTGCTTGCTTTCGTGCTCTTGCGAGGTGGCGGCGAACCGGACCAGGCCGCAACCGGGACCCCGGCGGCGGCGACACCTTCGCCACTTGCGTCCGTCGTGCCCTCCGGGATCGCCCCAACGTCCACGCCCCAGTTGATAGCGGGCATCCCGGTGCGGCACCTCGCCCTGGGCGATCCAATCGAGGTGCCGTCGGGCGGGGTGCTCTACTACAGGCACGGCTGTTATTCCTGCGATGGTGGGTCGCCCAACCTGCGACGCGCCTACCGGACAGCAGACGGCACGCTGGTGAGGGAGGAGATCCTCAACGGCCTGCGCGCTGCTTCCGGGCTCCCAACAGACCGCGAGGTCGGTGGGTTCGGCGTCATGGCGGGCCCCAACCCCGGGCGCCTCATCGCCACCGTGTGCGCGCGCCCCGAATGCACAGCGCAGGGTGTCGGTGCACCGCCCGAAGCGCCATCCGACGTGTTTCGCTCGACTGACGGAGGCGTCACCTGGGTGCCATCGGGCACCATCCCCGCCCGCACGACGATCGCCGTGGTGACCAACGAGGGGACGCTGCTTGCCGCCTGGAAGGGCGGCAGCGAATACGACTACTACTACCTCGAATCCGGAGCAGTTCCGAAACGTCCGCCGGGCAACCTCTACCCAACGGCTCTGGGCGATCGACTTCACTGGTATGGGCTCAACAATGGGGCTCTCAGCTACTACGACGGCAACGGAACGCTCGTCTACCGGAGCCAGTTCGGCATCGCCCCGAACGTGGAGGGTGACCGCCTCATTTCAGACCTCGACCCGGCGGTCATGTTCACCTCGTGGGGTGGCAATGTCGACGGAACGAACCTCCCCTCCACCTACCTGGCGAAGCTCGACAGCAGCGGACGACCACTCGAAATCTACTCGTGGCAGAGCGAGCTGGGTGGTGGTTTTCCGATCCACTCGGCGAGTTCGACGCTGTTCTTTGGCAACATCCTGCCGAACAGATCGCCACAGCAGGGCGCAGCTCGCCTGTTCGGAGTCGAAGCTGCCATGTTCGACCTTGCGGCCGGAACGGTTCGCCCCATGACGGAACTGTCCGAGGGTCTTACGGGCAATGCGAATCCGTACGTGCTGCGCTGGGTGCCCGGCAAAGTGTTGCGCGTGACCACGGGTTCCGACTGCCTGAACCTCCGGCAGGAGCCGTCGGTGACATCGCCCTCGCTCGGCTGTTTCGCCGATGGTGTGCTCCTGACAGACCTGGACGAACAGCGCGAACCGCAGGGAGGCGCCTGGCGCCGCGTCCGCTCCCCCGCGGGAGACATCGAGGGCTGGGCCAGCCTGGAGTTCCTGCGCTGAGCTACCTCCCGGTGAGCCCGCGCAGATCGGCGAGACGCTGTTCGATGTCCCAGATTGGCGCCCACTGCTCCACATAGGACCAATCGATGGCCTGCGTCTCGACCAGGTTGATGAGGTCCCGTTGATCCTTCGAACGGAGCGCAATCAGCTTGAGCACGACCAGGTCCTCCGGCGTGGCGATCCGGACCCCGCTGCCGGGATCGGTGATCGCGCGAGCAATGGCGCTGCTCTGGAAATCTGTTTTCGCCACCTGAAAGTCGACATTGAACGTGCGCGTGCCGTTCTCCATTCGGAGGAAGTCAGGGCCGGAAGCTTCCATGGCATCCTGGCGGCGCACTCGCCTCAGTCCTGCCTCGAATAGTGCCGCTTCAACCCTGTCGATCGCTTCCCGATTCGGTGCCACAAGAAAGTCGAAGTCGTCGGTGCCGCGCTGGACGCACCATGCATTGACCGCGTGGCCGCCGATGAGAACGTAGGGCAGGCCAGCTCCGTCAAGGATGGTTGTCAGCGTCTCCAGCATTCCGCTGCTCGGCAGGTGCGGAACGGATGAGGCCGAGTCGCCTGGCGCGGGCATAGAACTCCTCCGGGTGGTCGTCGTTGTCGGTGTTCCGAAGGTACGGGCCCCACTCGATCATCATTCGCTGGCTGCGCGCGAGCCGTTCGCTGAGCGGAAGCGCCAGGTGGCGCCGCAAATCCTCTTCGGCGTTCTCCCGCTCCCATTCGCCAAGGCGGCGGAAGTAGTCACGATCCTTTTCGCTGGCACGCTGCTCGGTCATATCCCGATCATAGCATCCCCGTTCGGGGCCTTCGCTCCCCGCGTAGGCGGGGTAGACTGGGGGCTCACTTCGCGGAGGACGCCATGCCCGACCCACTCGCCGAGACCCTGCGCGCTATCGTTGGCGACGGCCACGTCCTGCTCGAGGCCGACATGAAGGCAACCTACGAACGGGACTGGACCGGCCGCTATCACGGTGATGCCCGGCTCATCGTGCGCCCTGCCAACACGGACGAAGTCACGCGCGTGCTCGTCGCCTGTGGGGCGGCGGGTGCGGCGGTCATCCCCCAGGGCGGCAACACTGGCCTCGTTGGCGGCAGCGTCCCCCGTGGCGGCGAGATCGTCCTCAGCCTTTTAAGACTCACTGGCTTCAGCGAGATCGACCGTGCCTCAGGCGAACTTACCGTCGGCGCCGGCGTCACGCTCGCCGCCCTTCAGGACCACGTGCGCGAAGCAGGGTTCGCCTTCGGCGTCGACCTGGCCTCGCGCCAGAGCGCGACCATCGGCGGAATGGTTGCGACGAACGCGGGGGGCATTCGTGTGCTCCGCTACGGCGGGATGCGCGCCCAGGTGGTCGGCATCGAAGCCGTGCGGCCCGACGGCGCGGTCCTCCGGCGGCTCCCCGGCCTCCACAAGGACAACACCGGCTACGACCTGCCCGGCCTCCTGGCCGGCAGCGAAGGCACGCTCGCCGTCATCACCGCCGTGCGCCTCCGCCTTGTCCCGATGCTTGAAGCGCGCGCCGTCGCGCTGCTTGCCGTGGGTTCCATCGGCGAAGCGCTTGACATCCTCCCGGCTGTCAAGGGCGTCGCGTCGCTCGAAGCGGTCGAGTTGTTCTTCCGCGACGGTGTTGAGCTGGTGCGCCGCCACGCTGGTCTGCCGCTCCCGTTCGATCAGGACTACCCGGTCTACCTGCTCATCGAATGCGCCGCCCGGGAAGACCCGCTGCCGGAACTCGCCGCTGCCCTTGAGCACGTGAACGCCAAAGCCAGCGCCGTTGCGAGCGACCGGCCCGGACGAGACCGCCTGTGGGCCTACCGGGAGCGTCATACCGAGTGCATCAACGTCGAGGGCGTCCCGCACAAGCTCGATGTCGCCCTGCCGTTGCCGCGCCTCGAAGAGTTTGAACGCGACGTGCGCATTCGGCTGGCGCGCGACGTGCCCGAGGCCCGCCCCATCCTCTTCGGCCACATCGCCGATGGGAACCTGCACGTCAACATCCTCGGTTTGGCGGCGGACGATGACCGTGCTACCGATTGCGTT
Organism: uncultured Anaerolineaceae bacterium; assembly: GCA_964474285.1. Taxonomy (GTDB): domain Bacteria; phylum Chloroflexota; class Dehalococcoidia; order Tepidiformales; family Tepidiformaceae; genus JACRBT01. Next base: position 15,410 of record CAYYSD010000034.1, on the reverse strand, counting down.
TTGCGCCACGTGGCGGAACTCGGGGGCAGCATCAGCGCCGAACATGGCGTCGGTGTCGCCAAGACCCACTGGCTCGAACTCACGCGCTCCCATGCCGATATCGAAACGATGCTCGCGATTCGCCGCGCATTCGACCCAACCGGAATGCTCAACCCGGGTGTGATCCACCCGGCCGAACTAACGCGCCCTATTTGACCTTCGCCAGGACCGCCTGGGCGACAGCAGTCCGTGTCGCCGCCGCGTTCTCCGCGCTCGGCATGAGCACCTGGACGATGAAGACCACTCGCCCCGCGCGATAGAGGTCCGTGTAGACCAGGTTGGATTGCGCGTCGGGCTTCGACGTCACAAACGAACGCGATTGGTCACCCACGCCGGCGATCGGTGTCGAATCCCGGGGAGTGGATGTCCCGCCGAACAGGTCCGGCGGGGGGTTCTTGAGGGCCTCGGACTGCGAGCCGAATTGAGTCGTGGCCAGCGCATCGGTCGGCAAGACAGCGATGTCCACGCGGACGGCCATTCTCGGCGGCGAGGCCTTCTCATACAGAGCACGGCGCACGTCCTGGCCGGGCTGGGCTGCGGGGTCCCGTTCGTCGGCGGTCTTGGTGAACCCGAGCGCGGCCAGGTCGGGGATGAGTCCGCCGGCCGTGACGGTCGCCCCACCGGGCGGGTTGGTGGGCGAAGCTCCGTCGTCATCCCCCCCGTCGCCGCACGCTGCAGTGAGAACAGCGAAGGAAAGCAAGAGCGCGCAGAGCGTGCGAAGCTTCAGCGCAACGTTGCCGCGTGAGCAATGAGGTCGGCCGCCTGGGCCGGTGACATGTGGTCGGTGTTGATGCAAAGGTCGTATGTCCATGGCGAGAGGTACCCAGTGTCGTAGAAGCGCTTGAAGTAATCGACCCTCTCAGCGTCGGTCTTTTCCACGGTCTTTAGGGCCGTCTTCTCGTCCACAGCCATGCCGCTCATGACACGGCGCACCCGGAACTGCGTGCTTCCGGTGACCAACACCCTGAGCGTGTCGTGCCGGTCCTTCAAGATTACCTGGGCGGCGTGGCCCACGATCAGGCAATTGCCCTGCGCGGCGAGGTCCCGGATCACGTCCTCGACGAAGGTCCGGTAGTCGGTCGACGTAATCAACGGGCTGGTCGAAAGCGGCACAGGGTCGGCCCATGCGGCCACCGGCATGCTCGGGTTGCGAGCCAGCGCCTCCAGGATGCGTGTCATAAGGGAGGGCGTGTGCTCGGCCTCGCTGACAGTCTCCGCGGAAACGCCCGCTTCCCGCGCTGCGTCCTGGATGATCTGATAGTCGATGTAACGGAAGCCCAGTTTCTGAGCGACGGACTGTGCGACCTCTTCGCCGGCCGAGCCGACCTGTCGAACGACGGATATGACGCGCGTGTTCATCACGGCCTCCCGGGGGATTCCCGGCGGCAATTGTAGCCGAACAACCGCACAGACAGATGATCGCGGGCGAGAACCGGAGTGTGCTTACTCCCGCTCGTCCCCAACCACCGATTCGAAGCGCTCAACCAGGTAGGGCGCGAACCGTGTGCCGGCCAATCCCTGCATCACGTCGAGTGCATCGCCGAGCGACATCGCCCTGCGATAGGGCCGCTCGTTCGTTAGAGCCTCATAGGTTTCGCACATCCCGATGATCTGCGCCTCCGCCGGCACTTCGTCGCCTTCGAGCATGCCCGGGTAACCCTTGCCGTCGATGCGCTCGTGGTGGCAGCCGACCCACCAGGCGGGCGCTCCCAGCCCGGGAACTTCGCTCAGGATGTCGCGGGCATAGGCCGGGTGAAGCTGCACCGCGGACATCTCCTCGATGGTCAGGATGTCCGGTTTGCTCAGGTAGTTCACCGGGACCCCGAGCGTCCCGATGTCCTGGAGCAGCGCCGCCGCCCGGACCAGGTCGGCGCGCCGTTCAGTCATGTCGCACACCAGCGCTGTGCGGTGTGCCAGTTCCGCGACGCGACGCCCGCGCCCTGGTTCCCGCCCGTTGCGAGAGTCGATGACGTCCGTTATCACGCCGAGGAAGTCGAACAGCTCATCGTGAGCGAGGATGCCGCCATAGTTGAGGGCCATGAGCGCCCCGGAGAGGTCGTTGTCGAAGAAGCCCAGCCAGAAGTCATCCTTTGCGGCGAGTCCTGCCATCCGGTCCGCGATGTCCGGGTCGAGTTCGCTGCCAGCCATGTCACGCACGAGCTGCGGTCCGCGCCGCCGCGTGAGCAGCGGAGAGCTCTCGGCATCGATGATCGACTCCACCCGGTCTGCCACGGCCACGACACGCGCGACGATCGAGCCGCGATCACCGTTCGCGGTGACGCCGGAGCCGTCCCAGCAATCATGGTGGGCTGCGACTGCGCGGGCGACCGCTTCACCGAGGCCCAGCTTGCGCGCAATCTTCGCCCCGACTTCGCAGTGCTGCGTGAGCGCGTGAAGCACGTCCGCCCACTTCCCATCGGGCGAAGCGCCAAGCACGTCCACCGGCGCGGATGTGCCCGAGATCAGCTTCGCGCCACGTGCAGGATCGAGCCGCGGGACGGATGTCGTCGTAGCTGCCATTCCCGCGTCGTGAAGCAGGCACGCGAAGTACACTTCCTCGATGCGGGTGGTGTCGAGGCCCAGTTCGCTCGCCAGGTAGACACCGACATACGCCACGCGTTGTGCGTGGCCCGGTCGCCGGCCCTCCGCCAGGTCGAACGCGCGGCTCAAGGCAGCCAGCAGTGAACCCCGGCTTAGACGAGGCAATCCAGAGGCGCCCGTCTCGTTATAGAGCGAGGGATCGAGAAACTCGGCTCGGACCGTCTGAATCTGGGCGTTGGAAGCCATGCGCTCGTTCTCCAGGTGGGCAGCTGCCTATGCTGACTATCGGCTCATAGGCCGTTCGGGCGCAGCGTTACGACGAGTGTGGGATGTCAGAAATGGGGGAGACGCCTGACGGGCGAACAGCGCAAATCAACAAGGGGACGAAACGATGCAAGCCCGCCCGCCGGTTGGGGTATCCCCTCGCTGCACGCGGGGACGGAAAGGCGTACACTGTCCGCGGTAAGGCATAGGGTTCTTCGATTATTCGACACCCGCGTGCACCTGCCGGACATCGCGAGCCGCAGCAAAGCAGGTACGAATGGACCGCTCGCCCCTCAAGTTGTTCCTGGACCAGCCGCTGGTTGGCCTTCCTCTTGATGAGGCGCCACAGGTCTCTCCCGGTGATTCCGTCCGAAGCGTTGTGGCCTACATGCAGTCGGGCAATCACTCGAGCGTGCTTGCGATGCAGGGAGACCGGATCGCCGGGATCTTCACCGAACGCGATGTCCTTTCAAAGTGCATGGACCCGGATTTCGATTGGGATCAACCCCTCGAAGCCGCCGTCTTGACGCGGGAACCCCGAACGATCACCGCCGGCCGGAGCGTTGCCGAGGCGATCGCAACCATGCAACAGCGCAGATACCGCAGCCTGCCCGTGGTGCAGGACGGGCGTGTGGTTGGACTCATCCGGCTCGGTACGCTGCTCCGTCAGCTCGCCGAGGCATACCCGGAGGCGGTCCTCAATCTACCTCCAAGGCCGCACCAGGTGATGGAAAAACCAGAGGGTGGTTAGCACACACACATGACGACGACCGAAACACTTGCCCGGCCAGAACGCGCTGTCGAACAGCTCGATCGGGTCACAATTCGCTTCGCCGGCGACTCCGGCGACGGGATGCAGCTCACCGGGACGCAGTTCACCAAGACCGCCGCAGTCTTCGGGAACGACCTCGCCACGCTGCCCGATATCCCCGCAGAAATCCGCGCTCCCACGGGATCGCTCCCCGGCGTTTCAGGCTTCCAGCTTTCGTTCGCCAGTAACGACATTCGCACGCCGGGCGACCAGCCGGATGTGCTCGTGGCCATGAACCCGGCTGCGCTCAAGGTCAACATCGGGGATCTCAAGAAGGGCGGACTCGTCATCGTCGATGAAGACGAATTCAACCCCTCCAACCTCAAGAAGGCCGCATACGTCTCCAACCCGCTCGAAGATGGAACGCTGGCCGGCTATGAGATGGTGAAAGTCCGCATCACGCGCCAGAACGAACTTGCCCTCGAAGGCATTCCGATGAACGCCCAGCAGAAGTTCCGTTCGCGAAACTTCTATGCGCTCGGCATCATCCTCTGGCTCTATGGGCGCTCAACGGATACGACGGTCAAATGGGCGACGCAGCAATTCCGCCGGAACCCCGATGTCCTCGAAGCCAACCTCCGCGCGCTCCGGGCCGGCTATGCGTTTGGTGAGACGAGCGAACTGTTCACCTCGCGCTACGATGTCCCGGCCGCTGAAGTGGCCCCGGGCCTCTACCGGCACATCAGCGGCAACGAAGCCACGGCCCTGGGTTTCGTCGCTGCGTCGGTCCTTTCGGGGCTTCCGCTGTTCTACGGCAGTTACCCGATCACGCCCGCATCCACGGTCCTCCACGAGCTTTCCAAGCTGAAGAGCTTCGGCATCAAGACTTTCCAGGCCGAAGACGAGATCGCGGCCATCGGCGCGGCCATCGGCGCCGCGTATGGGGGGCACCTCGGACTCACCGGCACCAGCGGGCCGGGTCTTGCCCTCAAAAGCGAGGCCCTGAACCTGGCCGTCATGACCGAGCTTCCGCTCGTCGTCATCGACGTGCAGCGCGCCGGGCCCAGCACGGGCATGCCCACCAAGACCGAGCAATCGGATCTCCTACAGGCGATGTTCGGCCGCAACGGCGATTCGTCGGTTGCCATCCTCGCGCCGTCGACACCTTCGGACTGCTTCACCATGGCCATCGAAGCTTTCCGCATCGCCCTCAAATACATGGTGCCGGTCATCTACATGAGCGACGGCTACCTGGGCAACGGCTCTGAGCCCTGGCGCATTCCCGACATCGCCGACCTCCCGAAGATCGAGTACAAGTACGGCGTTCAGCAGAACGGCGACTTCAACCCGTATCTCCGCGACGAGAACACCCTTGCTCGCCCGTGGGCGGTTCCGGGCCAGCGTGGCCTCGAACACCGGATCGGCGGTCTCGAAAAGTCGAGCGAAACGGGCGACATCAGCTACGACCCGGGCAATCACCATCACATGACCCTGATGCGCAAGGAACGCGTCGAGCGCATCGTGCAGGATATTCCGCCGCTGGAAGTCACCGGTCCTTCAGAAGGCGACCTGCTCGTGGTCGGTTGGGGCGGCACCTATGGCGCCATCACCACCGCTGCTGAGCGCGCGCGCTCCCAGGGGAAGGCTGTGGCCTCCGCCCACATTCGCTACCTGAATCCGTTCCCCGGCAACCTCGGCGACATCATCAAGCGCTATAAGCGCGTGCTTGTCCCCGAACTCAACACCGGCCAGCTCGTTCTCCTGCTGCGCGGGAAGTACCTTGTCGACGCCGTCGGCTTCAACAAGATCTCCGGCCAGCCGTTCAAAATCGCCGAAATCGAAGCGAAGATCGACGAAATGCTCGGCCTCCGCGGCCCGTACGAACTCGAATTCGGCCCTGCATCCCAGCTCGGAGGCTGATGTGACTGCTACCGCGACCAACGGACTCATCGGTGGGGACCTCCCCGTCCTCACCCGCAAGGATTTCGTCACCGACCAGGAAGTGCGCTGGTGCCCCGGCTGTGGCGACTACTCCATCCTCGCCCAAATGCAAAAGATGCTGCCCGAGCTCCGAATCCCGAAGGAGAACCTCGTGTTCATCTCGGGCATCGGCTGTTCCAGCCGCTTCCCCTACTACGTGGAGACCTATGGCTTCCACAGCATCCACGGGCGCGCCCTCACACTGGCCACCGGCCTCAAGACTGCCCGCCCCGAGCTCACCGTCTTCGTCGTCACGGGCGACGGGGACGGTCTTTCCATCGGTGGCAACCATCTACTACACGCCATGCGGCGCAACGTCGACCTGAACGTCATCCTGTTCAACAACCGGATCTACGGCCTCACCAAAGGCCAGTTCTCACCGACCTCCGAGTTCGGCAAGGTGACGACGTCTTCGCCTTACGGCACCACGGAGAATCCGCTGAACCCGATCCGCGTGGCCCTTGCCGCCGGCGCAACCTATGCCGCCCGCAGCATCGACCGCGATACCAAGCATCTCGAAGAGACGCTCTACGCCGCCACCCAGCACAAGGGCACTTCGTTCGTGGAGGTCTTCCAGAACTGCAACATCTACAACGATGGCGCGTTCTCCGCCTTCACTGACAAGGACGTGCGCCAGGACAAGATGGTCTACCTGGAGCACGGCAAGCCGATTCGCTTCGGCAAGGAACACGAGCACGGCATTCGCCTGAACGGCTTCCTGCCGGAGATCGTCTTCAACGCCAGCAGCGACGAAGGCCTGCTTGTCCACGACGCGCACAACCCGAATCCGGTGCTCGCGAATATCCTCACCTCCATGGACTACCCGGAGTTCCCCGTGCCCGTGGGGGTGTTCCGAGATGTCGAGTCGCCGACGTACGACGAACTCGTGGCTCGCCAGGTCGAAGAGGCTCAATCCAAAGGCACCGGCAAACTGGAAGAAATCCTGCGCGCCGGTGAAACGTGGGAAGTCTCCTGATCCGGTAAGCTCCGGATTGCGAACCCGTGCGGGGCGCTGGGTGCGCCCCGCATGCGTTTCGCGGAAACAGCGGAGGGACGGAACGTTGTCGACTGGACTCCGAAAGCAGCACAACCTCCTCGACTGCCCGAGTTGCGGCGCGACGGTCATCGAAGGCACCGACACGTGTCCCGAATGCCTGATGGATCTGCGGAGCATCGACATTCCCGAGACCGCCCAGGGCTTTGCGGACTCCGAACTGAACGATGCCCTGAGTGTCGCCCGCCTGTCTCGGCCGCTCGTCATCAGCCCTGCCACGTCGGTTCGCGAAGTCATCGAATTGCTCCGCGGCCAGCCGGACAACGCCGCCATTGTTGTTCAGTCAGATGGCTGGGTAATCGGCGTGTTCACCGAACGCGATGTGCTCATGAAGATCGCCGGTCACCCGGATCGCCTCCGCGACCCGATCACCATCTGGATGACGCCCGACCCGGTGCTCCTGCGCGAAAGCGACAGCATGGCCGTCGCTCTCAACAAGATGGGAGACGGCGGCTTCCGCCACATTCCACTGCTCGACGGGGAGACCGTCGCCGCCTGCGTTTCGGCTACCGACGTCATGCGCTGGCTGATGGCTCGTTACTTCGAATAGAACAATGCCGTGCATAGATACCCAGCCCTAGCCTATGGCTGCAATCCTGATGTACATTGTTCCATAGATAGCCGCTATGGCTGTCTCGTGAGCTATTCGTGGAACTGGCGCAACTGGATGCTTTCATTGCCGCGGCGGATTGCGGAAGCTTTAGCCGCGCGGCCGAGCTGCTCAACGTCGCGCAGCCTTCGCTGAGCAACCGCATCCAGTCCCTCGAACGCGAAGTCGGCCAGGCCATGTTCGAACGTATGGGCCGCGGCGTGAAGCTCACCGACGCGGGCCGCGCCTTCCTCCCCTACGCCCAGCGCATCCTTCGCACGCTCAACGACGGCATGATGGTGCTTGAAGGCACGCGTGAAGGGACCGGCGGACGCCTTTCCATCGGCACCGCGCCCGCCGTGGGCACCTATGTGCTGCCGCGCGTCCTCAAGGTCTTCTGCGATAACCGGCAGGGCGTTGACGTACTCGTTCGCACCGGCCATTCCGACGAAGTGCTCCAGATGGTCCTCGACGACGACGTGCAGGTGGGCTTCGGCCGCCCCATCAACCACCCTGACGTGCGCACCATCTTCCTCTACAGCGACGAACTGGTGCTCGTTGTCTCGTCCCAGCATCGCTACGCCAAGAAGGGCGCTGTGGCCGTCGATGACCTCGCCGATGAGTCGCTCATCCTGTTTGACCGCGATTCGGGCTACTACGGCATGATCATGGGGCTCTTCCGCGACCTCGGCGTCGTCCCCCACCAGCAGATGCAGCTCGATAGCATCGAAGCGACGAAGAAAATGGTGGAGGCGAACCTGGGCATCGCCCTCCTTCCCGAAGTCTCCGTCGACCGTGAGATCAAGCTGGGCACGCTCCACAAGGTCCACATCGAATCGGCGGAGGCCGTCGAGCGTGACATCGCCATCATGTACCGGCGCAACAAGCCACAGTCCGGCCCGATGTCCGCACTCCTCGACCTCGTCGGGGAAATGTACGGGGTCGCGCTGCCGCGCTGACCCGGGCGGAACACCCGGGCTTTCGAATTGAGCGCGGCTATCGGCCGCGGAACGACGGGTGCGTGGTGTCGATCTGGCAGTCGGCGAAACGGTGCTGGTAGCCGTCGGTTGCGTCGAACGGAAACTTGCTCACATACGGCCAACGGAGTGCCAGGACGGTCTCGCTGACGAGGTTGATCCCGGCGGCGAGGCTGTGCAGCCTCCGTTGAAGCTGAAAGCCGAGTTCGCGCCGTTGCGCGTCGTCGAGTTGCGTGCGCTGCGCCTCGATGAGTGAGTCCATCTCCGGGTCCTTGAGCGCGAACGAGTTGTTGGTCCCGGCGCTATGGAAATACGGGTACACCCAGTCATCAAGGTCCACCCAGCCGGTGTCGGGGGCCGCTGCCCATGGGCCTGTCTGCGAGAACACCCGCGCGCCCAACTCCTTGATGGAAATCGGGTAGATCTTGACCGGCAGCTCGAGGTGGATCCGCAGCTGGTCGCGAATGACCGTGCCGAGCTTGATCGCCTTCTCGGCTTCATCGACGACGAACAGCGGCAGCTCGTCCGGCATCGTGCGCTGCGAACGGAACGCGGTGAGCAGTTCGCGGGCCTCGGCGAGGTCCGCCGCCCTGCCCTCGGCGCCGGGCCGGTAGCCCGCCATCGTCGCGAGTTCGGATTGCGGCAGGCTCCAGCGGCGGATGGCTGTGCTCACCCAGGGGTTCACTTCGCCAGCGTCTCCGAAGAACTGCTTGAGCATGGCGCGCCGGTCCAGCGCGTAGTTCACCGCCGACCGGAAGCGCTGATCGTTGTAGGGGAACTGCGGCAGAAAAAAGCGCATGCCGTAGAACTGCGCCAGCGTTTGCGAGGTCTCAACGAGGTCGGGCAGCGTGGGTTTGAGTTTCTCCGCCGTCCCACGCCCGAGAAAGGCGACATCAAACGCTTTCACCCGGAGCTTTGCCTCGATTTCCTCGGAGTTCTGGGCCTGCACCAGGCTTACACCGCCGAGGGTCGGGCGCCCTGCCCCGCCGTGCCAGCGCGGGTTTCGCGTCACGCTCGCGAACTTGCCCTCCGACCATTCGAGCCAGCGGAAGGGTCCGCTCCCGATCTGACGTTCCGCCGTGAAGCCCGCTTCCGCCGCCTGGGGCGCCACGATGAGCGCGTTCACGTCAGCGAACAGGTTCACGGAGTTCGCCATGGGGGTCTTCAGCTTCACCACGACCGAATCGCCGCCGGGAACTTCGATGGTCTCGATGTTCGCCCACTGTGCCTTGCGGGGGAACGAGACATCGCCCGTCGCCTGCCGCATAAGGCTGAATTTCACGTCTTCTCCCGTGACCGGGCGGCCGTTGAGGGGCGGCGCGTCGTGCCAGAACGCCTGGGGGTTCAGCTTGAAGATGCACGTGACGGCGTCGGGGCGTTCGGGCATCGCGAGGGCAAGGTCCGGCTCAATCGTGCCGTCCACCTGGCTCGCGTAGCTGAGCAGACGACTGTAAACGAGAGACTGCTGCCCGGAGAACGGACCGACCTGGGTCTTGTGCGGATCGAAGTTGCCATCGCCGGTGACGAATCCGGTGTAGCGCAGCGTCTGGCCCAGCACCTGCGCCGCCGGACGCGTCGGCGACGCCCCGAGCGCAGGGGCAGTCGCGCCGGACGCTGGGCGCGTTGCGGTCGCTCCAGGCTTGTTGGAGTCGGGCGAACACGCGATCGCGCTCAGCGCGAGGCCCGCGGTGGCTGCCGCGCCCAGCCCGATGAACCGCCGCCGCCCAAGGCGCCGGTTCGCTATCGGTTTTCCCTGCATCCAGCCATACTATGCCCGTCTTTCCCAACGGTACTGAAAGATGTCATAACAAAGGAGGAATTGTTATGCCCACGCCCATGTCCAGCGACGAAATCACCGCGGCCCTGTCGGAGATGGAAGGCTGGTCGCCCGACGGCCTGGCTGCAATCGAAAAGGCCTTCACCTTTCGAGACCACATTACGGCCATGGGCTTCGTAAACCGCGTCGCCATGATCGCCGAGGCGATGGACCACCACCCGGATCTGCGAATCGTCTACAACCGCGTCACAATTCGCCTGAATTCGCACGATGCCGGCGGTGTCACGGGACGTGACCTTCGCCTGGCGAAGCGCATCGACGAGTACGCCTGAGCCCGGACGCAAGCTAGCGGACGCCCGCCGCTTCCCGAGCCGCCGTCACCAGCACGCGCTCTTCCTCGGTGAGATCCGACCACGGTTTCAGCACTTCATCCTTGAGCGGGAAGATGTGCACCGCGTCCCAGCCGCACACATCCTCGCAGAGCCGGCAGCCCGTGCACTTCTTCTCATCGACGGTGCTGACCCCGAAGAAGTCATCGATGCGGTCCGAATGCTGGAGGCTGAGCGCATCGAACGGACAGATGTTGATGCAGAGCTCGCAACCGGAGCCGATGCACTTCTCCTCGATGACGACGGCCTTGGGCCACTCGTTCTTCTTGAGCGATTTACACACGGAGCCAAAGGTGTCGAGGATGGCTTCCGGCGGACAAACGATGCCGCACGCGCCGCAATCGATGCAGAGCGTGGGGTCAATCACGTGAAGTTGGTTGCGCTCGCCGGTGATCGCGTTCGTCGGGCAGCGCTTGGTGCACGCGGTGCACCCGATGCAGGTCTCGATGATTGAGTACGGCAAGAGATTCCTCTCGTCGGTGCTTGGCTGCGACTATTCTACCCCATGCTGTGCGCTAGCCGGTAACGGCTCCGCCATGGTTTCCACCCTTCCGCGCGAACGCGTACACTGGCGACACTCTCAGAGTTGAGAATTCCCCAAGGAGCAGATACTGCATGATTTCTCGTCTCA
>CAYYSD010000034.1:0-4408 GCA_964474285.1 uncultured Anaerolineaceae bacterium | reverse complement strand
CGCCCTCGCCGCACCGTGTTCGCCCATTGCGATGGCCCTTGCGGCGTGTATGACCCTGCCGCCGCCCGCATCGCCGCCGAAGCCGTCCTCTCCATGGAGAAGAAGATCGCGGCCCTTGGCGATGCCCAGGATGCAGCCACCGAGAACACACGCGTTCGCTTCATCGCCATCAAAGAGCAGCAGTCTGAGCTCGCGAAGAAGGAACTCGACATCCTCTGGCACGACTACTTCAAGCCGGAGCACCTCGAGAAGTACCCGGACCTCCACACGACGTTCTGGAACGCCGCCAAGCTCTGCTCGAAGAACAAGACGGAGCAGGACCCCGCCAATGGCGAAGCGCTCCTCGCGACGATCGAGAAGATCCACAACATCTTCTGGGCGACGAAGGGCCGGGATGTCACGTTCTACCGCGCCAACCCCTGAACGGTCGCGCGACTACGCCAACGAGGGCGGTCCACAGCTGCGGGCCGCCCTTCTGCTGTGCGCCGGCCTGGCCCTCGCGCTCGCCACGACCGTGCGAATTCGCTTCCGTGCCTACCTCGTTTCCGGCCGCAGCATGGAGCCCGCATATCGCGAAGGCGACTACCTGCTCGTGGATCGGCGCGCATACCGCAGCGCCATGCCCCATCGGTTCGACGTGGTCGTTGCGCGCCATCCGGCGAACCCGGAGATTGAGGTCGTGAAACGGGTCCAGCGGGTCGATCTCCACCGCGCCATCTGGATCGAAGGCGACAACGCGGCGGAGAGCACCGATAGCCGGGACTACGGACCTCTCACGCGCGATGCCCTCGTCGGCAAGGTTCTCTTCCGCTATTGGCCACTCAACCGCTCCAGGGGCACGTAGGCCCCGTTCAGCGCGCCAGCGTCTGCAGCCCCGTGAAGATCGCCGGGCCGGCAGCCACGACCAGACCGTCGTCGTCCCGTTCGAACCTGCCCCCGGCTTCCCGGACGATGAGCGACCCGGCCGAATAGTCCCATTCCTGCAGCCCGCGTTCGAAATAACCGTCGAGGCGCCCGCATGCGACCCAGCAGAGGTCGATTGCCGCCGCGCCACCGCGCCGGATGTCACGAATCACGGGCAGCACCCCGGCCACCAGTGCGCCCTGCACCCGCCGTTTCGCCGGATCGTATCCGAAGCCGGTGCCGATGAGCGCCCCCTGAAGCTCGGCCTGGCTGGAAACTGTCAGGCGCTCAGTGTTGAGGAATGCCCCTCCGCCCGCCGAAGCGAGGAACATCTCCCGTCGCGACGGGTCGTTGACGACCCCGGCAACCACGGCCCCGTCACGCTCGACGCCGATGGAGACGGCGAAGGCAGGGATGCGGTAGAGGTAGTTCGTCGTGCCGTCGAGCGGATCGATCACCCAGCGCACTCCCGATGTACCCGTGCGGGCGGTCCCCTCCTCCGCGACGATGCCGTCGCCGGGCCGCGCCGCAATGATGCGATCGACGATGATCGCTTCGGATTCACGGTCAACTTCGCTGACCATGTCCGTGGGCGTGGACTTGGTCTCGACCCCGGTGCGCCGTTCGTTAACGCGGCGCAGAAGCAGATCGCCGGCTTCGCGCGCGATCGTCGCCGCCAGTTGGAGCAGCACCTCCGGCGTGCCTGGATCAGTCACCGGAGGCCGGCTTCTGCGCGACGAACGAGTTCCGCCAGCACCAGCGCGTCCGTGGGGAAGGCCAGGGGCGGCGGTGCGGCAGGGTCCAGATAGGCCAGCTCCGTGAATTCGCCGTCGGAGGGGTGCAACATCCCACCAACCGCTATGCCCGCGAACCACGTGCCGACCGTGTGCTGACGCGGATTGTGGAAGTTGGAATGCACGGCGAGGACTTCGCGGGTCTCCACGACGAGACCGGTCTCTTCGAGGAACTCGCGCACCGCCGCCTCGCGGATGTCTTCGTGCCATTCGACGTGGCCGCAGGGGATGCACCAGAGCCCGGCGTAGGAGCCCGACGCGCGCCGGCCCATGAGCACCCTTCCGGCCGAGTCCCGGAGCACGATGGCGACTCCGGCGGTGGGGTTGCGGTAGCGGACATAGTTGCACTCGGAGCAGGACGGATACCTGGCCGTCCGTTCCGGGACTATCGCGAGGACGTTCCCACACTCCGGGCAGAATCCGTGGCGCTCGCGTTCGGTGGACATCTCTACGGCTGCGGCAAGCGCCCGTCGGCGCGGAGTGCACAGAGGGCGAGAGTGTCCTCTGCTACCTTGGCTATCGCGATGGCGACGCCCTTGTTCGCCGGTTCCGGTCCCGGTCCCCAGTGCTCGCCCGCCCGGGAGATGACCACATCCGGAACCGCCGCGAGAGCGCCGATGTGGCGTAGCACCCGGGTGACATCCGTGACCCCGGGTTCCGCATCGCCGCCGGCAATGCCGATCACGGCGAACGGCTTGCCCCCCACTTGCGGCGCATCGATGAGGTCGAGCGCGTTCTTCAGTCCGCCGGGAATGGCGCCGTGGTAGCTCGGTGTGACGATGATCAGCGCGTCGGCGGCCTCCGTTGCGGCTCGCCAGGCGCCGACGGCAGCCGGGTACTCATGGTCGGGGCGTCCGTCAAGCACCGGCAGGGCGCCGATTTCGAAGCTCTCGCACTGCGCCCCCGCCCGTTCGAGGAGGCGCAACGTGTACCTCAGGGCGCGGTCGGCGCTGCTACCCGAGCGGAGGCTGCCGTTGATGCCGAGAATGCGGGTGGTCATGTATCGCAGGGTAAATGGCGCTGGCCTTCCTCGCCATCTCAAAGCTTGAACCCGAGTGCACCGGGCGCGGATACTCAGTGGGCGAGGTGCCGTTGGCTGGCGAAACGCAGCGATTCTGTCCGCTCTGCGACCGTCCCTTCGTGGAGGCGGAGGCAGTGCTTCGCTGCGAAGGCTGCGGCGTGCTTCACCATCCAGCCTGCTGGGTGCGCAACGGTGGCTGCGTCACCGAACGCGAACACCAGGTCGTCCCGAGCGCGATCGCATTCAATTCGGGGCCGCCAGTCGCCGGGCAGGCCCCACATCCCGGAGAGGGCACGCGCCGTTTCGAACGGCCCGGGCAGCCCGCAGTGGCGCCGTATGTTCCGGTCCCGCCCGATGAAGGCGAAGTCATTGGCGAACCGCCGCCTCCTCCTGTACGAGCGGTCCAGCGGCCGGTGCCGCCTCCCGAGATGCCACCGGCGCCCCCTCCGCAGCGCTCTCCCCGCCCCGTGCCGCCGCCTCCGGAACCGATGGGTCCGGTGCAGCATGGCCGCTACGCCGTGCGCGCCACAGCCGAAGGCCGGCCGCTCCCCGCGATATATGGCCGGCACCAGATTTTGCGGCTCTGGTATCTGCCGGTGGCCGCGTTCCTGGCTGTCCTGGTCGCACTTGTCGTCATCTGGGGCGCCGACCAACTCCTGGGCGGCGACGACGCTCCGGGCGCGCCCCCACCGACGGCGACATCCGGCGCTCAACCCACGGCCACCCGCGGTGTCGCGCGCACGCCTGATCCATCCCCTTCACCTGGCGCCACAGCGACGTCCACCGGCGACCCGACCGCGAAGTTCCGTCCGGGAGACATCGTCGTGGTCACAGGCGCGGGTGATTGCCTCAACGTCCGCGTGGGTCCCGCCCGCGCCAACGACGCCATCGTCTGCCTCCAGGACGGCCGCGAGATGACGATCACCGGGGGCCCCGAAGTTGCGGATGGCTTCCGCTGGTGGAAGGTCCGTACAACGCTCGGCGAGGGCTGGGCCGCGGAAGACTTCATGACAAAGAAGCCCTGAGCGAGCCGGCCCCTCAGGCCATGAGCTTTCGCAGGTTCGCCATCTCGATGGCCGCGAGGGCCGCCTCCTCGCCTTTGTGGCCGTCCTTGCCACCGACGCGCGAAAGGGCCTGCTCAACGGTGTCGACCGTGAGCACGCCGAAGATGACCGGCACGCCCGTGTTGAGCGTTACGCGGGAGATGCCCTCGGCCGCCCCGCCCGCGACGTACTCGAAGTGAGCCGTCTCGCCGCGGATGACTGCGCCCAGGCCAATCACCGCATCGTAGCGGCCGCTGTCAGCCGCCCAGCTGGCGGCCGTGGGCACTTCGAAGGCGCCGGGAACACGAGCGACCGTGACATCCGCGGGCGCAACTCCGTGTTCGCCCAATGCCGCCAGTGCCCCTTCGAGCAGGCGATCGGTGATGAAGCTGTTCCAGCGCGCCACCACAATGCAAATGCGCAGCCCGGCCCCGTCAAGCGCTCCATTGAGTTCCGGCATTATTCGGCGCTCGCAATCGGCTCCAGGCCGTCGAGCAGGTGGCCCATGCGCCGCCGCTTGGTATCGAGGTAGCGGATGTTGAACTGGTTTGGCTCGGTCTCGATTGGCACACGCTCGACCACCTTCAGTCCGTAGGCTTCGAGGCCAGCCCGCTTGGCCGGGTTGTGCGTGATCAGCCGCATTTTGC
>CAYYSD010000033.1:3481-24306 GCA_964474285.1 uncultured Anaerolineaceae bacterium | reverse complement strand
AGGCTTCGAACACGCGCTCGTGGAAGATGTCGTCGAAGTCCGCGGGCAGGCGACGCCCCGAGCGTGCGAGGACCGTGTCGTGGATGCGGTGCATCGCCCCGCCCATGTAGTCCCGGACGGACTCCTCGAAGGTCGTGGGATGGCCCAGTTCGGTGAGGTAGGCGGCGAGCTGACGGTTCGAGATCGGCTCGCTATCCACCAGGACTCCATCACAATCGAAGATCACGAGGTCGTACTTCGATGCCATCGGCGGGGCCTACGCTCACGCATCCCAGGGGAGGGCGCCACGGCCCGGCTGGAGGAGCGGTTTGACCACGCCGTCGGTGATGACGGCGATGATGTCGTAGCCGGCGTAGAGGCCGGGGTCCATGCCGCGCAGCGCCCAGGTGAGCTTCTCCTCGGCAGCGTACGTTGCCGCACCGAGCACGATGAGCGCGCGGGCGTCGGCTTTCACCTCGAGAGTGGGCGATGCCTGCTTGAGGAGCGCGCGGAAGTTGCGGCGAAGGATCGCGCTCTGTTCGTCCGTCTCGGGACGCGGGGTGCCGAGCACGCAGGAGCCGCCTTCGTCCAGGTCGTTCGCCGTCCACGCGTCTTCAGCAAGCACTACGACGGTGTCATCGACATCCGGCTGTGCGGCGGCGGTGACGATGCGTTCGGCCAGGGCGCTGCGGTCCTCTTCGCTGGTGGGCAGCCGGTAGAGCTGCGAGGAGTTGAGCTGGAACGTGCCGGGGACGCGGTTTGTGAACTGTGCCCAGCTGGCGCTCAGCCCGCCGAGGATGGTGATGACCGAGCCCTTTGTGGCGGTGCGGCGCAGGAAGAGCTCCACAGGCTGGCGGATCTCCGTGCGGCCGTCTTCGAGCGTGCGGGCCGCCTGGAGCGCCAGTACGAGCTTCGAAAGGGCCGGTTCGTAGGCCGGGAGCGGTGCGCCGCGGGGCACCCAGAGGGCCACGGAGCGGTTGATGGCGTCGAGGCGTTGTTCAATGGCGGCCCGGCCGGCCTCGAAGGCGACGTCGGTTTCTGGCGCGAGCGTGTTCGCCACAGAGAGGGCGAGGTTCCACTGCCGCCCGACGAGGACTTCGCCCGTCGCGGTGCCCTCGCCGGAATCGAATCGGGACACCGAGGCGCTGCGGGCATAGGACCCGCCGAACCAGCGGAGGAAGAGGCGCAATGCGGCGTCGTTGGGGTCGGCGGGATAGTCCCGCGAGGCCACGACGGCTTAGGCCCCCGCCTCTTTGCGGATACGCGGCGGGTTCGCCGTGGCGATCAGGAGGGCAGGGTCCGTCAGGATCTCCACGCCCTCGATCGGGATGAGATCGCCGACGTTGAGGGACGTGCCGAAGCCGGTGAGGATGCCCAGGTCGCCTTCGATGACTTCCGGAATGCTCAGGGGCAGGCAGCGGATCGTGATCTGCTCCAGGCTCTGGACGAGGGTACCGGCAAGGTCGCGGACGGCCGGCGACTCACCGATGAGGCGGATCGGGATGTTCGTCTGAATCGGGCGGGAAAGGTCAACCTGGTAGAAGTCGGCGTGCAGCGGGTCGCCCGTGCCGCCTTTCCGGGTGAGCGAACGAAGGATGACGTAGCGCGGCGCCGATTCGCCTTCGATGGCGAGTTCGAACATGCCGCGCGCGGCGCCCGCGCGGAGTGTGCGGGTGAATTCGCGCGCATCGAGCTGGAGCGCGACGGAATCGAGTCCGCGGCCATAGACGTTTGCGGGGAGAATGCCTTCGCGCCGGAGCCTGGCAACGTGCTTTCCGAGCACGGTCCGCTTCTCGGCCTTCATGGTCGTACGATCAGCCACAACGTAACCCTCCGCGTCACGCTCAATACGTAACGCAACGTTTCCATGCTATCCGGTGGGCGGGCATGGTCAAGGAAGCGATCTGCCTCATTAAAGGTGCTACTGAAGCTTCGTCATCCGGGGGACAAAGAGCGTAACCATGCCCATCGCGAGGACGAGGAGGGCGGCCAGGCCTCCGATCGCCAGCTGCGGGCCGAGGAATTCGGCGAGGATGCCGACTACGAACGTGCCAAACTGCACCATGCTGAACTGCATGAACCAGACGGAAGTGACCCGGCCGCGATATTCATCATCGGAATAGGTCTGGATGAGGACCTGGCCGATAGCCATGCGAGCGGATTGGCCCGCGCCGATGATGACCATGATGGGCAGGGAGATCCAGTAGTTCTCGGAGATCGAAAACGCGACGATGCCGATTCCGAGGATGGTGCCCCACATGATGAGCATCTTGCCCCGCCCCGCAGCCGCGGCGGTCGCCACGAAGAGCGACCCGATGATTGCCCCGATGCCCTGCACACTCTGAAGGGTTCCCTGTTCAAAGGCGCCCTTGTGAAGCACGTCGGAGACGAAGCCGGGGAGGAGCATGGTGTAGGGCATCGCGACCACGACAATCAGGAAGTTCACGCTGATGAGGGTGCGGATGGTCGGCTCTCTGACGACGTACTTGAGGCCGTCTACGAGGTCCCTGGCGGCGCCGGCGCCGCGGCGCCCGCCCGCATGGCGACCGCCGCCACCCTGGAAGGCGTAGAGCGGTTTCTTCGGCAGGCGCATGGTGAAGGTGACTGCGATGCCGTACATCGCAGCCATGACCCAGAAGACGGACGCGGGGCTGAGGGCCGCAATGAGGAAGCCGGCCATTCCCGGTCCAACCAGCTGCATGATCGTCTGGCCGGAGGAGTTGATGCCAATGGCGTTCATGAGACGGTCGCGAGGGACAAGATCCGAGATCATGGATTGGCGCGAGGGCATCATCAGCGAGTTCACGCCGCCCTGGAGGAACGCTGTCAGGAAGAGGTGCCAGAATTCGAGATGGAGCCCGAACCAGCCCGCAGCAAGGACCGCGAGAATAGCGGCGTTGACGACGTTGTACATCTGGGCCAGTTGAATGACGGTCTTCTTCGGGGCGCGGTCCGCCACGACGCCGCCGATGGGGGCCAGGAGCAGGCCGGGGACGGCGTTGGCGAGAGCCATGGTGCCGAGCGCGGCGAAGGAGCCGGTGATGTGGAAGACGAGCCAGCCGCGCACCACCTGTTGCATCTGCATCGACCCGAACTGGGCCATGTTGCCGACGTAGAGGAGCCGGAAATTGTGGTCGCTGAACGCCGAGAAGGTACGTCCCAACCACCCGGTCGCGGCGGGGGCAACAGCTGGCGTTGGGGCAACCTGAACGTTCTCTGGTGGCATCGTACTCGCTGAAAAACGAAGGGCCTTCGCCGGGAAGGGCGGAAAAGACGCTGCCGGGTAACGTATCACGCCCGGTGAATGGTTCAAGCGTGCCGAATCGTTGCGAGGGAAATCGGCGACGTGGCTGCCGGCTATTCGCCGCAGACGGAGGGCCGCTGGCTCGTCGCTTCGGCGGACGGGATACTGGCGCGATGCCGAACTTCGAAGCCCTGCTGGCGGGCCGCACGCATCACATGGAAGCCAGCGCCATCCGCGAAATCCTGAAGGTGGCGACTTCGCCGGGGATGGTGTCCCTCGCGGGAGGGCTGCCGGCCGCGGAGAGCTTCCCCATCGAGATCATGGAAGAGCTCATGGGGTCCGTGCTCGGGCGCTATGGCGCACGCGCGCTGCAATACGACGCGAGCGAGGGCTTCATGCCCCTGCGGGAAGCGCTGGTGCCCCATCTCGCCGCGCGGGGCATCACGACCACGGCCGACGGAGTGCTCGTGTTCAGTGGATCGCAGGGCGTGCTCGACGGCATCGGCAAAGTGCTCATTTCGCCGGGCGATGCGGTCGCGGTGGAAGCGCCCACGTACCTCGGGGCACTCCAGGCGTTCAACCCGTATGAACCGCGCTATGTCGAAATGGCCACCGACGATGAGGGGCTCATCCCGGAAGCGCTGGACCGGGCATTGGCCGAGAACGCCGTGAAACTGGTCTACCTTGTACCGACGTTCCAGAACCCCACGGGGCGGACCATGCCGCTGGCGCGCCGCCGGCAGGTCGCGGAGATCCTCGTGCGGCGGGAAGCGCTGCTGGTTGAGGACGACCCCTATAGCGATCTTCGCTACAGCGGCGAACGGGTGCCGCCGATCAAGTCGCTCGCGCCAGAGAACGTGGTCTACATCAGCACGCTTTCGAAGACCTTCGCGCCCGGGCTGCGGGTGGGATTCTGCCTCGCCCCGGAGGTCATCCAGCGCTGGCTCGTCATTGCGCGGCAGGGTGTGGACCTGCACACGAGCACGCTGGCCCAGGCGCTCTCGGCCGAATACCTCGCCGGCGGGCACCTTGAACGCCAGGTGCCGCGCATCATCGAGCTCTACCGGCCGCGCCAGCAGGCGATGATCGACGCGCTGGACCGGCACCTGCCCGAAGACTTCAGGTGGACGCGGCCCGAGGGCGGCATGTTCATCTGGGTCGAAGGGACGAAGGAGCTGGACGCGGTGAAGCTCTACGCACGCACCGTGGCGAAGAACGTCGCGT
This sequence comes from uncultured Anaerolineaceae bacterium, assembly GCA_964474285.1. Classification (GTDB taxonomy): domain Bacteria; phylum Chloroflexota; class Dehalococcoidia; order Tepidiformales; family Tepidiformaceae; genus JACRBT01. The sequence goes on along the minus strand of CAYYSD010000033.1, from coordinate 19,859 downwards.
TCGTGCCAGGCAAGTTCTTCTACGTGAACCAGGAAGACGGCGTGGCCACGTTCCGCATGAACTTCACCGCTGCCGACCCGGCTACAATCGAGCACGCCGTGGCCACGATCGCGGACTGCATCGCGGAAGAGCTGGGGGCACGCTAAGGCTCTTCGACACGAACCACTGACGGGAGGGTCCGGAAATCCCGCACGTTGAAGGTCAACAGCGCGTCCACTCCTGCCAGCTCCGCCGTGTGAAGGATCAGCGCGTCGTACACACGACCTCCACCCAGGCCACTCTCCGCGAAGCCGGGGAGCATTTTCGGGTATTGGTCGCCGTCAGGCGCGACGAGTGTGCCTCGCGCCACGAAACTCTCGAATAAGGCCGCATAGGCCTGGTTCGGAGACGCCCTCTGGGGAGGCGGTAGCCGGGTGAGGGTCGAGTAGGCTTCGAGCAAAGTGTGTCCGGCGAGGATCATTTCCTCCCCACGGGCAAGGCGGCTGGCCAGCGCATTCGCTGCGCGCAAGTGGTGCTCGTGGTTCCGCCCCACCGTCGCCACCAGGACGTTCGAGTCCGGCATGAATGAGGCCATCTCAGCGTGGTACCCGCGGCGCGCCCCGATCCGCCCGGTCCTGATCGATCAGGGCGGTTAGTGCCTCATGAGTGACCATCGGCTCTTCGGATTCTGGTACCAGCACGAGGAAGGGCCCTTCCCGTTCCAGGCGCATCGCAGAACTGACCGGTTCGACTTCGATGACGCCATCGCGGCAACGGATCTCAAGCGGCTGTCCCGGCTCCAGGCCGGCCTGCTGGCGCAGCTTCTTCGGTATGACAATCCGCCCGGCAGCATCGATGGTAGTTCTCATGGCATGGATTTTACCGCGCCCTACCGCGCCATCGACTCCAGGACTTTGAGGACCTGGTCTTCGGGCAGGAAGCCGGTGCCGGGCTCCCGCCGTTGTCTCCGCCGCAGGCAGACACGGTCCCGATAACGACCAGGAAAGCCGCCGAGGCGCAGACGAGCGTTCGGAGCCGCGACCAAAGCTCGCGCGGCGCGGCGATCCGCCCCTCCGTGAAGAATGCGGCCGTGCGGCTGAAGTCAGCCACAGCGGCGGCTAGAGTCCGTCGTTCGTCGGGGTGCCGAAGAGCTGGCGAAGGTCGTTCTTGAGCACTTTGCCCAGCGGGTTCCGAGGCAGCTCGGAGGCGATCGCGTAGTACTGCGGCGCCTTGAAGCTCGCCAGGTGGGACTTCGTGTAGGCGACCATGGAAGGCACGTCGATTTTTTCGCCGGGCTTCAGCACCACGACCGCCTTCACGACTTCGCCCCACTCCGAATCAGGCACGCCGATGACGGCCGCCTCTTCGATCGACGGATGCGACTCGAGGCAATTTTCGATCTCGCCGGGGGAGATGTTTTCGCCGCCGCGGATGATAAGGTCCTTCTTGCGGCCGGTGATGAAGAGGTAGCCGCCTTCATCGACCTTGCCGACGTCGCCGGTGTGCAGCCAACCATCGATGATGGCAGTGCTGGTGGCGTCTTCCTGCTTGTAGTAGCCCTTCATGACGCGGGCGGAGCGGACGCAGATCTCGCCCTCCTCGCCCGGCGCGAGGATGCGGTTGCGCTCGTCCATGATGCCGATTTCGACATCGGGCATGGGGCGGCCGACGGAGCGAAGGCGCCTCTCCTTGATCTCTGTGTCGGTGCGAAGGTCGTGGTCTTCGGCGGCGAGGTAGGTCAGCGTCGCGGTCGATTCGGTCTGGCCATAGGCGTTCACGAGCCCGATGCCGCGGGGCGAGAAGACATCGCAGGCCTTGCGTACTACCTCGTACGGCATCGGCGCGGCGCCATAGGTGATGCTCTTGAGGCTGCTGATGTCGTAGCTCTCGAAGCCGGGGACTTCCATGATCCGCTTGAGCATCGTCGGCACGACGAAGGCGTGGGTGGCCCGCTCCTGCTGCACGGCGCGGAGCCATTCCTCCGGGGAGAAGGCCGGCAGGATGACGATCGTACGGCCGCTCCAGATGCCGAGCATCATGGCTGTGGCGCCGGCAACGTGGAAGAACGGCGCCGAGACGAGCAGCTTGTCGTGGATCTCGGGATCGGCTGGCTGCTGGTTCGTGACGTACGCGGTCATGTCGAGATACGTGAGCTGGACGCCCTTGGGGAGGGCCGTTGTGCCGCTCGTGAAGATGAGAATGGTGGCATCGTGGTCATCGACTTCGACCCACATCTCTTCCTCGGCGGCGTTGGCGAGGAGGTCTTCGTAGCTCAGGTAACCGCCGGTGCGCGAGCCGTAGGCGATGTAGTGCTGGGTGTGGGTCAGCGTCGGGCGGATGCGTTCGACCAGGTCGAAGTAGCGCTCGCTGACAAAGATCGCCTGCGATTCGGTGACGTTGAGCATATGGGTGAGCTCTTCGTCCTTGGCGCGGTTGTTCAAGGGGACGAAGGTGACGCCCAGCATCGCGCAGGCATAGTAGGTGATGACGTAGTCGGCGCTGTTGATGGACATGACGGCGACTTTGCAGCCGCGCTCGATGCCGAGGCCCTGGAGGGCGTTCGCGAGTTTGACGACGAGCGGGTACATCTGCTCATAGGTGACGCGCTTGTTGTCGCCGCCGAAATCGACGAGTGCCTCGCGGTCGGGCACCACGGCGGAAGAGATCTGAAGGAATTCGACAGTGTTCACGATGTCTCCGAAGAAAAGGCCCCCGGTCGGGGCATGTGCCGCAGGATTCTACCCGAGGGTTTCGGGACAGGCCATTTTGGGGCAAGACGTAACGTGGCCGGAGGGTGATCGAGGGCGTTCGTTCAGGGGCATCGGATCAACCCCGGGCGGGGCGGGCGGGCGGATGAGCGCTGCGAGCAGGACCGCCGGAACAGCGAAGATGGCGAGGGCGACGAACACGCCTTCCTCGACATCGAACACCACCGAGATCGCGTTGCGCCCGGCCACAAACCCGGCGACGGCAAGCGCCGCGCGCTTCAACGCCATTGACGTATTGAAGTCGCGCACGTTGACGAAGATGCCGGAGGCCAGCAGGGCGACCCCGCCGATGACGGCGAGCCACCAGAACGAGTCGTCAGGAGCAAAGATTCGGACAATTTGCCCACCCCTACCCCGTGGCCTCAGATGGCTGACCAGCCGCCATCGGACGGCAGGACAACGCCGGTGACGTTGGTTCCATCGCGGCTGAGCAGGAAGGTGATGGACGCCGCGAGCTGGGCCGCCGTCGCTGGTGTGGGGATGACCGTCTGCATGAACGGGCCAAGCCTCCCCATCGCCAGCTCAGACGCGAACTTCGCCTCGATGTTCGTGATTGTCGCTCCCGGGGCCACGGCGTTCACGCGGATGCCGGCGGGCGCATACATGACGGAGGAGCTCTTCGTGATGCCGATGACGGCGTGCTTGGATGCGGTGTAGGCGACGCCTGCCGCAGAGCCGCGCAGGCCCGCCTCAGAGGTGATGTTCACGATGGAGCCATACCCGGCTTCGAGCATCAGCGGCACGACTGCGCGCGTGAGGCGCATGATACCTTCGACGTTGACGCGGAACACCCGCTCCCAGACGGCGTCGCTCACTTCGTGGATCGGGGTGAAGTCGTCCATGATGCCCGCGACGTTCGCCAGGCCGTGCACCGCGCCGCCGGCCAGCGCCACGATGGCCTCGACATCCGCCTGGTTGCTGACGTCGCCCGTCAATGGCACGAAATTCAGGCCCGGCTTCTCGGCCACGAGGGCATCAAGGCGTGGCTGACTGATGTCGGAGGCGATGACACGTCCACCCTCTCGTGCGATTCGCAGGGCGGTAGCTCTGCCGATCCCCGACCCGGCCCCGGTGACGATGACCGTCTGGCCTTCGAAACGGCCCGGGGTGATGACTTCCTCCCATGACTGCACACGTCCTCGAAGCGATTCAAGTTCGGGTTCTGCCATTTCGGAGACCTCCTTGTGTTGGTTGGCCGCTTGCGAGGTCGCTGTGGGGTGCGACTCCGGAGGCTCACTACGTCCACTCTGCGGCACAAAGCCCGTTGGGGTGAGAGCCGAAAGATCCTCAGTGGCAGCCCGGTCGTCCGTTGGATTGCGGCCTTGCCGGAGTCAAGTATCGACCTTATGGGCAACGGTTTGTGCCAAGATGGGCAACGCGGGACAACACAAGACAAGGCCCGGCGCAAGCCGGGCATCGAAGGGGTGTGGAGATGGTCGAACGTCCTCTGGAATTTGAACTCGAACGCATGCGGGAAGCTGCGGTGTCGCGACTGACTCCCGAACGAGCCGCGATCCAGGCAGAAGCCCGCTCCGAGATTGAGCGGCAGGTGGCCGGGCGGGCGCTGGCAGCCGGCGCAACCGCTCCGGACTTCACGCTTCGCGCCGCCCCGGATGGACGCGTCATCTCGCTGAGCCAGTTACTCGCAAAAGGGCCTGTCGTGGTCTCGTTCTACCGGGGCCAGTGGTGCCCGTATTGCAACGTCGAACTGCGCGCGTTCCAGCTCCGTTACCCCGACTTTCGCGCCCTCGGGGCCGAGGTCCTCTTCATCGGACCGGAAACCGAGGACAACGCCCTGAACATGGTGGAGAAGACCGAAACGACGATCCCCGTGCTCTTCGACCTCGATGGCTCGGTGATGGACGCGTATGGCCTCACGTTCGAAGTCCCGGAGTCTCTTCGCCCCGGATACGAGCGGTTCGGCCTGAATCCCGGCACAGGCTGGAAGCTCCCCGTGCCCGCCACCTACCTCATCGGGCAGGACGGCGTGATCCTTGCCGGGGCAGCGGTCGCCGACTATCGCTACCGGATGGAACCCGACGACCTCCTCGACGCCCTTCGAAGCCGCGTCGCCGCACGTTAGACGACGTCCATGGAGGCCACTTCAGATTCGCTCTCCAAAAACCACGCCGCAGGGACCGACCTGTGCTTGGGCTCGGCTGACGGCTGAGCGAGGCGGGTGGCGGTAGCTTGGAGCCCGAGGACGCGAGACACCTCATCAGGGTCTCGACTCTGGTGATAGAACGCCAATGTGACGCGCGTCTCTTCGCAGGTTGCATAGTCATCGTCATATTCGCCGTTCTGTCCTTCCGTCACCAGATCAGTCTGGCACGATTGCGAGGGTCGAGTACCTGGAACGCGGCGACAGTGGCGAGGGACAAGGCGAACGTCATCGCCAATGCCAACACAACGCGACGTTTGATTTTGCTCTGGTTCACTGGTCGGACGCCCGCACAGACCCAATCGGCGAGATAGCTGCAAGGGGAATGGAACCGGCTGTTGCGCCGGAGGCTGCACGCGGCGAGCCTGTCCCCACGAGGACGAACATCCCGAACATCAGTGCCCAACTCGCCGTGCCCACTACAACCCACGCTGCCTGCCAATCGGAGTCGACTATCTTCGCAAGCGACACACACCCCACCACCAGGGCGAGCAGGGCGGCTGTGATCCCGAACACCTCAACACCCACGTCGGTGTGCTCCACCTTTCGCTCAGCAGCCCGCTGGGCACGTTCCGACTCAGAACTCCGTCTCCGTTGTCATGCGGGCCGCGCGATTCGCTCCTGCTATCATCTCAAATCCGTTCTGCGTATGCCTGACAGTTGCCGGTGAATTCGCGGTGTCAGGTGAGTGGACACGGGTGTGCAGCGCATTCGCGGGCCGGCGCTGGCGGTTGGCGCTATGGTGGATGGCAGCAAGCGCCGACTCTCATTGGGTATGACCATGCTCGCCTTCCCTTCGTCCACGCCCCACCAGTCGCCGCTCATCTATCGTGCGAACGACATCGCGAAGTCGTTCGGGGCGACGCGGGTCCTGACGAAGGTGGACCTGGAGCTAGCACCCGGCGCCATCCTCGGTCTCGTGGGGCCAAACGCAGCGGGCAAGACGACGCTCCTGAGCATCCTGGCGGGCCTCCTCCCCCCGGATGCGGGTTCGCTGCGGCTCGAGGGCCGCGAGGCGGACTTCGATCACGACCCGTCGCTGCGGCGGAGCTTCGGACTCATGCTCAACGGCAGGTTGCTCGTGCCCGAGTTGCGCCCCGTCGAATACTTCGACTTCCTCGCGGCGATGTATGGCGTGAATGCTGCGGCGGCGGCGCCCGAGGTCGCGCGGCTGAGCGACGCGCTCCAGCTCACGCCCCATCTGCGCAAGCCGATCAAGGAACTCTCCGCCGGGACACAGAAGAAAGTGGAGTTCGTGGGGGCGCTGCTCCACCGGCCGCGCGTCCTCATCTTCGATGAACCGTTCGAAGCCATCGACCCGCCCGCCGTCGCGGACCTGACGCGGCTGACGCGGGAGTACGTCGAAAGTACCGGGGCGGCGGCAATCATTTCCACGCACGTACTGCCCTATGTCCGCCCGCTGGCGACGACTGTCAGGCTGCTCTGGGACGGGCGTCTGCGCGAACCGTCCGAACTCGACAGCCTGTTGCGCGAAACGGCCGACGCAAACTCGCTGGCGCGCTGGCAGGCGGTGCTGGGCGGCGTGGCGTGACGATGAGGGGCGACGGCAGCTTCACAGCCCAACTGTCGGGGCTGCTGGCCGCCCGGCGCGCGGTGAGCGCCTTCCAGCGTCGCGAGAGCCCGTTTTCGTGGTGGGCGACACGGAGCGTGTGGGTGTTCATCGCGTTGGCGCTGGTGAGCGGGTCATTCGTCTTCGGGGCGTCGGCCGGGAGCGACGGCACCATCGACCGGAACCGGCTGGCGGTGTTCTTCCTGCTCGCGCCGCTGACGGGGGCAGGCTACCTGATGCTGATCGACTTCCGGCCGGCGGCGCACGCCCTCGGCGCAGTGCGTGACCTGCTGCCGCTGGGACGGCAACGCTCGGCTGCCCTTCGCTGCGCGGAGGAACTGGTGCACCCGAGCACGATCTTCGTGGTGCTGCACGCGTTCGCGCCGTGGATCGGGCTGGTGGTTGCGGGAGAGAACTGGCTCAACGGCTGGGGCTGGATCGCGCTGGTGCTCCTGACGGTGGTGAGCCTTGGCGCCAAGGTGGCGGTGGGCGCGCTCAAGGCGTGGCTGCTCAAGCCTGTATCGGGGGCGGCCGAGGCAGTCGCGCGCACCGGCTTCTCCGTGGGATTGCTGACCGCGCCGATCTGGGCTTCAGCGCTGCTTTCGCCGTTCCGCTCGCGCGAAGTCGACTTCTTCGCGCTGGACGGCCTGGGCTGGGCGAACTCGCCGCGTTCGTTTTTCGAACTGCTCGTGGTTGGTCCGGCGCTGTTGGGCTTCGCCGTGTGGGCGCGCACATGGCCCGGGCTGAATCTCCGTCTGCCACGCCTGCGCAAGTTCGCGATGCCGGCGCCGGGAGTTGCCTTCGGCTCGGGTCCGGCGGAGTTGCGGATGGCGAAGATGATGCTCGTGCGGGCTTCGCGGCAACCGGCGTTCCAGCAGGCAGCCGTGCTCATCCCGATCCTCGGGCTGCTGACGATGTGGGTACCGTCCGGGGGCATCATCCCGTTGATGGTGATGGTGGCGTTCGTGAACCCTTGCCTTTCGGCATACAACCTCTATGGATACGACCAGGAGTGCTACACGCTCTGGCTGGCGACCGGTGTGACCCTGGGCCAATGGACGCATGCACGGCAGTTGTTCTTCCTGGCTTATGCCGCGCTATTCGCCGGCGCGGGAACGGCGGCCCTCCTGGTGGCGGGGACGATTTCGCCCGGGATCGCGTGGACACTGCTGCCGCTCCCGGTGGCAACGGTGGCTGTCGCGCTGCTTTTCGGGCCGTGGGTTTCGCGCGGTGTGCTGGCGCCGGTGGATGGCAGCGGCAAGAAGGCGGCGAGTTCGGCGCGGTCGCTCATTCCTGTTGGCGGGCTGATGTTGACGGCCGGACCCGTGGCCGGGGCACAGGCGGTCGTGCTGGTGCTCTTCGGGACGGCCGCGGCCTGGCTCCCGGTTGCGGTGGTGTGGGCCATCGTGGCCGTCACACCGCCCGGGAACAGCGTGTGGTCGCCGAAGTTCCGCACCCGGCTGGCGCAGGCGATGCGGGGCTAGCGATGGGTGCGTGATTCCGCGCCCCACCGTACCCTCGTGCTATGCAACTCGGGATTATCGGGCTCGCGCGGTCGGGCAAGACAACGGTCTTCAACGCGGTCACGCGCGGCAGTGCGCAGGTTGGCGCCTACAGCAGTTCGAACCAGCCGAACGTGGGCGTGGTGCACGTGCCGGACGGACGGGTGGACCGGCTGGCGCAGCTCTACAAACCGAAGAAGACGACCTACGCCACGATCCAGTACGTCGACTTCCCGGCGGCGGGGGAATCGTTCGGCAAGGGCGAGGGACCGGCGGGGAAGTTTGTGAACGAGCTGGCGCGAATGGACGCGCTCATTCACGTCGTCCGCGGCTTCGAAGACGAGAGCGTGCCCCACCCGGACGTGACGGTGGACGCCGCACGGGATATCGCGACGATGGACCTGGAGCTCGCGTTCCTCGACCTCGGCATCATCGAAAAACGATTGCAGAAACTCGAGACGGAATTGCGCTCGATGAAGGCAGGGGAACGGGACACACTTCAGCGGCTCAAAGACCTGCTCCAGCGCATGAAAGCCGGGCTGGAAAACGAAGTACCAATCCGCGCCCAGGGGCTCACCAGCGAAGATCACAAATTGTTGGAAGGTTCGCAGTTTCTGACAGCGCTTCCAATGTTGATCGTCATCAACATTGGGGAGGCCGACCTGGCGAACCGGCGCGCGCTGGAGGCGCAGCATCGCGAGCGTTTCGCCGGCCCTGGACGGGACGTTTCGGTGTTCTGCGGGAAGTTCGAAATGGACCTCAACGATCTCACGGAGGCCGAGGCGGAGGAATTCCGGGCGGAGGCGGGCGTGACGGAAAGCGGCATGGCCGAGGCGATCCGGGTGAGCTACGCGCTCCTGGGGCTGATCAGCTTCCTGACCGCGGGGCCGGACGAGTGCCGCGCCTGGACGGTGGAGAAGGGCTCCACGGCGCCGGAAGCGGCCGGCAAGATCCACTCAGACCTGCGGCGGGGGTTCATTCGCGCGGAGGTGATCCGCTTCGAGGATCTGATCGCAGCCGGGAGCGAGGCCGAGGCGCGAAAACGCGGGTTGTTGCGGACAGAAGGAAAGCAATATGTCGTCCAAGACGGGGACATCCTGAACATTTTGTTTAACGTCTAATGAATCGTTGGACGGGCATCATAGGGAGATCGGTAAACACCTATTGATTAAACCAGGGCCCCCGACCATAATGCCGCGAATCGCGTTCGGAATCGGGGGGTTCACCGGCGCATGGGTCAGTACATCGTCAAGCGCGCGCTGTTCGCGCTGCTTGTCCTATTCGCGATAAGCATCATCGTGTTCATGGCCGTGCGGGTGGCGCCCGGCAACATCTGCCACATCGTGCTGCAAACACCGGACGTTGAGGCATCGCAGTGCGCGGCCATCGACAAGGAGCTGGGCCTCGATAAGAGCCCGGTGGAGCAGTACGTCACCTGGATCGGCAAGCTCGCCCGGGGCGATCTCGGCAAGTCGCTGATCACCAAGCGTGACGTCTGGGGCGAGATGCGCGTTCGTATTCCGCTCACGATTGAGCTGACGCTGCTCTCGACGGGCCTGGCCCTCATCATCGCGGTGCCCATCGGCGTGCTTTCGGCGGTGAAGCAAGACTCCGCGGTCGATTACGCGTTGCGTTTCTTAACCATCGGCTGGCTGAGCATTCCGTCATTCTGGCTGGGGACGATGCTGATCGTGTTCCCGGCCAAGTGGTGGGGTTACAGCTCGCCCGTCGGGTACGCCGACATCTGGAACGACCCCCTCAAGAACCTCGAGCAGCTCTATCTGCCAGCCATATCGCTCGGCCTGGCCCTCAGCGCCAGCCTGGCCCGTGTGACCCGCTCGTCGATGCTCGAAGTGTTGCGCCAGGACTACATCCGGACGGCGCGCGCCAAGGGTCTCGCGCAGCGGATGGTCGTCATCCGGCACGCGCTGAGGAACGCGATGATCCCGGTCACGACGCTCTTCGCGCTCCAGGTAGGCGTGCTCTTCGGGGGCACGGTGGTGCTCGAATCGATCTATGCGCTCCCCGGGCTGGGCGGGCTCACGCTGGGTGCGGTTCGCAGCAAGGACTACACTCAGATCCAGGGGATTGTCCTCTTCTTCGCGGCCGTCCTGGTTGCATTGAACCTGCTGGTGGATCTGAGTTATGCCTGGATTGATCCAAGGATACGGTACGGCGCATGAGTTCAATGGCTGACACCACGCGCGTATTGGGCGGCGGGGACATTCGCGCACAACAATCGCGCGCCCAAAGACTGCTTCGAATCGCGCGAAGAAAGCCGATAGGTGCTGGCGCTGGGATCGTTTGCATACTGTTAATTGCCGTCGCAATTTTCGCGGACCAACTCGCACCGCATGCGGTTGATGCGACCAAGTTCCCGCGCCTCCAGGCACCTTCGCTGTCGCATCCTTTCGGCACCGACAACCTCTTCCGTGACATGTTCAGCCGGACGATCGTCGGGAGCCGGGTGTCGCTCGGAGTGGGGTTCACGGCCGTCGCGATGGGCACGATCCTTGGCACCACCATCGGTCTCGTCTCGGGCTACCTTGGCGGGTGGGTGGATCTGGCCCTCGGACGGATGCTCGACATCCTGCTGGGCTTCCCGCCGCTGGTGTTCCTGGTTTTCTTCCTTTCGATCTTTAACCAGGACACCGGCTACACGGGGAAGTCGTTCTTCCTCGTGAGCCTCGCCATCGGAATCATCATTACTCCGACGACGGCGCGCATCGTGCGTGGCTCGGTCCTTTCGATCCGCGGTCTGCAATACGTTGAGGCGGCGGAGTGCGTCGGCAACACGAGCGGGCGAATCATGATTCGCCACGTCCTCCCGAACGTTGTCGCGCCGATCATCGTGATCGCGAGCATCCAGATTGGCAACGCGATCCTGGCGGAGGCAGCCATCAGCTTCCTCGGGTTGGGCATCGCCGACGCCAGTCACCCGAGCTGGGGCGCGATGCTTCAGGACACGCGCTCCGTGTGGCAATCGGCGTGGTGGACCGCGATGGTGCCCGGCCTCGCGATCAGCCTGGCCGTTCTTGGCTTCAATCTCTTCGGGGACGCCCTCCGGGACGTCCTGGATCCACGGCTGCGTCAGTAGTCGTACTTATGCGTAGGGGTTATGCGCCATCCAGGCGCTGAGGAGGGTACATCCACATGGCAGATTCAACGAACTACTGGCTCCGGAAGCGAGTAAGCCGTCGCACGACACTGCGGGGCGCGGGCCTGGCGGGTGTCGGCGCCGGCGCCTTCGCGCTCGTGGGCTGTGGCGACGACGACGATGACGGCGGAGGCGCGTCGGGAACGCCCAAGGGCCTGCTGCCGACACCGACCACCGCCGCTCAACCGACGGCCGCCCAGCAGGTCACTCCGGGCGGGAGCTTTTCCTTCCAGATGCCTGCTATCCCGCCGGTCCTCGACCCGTACACCGTCACCTCGTTCCAAACGGCGTACGTCAACGGCCTGAGCTACAGCAAGCTGCTCCGGTTCCGCGCCGGTACGCCCGAGTATCAGCCGGGGGATAACGGCATGGAGCCGGACCTGGCACAGGCGATGCCGGAGCAGCCCGACGGAACCACCTACGTCTTCAAGCTCAAGCCGAATGCTAAATTCCACAACGGGCGCGCGGTGACATCGGAAGACATCCGGTATGCCTTCGACCGCTATCGCACGTTCGAGAAGTCGGTCCACAAGACAACACTGAACTTCGTCGACAAGATGGAGACACCGGACGCCACGACATTCCGGCTGACGACGAAGGCTGTCCATGCCGACACGATCAGCGTGCTCGGCGGAAACCTTGGCGTCTGGATCTCGCCCAAGGAGCACGCGGAGTCGGCGGAAGCGACCCAGAAGATGGTGGGCAGCGGTCCGTTCATCCACACGGAAGTGCAGTCGGGAGTCAGCCTCACCTGGAAGAAGAACCCGGACTACTTCGACAAGCCGTATCCGTACTTCGATGAGGTCAAGGCCTTCGGTCCGACGGACGTGGCCAAGCGCGTCGCTGACTTCTCGGCAAAATCGGTTGACCTGACCTGGCTCTTCCTGCCCGACCCGCGCGACCAGGTGAAGAAGAACCGCCCGGATGCCAAGTTCGAAGAGACGCAGGGCATCGGCGGATACATCTACCTGCGCACCGACAAGCCGCCGTTCAACGACAAGCGTGTGCGCCAGGCGCTCAGCATGGGTATCAACCGGAAGGCGATCCGCGACGCGCTCACCAAGGGCGAGGGCGTGCCGGACCAGCTGTTCCATGTCGGCCTGACGTATGCCCGCCAGGTGAAAGACCTGCCCCAGGCCAAGTACTGGGACTACAACAAGGCGGAGGCGATCAAGCTCCTGGCGGCGGCGGGCCAGCCGAAGATCGAGACCACGTGGAGCCACGCCGACGTTACCGCCTATGGCCAGGAATACCTTGACCAGGCGACCCTTTCCCAGGCGCATCTCAAGGAAATCGGGATCAACATCACCGACAACAACCAGCCCTACCAGACGAGCTACCTGACGACGACGTACCAGGGCAACTATGAAGGCATGGGCCACAGCCCGCGCGCAATTCCCACGACGATCGATGCGATCACCGAGAAGTTCACGATGAAGCCTGCCCGGGGACGCATCAACCTGAGCTACGTGAAGGACGACAAGCTCGAAGCGCTGATGGACAAGCAGCGCGGCCAGCTCAAGGCGGAAGAGCGCCAGGTGACGATCAAGGAGATCGAGGAGCTCGTCGCTGAAGAGCAGTACGAGATCTTCTTCAGCACCGACACCCGGACGTATTTCTGGGCGCCGGACATCCGGAACTACCGGCCGACCGTGTGGTTCCCCTACACCCACCTCATGAAGACCTGGCGCGCCAAGGCGTAAGCCGCCGCGACCACCACGTCAGCGCACCAACGAGGGCCTCCAAATGGGGGCCCTCGTTTTCGTTACAGCCGCTTTCCCCGCGCTGGGCACCCGGGCGCGCCTGCGATAGAGTCGAGGCCATGGCGAGACGAACTCCGCCGCCGCGCGACGGCCGTCCCCCGGTGATGAGCAGCGGCATGGCGGTCTTCGTCGCAGCCTTCGCGCTGGCATTCGGGGCGCTCCTGAACGCCGACGCGCTGCTGGCGGATGCCCAGCAGAAGCCGTTCGGGGCGGCGCGCACGAACTGGCTGCGCGTGTGGCGGCCGGTGCATTTTGTGAGCCACCTGGTGGCGCTCGACCGTCCGCGGGAGTGGCTTGATGACGCGCTCGATCGCGAGGCAGCGGGGCCTTCGTTCCTCGACACGCAGGCGGTGCAGACGCCCGATCCGGCGGTCACGCAAGTGCCCGAGGCCACCCCGACCGTTCGCCCTCCGACGAGGGAAGAGCCGCTCACGCTGTGGGTCGGCGGCGACTCGATGGCGCAGGTCTTCGGGCAATCGCTGGTGCGCATCGCCAGCGACACGGGGCTGATCGCCCCGGTGCTCGACTACCGCATCTCCACCGGGCTGAGCCGGCCAGATGTGTTCGATTGGCCCGCCGAGCTGGCCAGGATCAGGCGCGAAGCAGACCCGGAGGTGATGGTCATCGTGTTCGGCGCGAACGACAGCCAGGGGCTGCGCCGGCCGGACGGCGAGATCTTCCAGCCGTTGACCCAGGGCTGGCGCGACGAATACCGGCGCCGGGTGGCCGGGTCGATGGACCTGGTGGCGGCCCCGGGGCGTGTGGTGATCTGGGTGGGTCAGCCCGTCATGCGCGACGATGGCTTCTCCGCGCGGCTGGAAGAGGTCAACCAGATCTACCGGGAGGAAGCGGCCCGCCGGCCCGGCGGGATCCTGTTCTTCGATTCGTGGGAACTCTTCGCCGACGCAAACGGACAGTATTCCGCGTTCGGGTCGGTCTCCGGGAGCGAGGTGGAGCTGCGACAGGGGGACGGCATCCACCTCACACGCGCGGGCGGCGACCTGCTGGCGACAGAGGTGCTGAGGCGAATAGAAACGGTCGTCGGCGCGCCGCTCGGGCTGCCATAGGGACAATTCCCCCGCCCTATGCGGCGCGAACCGATTGAATCTAACGACGGCGCCAATAGCATACATTCGTGCTGCGAAGAGGGCGCCCGACTCGCCGTGTCCCACTGATCGAATCGGGCCCTTCGGCGGAGGATGAGGCGGTGGTCGACGGGGAACCTCTTGCCGCCCTTGCGGGCGGCGATTTCGGTCCACTCGCGGAGGCGGTGGGAGCGACTTCTGCCCGGCAGCCGTCGCCGGCCAGGCGCCGCCGATGGTTCACCTGGAAGCGCCTTGCCCTTGGCGTGCTGGCGATCATGGTGGCCGGGGCGGCCGTCGCGTACCCCTTCCGTTCGAAGTTCACCGCGCAGGGTGCGGACCTCAGCCGCAAACTCATCGGCGACGAAAATACCGCTCGAATTGAGGCGCTCTACTTCCGCGTCGACGACCGTGTAACGAAGGTGAAGTACCGGCTGCTGGGCGGCGACACCAATCCGTTCGGCGAACTCGTGACGCGTGTGGACTTCGTGCCAAAAGCCGCTGGTCGCGAAATCGTCTACATCATCGGATCGAGCGGGCGGTCAACGGGCGGGCTGACAGCGGACGCACTCGGCCCGGCGCCGATGGTGCTGCCGGCGACCATTCCTCTCCGCGACAACCTCGAAGCAGGCGAGGGCGTGTGGACGACGGCGGGGCTGCCGCGATCATCGCCCGGCGATGTGCTGATGGCGAAGACGTTCGTCCGCCCGGACAAGACCAGGCCCTACGCGCTCGTCGGCGTGCTCTGCCTCGACGCGCGGCGCATCCGCCTGAACATGGTGGGAGGCACGGGCGAACCCGGCGGGGCACGCGGCATCAAAGGCCCCGGCGTTGTGCCCAAGGATGCGCAGTCGCAGCTGCTGATCGCCTTCACCGGTGGGTTCAAGGGTCCACACGGCAACTACGGCATGTATGCGGACGGCAAGACGTACCTGCCGATGCGCAACGGCCTCGCGACCATCGCGGTGCTCGCGGACGGCACGATCAAGATGGGCGAATGGGGCCGTGACCTGGCCTGGGACGATTCGATGGTGGCCGTGCGGCAAAACGCCGTGCTTCTCGTCGACAAAGGTGAGATCAGCCGGCGGGTGAGCGAAGGGAACGACACCTGGGGCTATGTCGCGGTGAACTCGGCCGAGTTCATCACGTGGCGGTCGGCCGTGGGGATGACGAAAGACGGCAATTTGCTGGTGGCGGCGGGCAACTCGCTCAGCGCCGAGACGCTGGCGAAGGCGCTTTGGGCGGCGGGGGCGTACTGGGCGATGCAGCTCGACATCAACAGCCCCTACGTCCTCACGGGGCTGTACACGCCCCAGCCGGACGGTTCGCTGCGCGCCGAGAAGTTCATGGATGCGATGCCGGACAACCCTGCGCGTTTCCTGAGGCCGCACGAACGCGACCTGATGTACGTGGTGCTGGACGAGACCAAGTACCGGTAGCGCGAGCTCGGGCATTCCTCATTGACGGCCCGAGTCTGGTAGGATGCGCGGGATGGCTGAGAGCACTCCCGACCCGATGGCCGCCCTCCTGCAGACGTGGAAGCAAGCAACCGACGCCTATATGGCCGCGTTCGGGCAGGCGGCCGACAAGGCTGCCGACACGCCCGCCGCGGAGGACCTGCAGACCGAGGCGCAGAAGACCTACCTCGGGACGCGCACGGCGATGGGTGAAATGACGCGCCACGCCTACGAGCCGCTCATTGAGATGGCGGGCGGCGTTCCGCTCTCGGAATTCCGGAGGCTCATGGACATGGTCTATGGCCTGCACCTGCGCCTGGACCGGGTGGATGACGCACTCGCGGCGCTGAGCGCAGCGCAGGCGCCGACGGCGCCGTTGGTCGAGGCGCCAAAGCGCAAGAAGCGCCCCGCGAAGGAATGACACTTCCCGGTTAACGACTTTTTCGTTATCGTGCCGACCGTGGACGCTCCGAGCTTTCGTCTCGAAACATTGCACGCCATCACCGCTGTCACGCGCGGTCTCGAAATCGCCCGGGGAGGCATGGGCAGGAGCGCGATTTCATCGAAAGGCGGGCGCGACCTGGTCACGGAGGCGGACGTGGCCGTCGAAGATGCGGTGCGCGCGATCGTGCAGGATGCGCTGGGGTTCGCCGTCGTGGGGGAAGAACGGGGCGGCAAGGCGCCGGGCGGCGGCGCCGCACATTGGCTGGTGGACCCGATCTGCGGCACGAGGAACTACGCCTCGCGGATCCCGATGTACTGCGTGAACCTCGGCCTCGTTGAGGGCGACGAGGTGACGATCGGCGTCGTCGGAGATGGGTCCACCGGCGAGATCCTGGTGGCCGAACGGGGCAAGGGCGCATGGGCGCAGGATGGGGGCGGCTGGCGGCGGCTCGCGACGGGCGAGGATGGTGTGACGGTGATCGTCGAAGACAGCAA